>NZ_JBWGIG010000016.1:0-145959 GCF_056312595.1 Pseudomonas sp. GYB4201 | reverse complement strand
CTCTGGTGTTCCGGTTGTCACGCCAGTGGCATTGCCGGGTAGCTATGTTCGGAAAAGATAACCGCTGAAAGCATCTAAGCGGGAAACTTGCCTCAAGATGAGATCTCACTGGAACCTTGAGTTCCCTAAAGGGCCGTCGAAGACTACGACGTTGATAGGTTGGGTGTGTAAGCGCTGTGAGGCGTTGAGCTAACCAATACTAATTGCCCGTGAGGCTTGACCATATAACACCCAAGCAATTTGCGTCGAACAGACCAGATTGCGGTGTTGTGAAGATGATACGAACCGAAAGTTTGCTGATTCACAAATACCATCACATACCCGATTCGCTGGAATGCCACCCAAAGGGCATCCTGGCTACAGAATTTCTTGACGACCATAGAGCATTGGAACCACCTGATCCCATCCCGAACTCAGCAGTGAAACGATGCATCGCCGATGGTAGTGTGGGGTTTCCCCATGTGAGAGTAGGTCATCGTCAAGATTAAATTCCGAAACCCCCATCTGCGAAGGCAGGTGGGGGTTTTGTCTTTTAGTAGAAGCTCCATCATTTTCGGCTGGCACGTCACTGCGGTGACGGATCGGCACACAGAGTTTCTTGACGACCATAGAGCATTGGAACCACCTGATCCCATCCCGAACTCAGCAGTGAAACGATGCATCGCCGATGGTAGTGTGGGGTTTCCCCATGTGAGAGTAGGTCATCGTCAAGATTGAATTCCGAAACCCCCGTCTGCTAGCGCAGGCGGGGGTTTTGTCGTTATGGCCTGCGCAATGCCTGACATCCCATAGTCCCCGGACGCAGCCTTCGGCAGCTACGGGGTACGCGACACCTGTAGCAGCGGCCGCAGGCCGCGTCATGGGCCATGCGCAATGCCTGACACCCCATAGGTCTCGGACGCAGCCTTCGGCAGCTGCTACGGGGTACGCGGCACCTGTAGCAGCGGCCGCAGGCCGCGTCATGGGCCATGCGCAATGCCTGACACCCCATAGGTCTCGGACGCAGCCTTCGGCAGCTGCTACGGGGTACACGGCACCTGTAGCAGCGGCCGCAGGCCGCGTCATGGACCGCGCGCAATGCCTGACACCCCATAGGCCCCGGACGCAGCCTTCGACACCTGTACTAGCCGCCCCATTCCTTACCCAAACGCCAGGCAAAAAAAAGGGCCCGCGGGACAAGCCCGGGGCCCTCAAAAGGTGAGAGGTGTCTAGTCCCTCGACCTGGTGAGCGGTGTAGCAGCGCGTGGTGGTGAAGGTCAGGCCTTCAGCGGCACCAGGCGTGGAGCAATCATGTTTTCTGGGCGCAGGATGTCTTCCAGGCTGGCTTCGTCCAGCAGGCCTTCCTCACGCACCAGTTCCAGTACGCCGCGGCCGGTTTCCAGCGCGATGCGGGCGATACGGGTGGCGTTCTCGTAGCCGATGTACGGGTTCAGCGCAGTAACCAGGCCGATCGAGTGCTCGACCAGTTCGCGGCAGCGCTTTTCGTTGGCAGTGATGCCGACGATGCAGTGCTCGCGCAGCATGTCCATGGCGCGTTGCAGCAGGCGGATCGAGTCGAAGATCTTGTAGGCGATCAGCGGCTCCATCACGTTCAGCTGCAGCTGGCCACCTTCGGCGGCGATGGTCAGGGCCAGGTCGTTGCCCATGATTTCGAAGGCACACATGTTCACGGCCTCCGGGATCACCGGGTTGACCTTGCCTGGCATGATCGAGCTGCCTGGCTGACGCGCTGGCAGGTTGATCTCGTTGATGCCGGTACGCGGGCCGCTGGACAGCAGGCGCAGGTCGTTGCAGATCTTCGACAGCTTCACCGCGGTGCGCTTGAGCATGCCGGAGAACAGCACGAAGGCACCCATGTCGGAGGTGGCTTCGATCAGGTCGGCAGCCGGTACCAGCGGCTGGCCGCTGATGGTAGCCAGGCGCGAGACGGCCAGGGCCTGGTAGCGCGGGTCGGCGTTGATGCCGGTGCCGATGGCGGTACCGCCCAGGTTGACTTCGGTCAGCAGCTCCGGCGCCAGGCTGCGCAGACGGTTGAGGTCTTCGGTCAGCGTGGTGGCGAACGCGTGGAATTCCTGGCCCAGGGTCATCGGTACCGCGTCCTGCAGCTGGGTACGGCCCATCTTCAGTACGTGGGAGAACTCCTGGCCCTTGGCCGAGAAGGCCTGGATGAGGCTGTCGAGGCTGGCCAGCAAGGCGTCGTGACCCAGCAGCAGACCCAGGCGGATCGCGGTGGGGTAGGCGTCGTTGGTCGACTGCGCCATGTTCACGTCGTTGTTGGGGTGCAGGTACTTGTACTCGCCCTTGCTGTGGCCCATGGCCTCCAGCGCGATGTTGGCGATGACTTCGTTGGCATTCATGTTGGTCGAAGTGCCAGCGCCGCCTTGAATCATGTCCACCACGAACTGCTCGTGGAAGTCACCGCGGATCAGGCGAGCACAGGCTTCGCTGATGGCGGCGTGCTTGGCATCGCTGAGGTGGCCCAGCTCGCGGTTGGCGTCGGCAGCGGCCTGTTTGACCATGGCCAGGCCCACGACCAGCTTGGGGTAGTGCGAGATCGGAACGCCCGAGAGGCGGAAGTTGGTAACCGCTCGCAGGGTCTGGATGCCGTAGTACGCTTCAGCGGGGACTTCGAGAACGCCAAGCAGGTCTTTTTCGATGCGCGGTGATGCAGCGGAGGACATGATAGAGATAATCTCAATGTGGACCCGGCATGTGCCGGAACGCTGCCAATGCTAGGCTTGTGACCAATCGTCGGCCAATGCTGTTAGACACTGCCCTATGCATAAACGGCATAATAGGTCGTGTGACGCATCAGTCGTCCAGAACGTAAGGCGCCCCGGAGGTCGCTGATGAATCTTGAGAGTAAATGGCTGGAGGACTTCAGTGCCCTGGCCGCCACCCGCAGCTTTTCCCAGGCTGCGGAGCGCCGTTTTGTCACGCAGCCCGCGTTCAGCCGCAGGATCCGCAGCCTTGAGGCTGCCCTGGGGCTGCAATTGGTCAACCGCTCGCGCACGCCTATCGAGCTGACGGCGGCCGGCCAACTGTTCCTGGTGACCGCGAGAACCGTGGTGGAACAATTGGGCGAAGTCTTGCGTCATTTGCATCACTTGGAAGGCGGGCAGGGCGAGGTCATGCAGGTGGCTGCCGCCCACTCCCTGGCTTTGGGCTTCTTCCCCAGTTGGATCGCGCAGCTGCGTAATGAAGGCCTGAACATCGCCACCCGGCTGGTGGCCACCAACGTCGGTGACGCCGTGCACGCCCTGCGCGAAGGTGGCTGCGACCTGATGCTGGCCTTCTATGACCCGGACGCCGCGTTGCAGATGGACGCCGAGATTTTCCCGTCGCTGCACCTGGGGCACACCGAAATGATCCCGGTCTGCGCCGTGGGGCCGGACGGCAAGCCGCTGTACGATCTGGAACACGACATCAGCTTCCCGCTATTAGGCTACAGCGCCGGCGCCTTCCTGGGCCGCTCGGTGAACCTGCTGCTGCGCCAGCGCAACCTGCGCTACACCACGGTGTATGAGACCGCCATGGCCGATAGCCTCAAGAGCATGGCCCTGGAAGGCCTGGGCATCGCCTGGGTGCCGCACCTGAGCGCCAAGGCCGAGCTCAAGCGTGGCGAGCTGGTAGTGTGCGGCGGGCCGCAGTGGCACGTGCCGCTGGAGATTCGCCTGTACCGCTGCGCACTGGTGAGGAAGGCCAATGTGCGCCTGCTGTGGCGCAAGCTGGAAGGTGGCGCGGCGGGCACTCCCGCCCCTTAGCTGTTGCCCAAGACTGCAGCTACGCAGTTGCGTGGGCTTTTTGGATTACCTGCATCAGGCAGGTTTTAAAGGATGAATGCATGAAAGACTCGCTCTTGTTGTTGATCACGGCCCTGGTTGCATCTTTTCTGGCTTGGATGTTCTGGAGCCATATTGGCCAGGAAGGTTTTGCTTTGCTCAACTTCGTCGTTTTCGTCGGACTTATGGCAGACAATTACCGACTGCGTCGCCAGCTCAAACGCAGCGCCTTAGGGTAAAGCCGCGTCGTCTGCATCGCGACTAAAGTCGGCTCCTGCGCCGTGGCTGGTAGGAGCCGGCCTTGGCCGCGATACAGGCGAGGCGGTCGACGGAGTAGGCACCTTCCTGCAGCAGGCTTCGGGCTTGTCTGGCATTGACTTTAAAGTCAGTAAAACCGCGGTTTTCAGCGCTGATAGAAGGTCTATTTATCCGCGATCTTTGCGGTATACTGCGCGGCCTTCGGTCGGTTTTGCCGGCCATAATTCGCATAACAAGCCACGCCGGTTTTCCTGCGTGGCTTGTTGTTTTTTGACGCGCCTGCGGGCGCCCAAGAGAAGAGGCTCGACGATGAGTGCACTGGTTGGCGTGATCATGGGCTCCAAGTCCGATTGGTCCACCCTTAGCCACACCGCCGATATGCTGGACAAGCTCGGTATTCCGTACGAAGTCACCGTGGTCTCGGCCCACCGTACGCCCGATTTGCTGTTCCAGTATGCCGAGGAAGCGGAAGGCCGCGGAATCGAAGTGATCATCGCCGGTGCCGGTGGCGCTGCCCACCTGCCAGGCATGTGCGCGGCCAAGACCCACCTGCCGGTACTGGGCGTACCGGTGCAGTCCTCCATGCTCTCGGGCGTCGATTCGCTGCTGTCCATCGTGCAGATGCCAGCCGGCGTGCCGGTCGCCACCCTGGCCATCGGCAAGGCCGGCGCGATCAACGCCGCGCTGCTGTCGGCCAGCATCCTGGGCGCCAAGCACCCGCAATTCCACGCCGTGCTCAAGCAATTCCGCACTGAACAGACAGATAGCGTGCTGGAAAATCCAGACCCGCGTCAGGCCTGAGGCTCTTTCATGAAGATCGGTGTTATCGGTGGCGGCCAGCTGGGCCGCATGTTGGCCCTGGCGGGTACGCCGCTGGGTATGAACTTCGCTTTCCTGGACCCGGCGCCGGACGCCTGCGCCGCGCCCCTGGGCGAGCACCTGCGTGCCGACTACGGCGACCAGGACCACTTGCGCCAGCTGGCTGACGAAGTCGACCTGGTGACCTTCGAGTTCGAAAGCGTGCCGGCCGAGACCGTGGCGTTCCTGTCGCAGTTCGTGCCGGTATACCCGAGCGCCAACGCCCTGCGCATCGCCCGCGACCGCTGGTTCGAAAAGAGCATGTTCAAGGACCTGGGCGTGCCGACGCCCACGTTCGCCGACATCCAGTCGCAAGCCGACCTGGACGCCGCCGTGGCCAGCATCGGCCTGCCTGCCGTGCTCAAGACCCGCACCCTGGGTTACGACGGCAAGGGCCAGAAAGTGCTGCGTAGCCAGGCTGACGTCGAAGGTACCTTCGCCGAGCTGGGCAGCGTGCCATGCCTGCTGGAAGGCTTCGTGCTGTTCACCGGCGAAGTGTCGCTGATTGCCGTGCGCGCCCGCGACGGTGAGACCCGCTTCTACCCGCTGGTGCACAACACCCACGACAGCGGCATCCTGCGCCTGTCCGTGGCCAGCACCGACCACCCGTTGCAGGCCCTGGCCGAAGACTACGCCGGCCGCGTGCTCAAGCACCTGGACTACGTGGGCGTGCTGGCTTTCGAGTTCTTCGAAGTGGACGGTGGCCTGAAGGCCAACGAGATCGCCCCGCGCGTGCACAACTCCGGGCACTGGACCATCGAGGGCGCCGAGTGCAGCCAGTTCGAGAACCACCTGCGCGCCGTGGCTGGCCTGCCGCTGGGTTCGACCGCCAAGGTCGGCGAAAGCGCCATGCTCAACTTCATCGGTGAAGTGCCGCCTGTGGATAAGGTCATCGCCATCGACGACTGCCACCTGCATCACTACGGCAAGGCCTTCAAGGCTGGCCGCAAGGTGGGCCACGCCACCCTGCGCAGCGCCGACATGGCTACCCTGCAGCAACAGATCAAGGCAGTCGAAGCCCTGATCGGCGCCTGACAGGGAACCATCCTCCCCGGTGAGCCCTCTGATTGCAGGAAGCCAAAGCGCAACTAGGCTTTGGCTAATGCAGTCAATCAGAGGGTTTCACATGGGCATTATCGGCACCATCTTCATCGGCCTCATCGTTGGCTTGCTGGCACGCTTCCTCAAGCCCGGCGACGACAGCATGGGCTGGATCATGACCATCCTGCTGGGCATTGGCGGCTCCCTGGTAGCCACCTATGGCGGCCAGGCGCTGGGCATCTACCAGGCGGGTCAGGCAGCGGGCTTCATCGGTGCGGTGATCGGCGCGATCGTCCTGCTGGTGATCTACGGCATGATCAAGAAAAACGACTGACAATCGCCCAATGGCCCTCTCCGCTGGCACCTGGAGAGGGCTAGAATGCCCGACTCATTTTGTGTCGAGGCCCTTCATGCGCCGTATTCTTCTTGCCACCTTGCTCGTCTTCAGCGGCCTTGTTCACGCCGCAGAAAAACTCCCGGAAACCGACTGGCTGTCGCTCATGCCCAAGTCGGACCAGAAGGCCCTGGAGGCCATGCCGGAGATCACCCACAATACCCCCGAGGGCGACGGCAACTTCACCCACAAGGGCGGCCTGAAGCAGAGCAAGGGCTTGCCGGCGGTGATGTATTCGACCAAGACCGTGCCCGAGATGGATGGCAAGGACATCCGCATCGGCGGCTACCCCGTGCCCCTGGAGACCGACGCCAAGGGCCGTGCCACGGCGTTCTTCCTGGTGCCGTACCCGGGCGCCTGCATCCACGTGCCGCCACCGCCGCCGAACCAGATGATCCTGATTCGCTACCCCAAGGGCTTGAAGCTGGATGACATCTACACGCCGCTGTGGGCGATCGGCACGCTGAAAGTGGAGAAGGTCAGTAACGATATGGCCGACGCGGCCTACGCGATGGACGCCTCGAAAGTGCGAGTAGTCGTGGAGTCCGACCTCTAACCCGTAGCAGCTGCCGCAGGCTGCGTCCCAGGCACCACGGTCGGGGCCTGACGCCGCCTGCGGCAGCTGCTACGGAGGTGTCAGAGCTTTTCGCTGACTACGGTGACGCCCAGGGTGTGCTCGGCACCTGGCAGCAACACCACCACGTCATCCATCACATTGGCGGTCTCGATGCACAGCATGCGCTGCCAGCCATCATCGGCCATGTCGTCGAGCTTCAGCGCGCGATCGATCCACGGGTTCCAGATGACCGCAGCGTTCGAGCCGCTGCTGGTCAGGCGCACGCGACGCTTCCAGACCGGGTCGACGATGGTCAGCTGCGCCGGCACCTGCTGGTAGATGCGGTCGGTTTCGCCGGCAAAGCGCAGCTCGCTGGCCTGCTCGCGTACCTGCCAGTCTTCCAGGGTCTCGATGTACTTCAGGCCTGCCACGCCTTCCACATGCACGTCGCGCACGTCACTCACGGCGAAGTAGCTGTGCAGCGCCTGGCTGATGGTGACGGGCTCGTCGCCCAGGTTGGTGCTGGTCAGGCTGATGCCCAGGTGGTCGCCCAGCACGATGCTCAGCTTCAACGCCACCTTGTGCGGCCAGCCAGGCAGCTTGCCTTCGGCCTCGGGCAGGGTGAAGTCGATGCGCAGGTTGTCATCGGTGGCGCTGTCGATGCCGTGCAGCTGCCAGTCCATGGCCCGCACCAGGCCGTGGGTGGGCGCGGGCTCGGCCTTGTACATGGCCTGCACCGACTGCGGGTTGCGGGCGAAGATGCCGAACCACGGCCAGCACACCGGCACGCCGGCGCGCACGGGCGTGCCGTGCTTGAATACCGCCTTGTCGTTGAGCCATATCAGCGGCTGTTCGCCATCGCGTTGATAACTGAGGATCTGCGCGCCCTGTTGGGCGACCAGCAGTTCGGCACCGCTGTGGCTGATGCGCCAGCAGTTCAATTCATCCAGTTTGACCGACTCGACCTGGGGGGTAGACATGCGCAGTTCTCGCTTCCAATCCAATAGATATGCAGTTGACCCTGAAACAGCCGCCGAGTTTTCCGGCACTCAGCGCCGCGGCGGTACCGAACGGGTACGCCCGCTGCCGTCGATGGCCACGAACACGAATGCTGCCTCGGTTACCTTGCGCCATTCGCTGGACAGCGGATCGTCGCTCCACACCTCGACCATCATCTGGATCGAGCTGCGGCCGATCTCCAGGGTCTGGGTATAGAAAGACAATTGCGCGCCCACTGCAACGGGTACCAGGAAGGCCATGCGGTCGATGGCCACGGTAGCCACGCGGCCACCGGCGACCTTGCTGGCCATGGCGGTGCCGGCCAGGTCCATCTGCGCGACCAGCCAGCCACCGAAGATATCGCCGAAACCGTTGGTTTCACGGGGCAATGCGGTGATCTGCAAGGCGAGATCGCCTTGTGGGATAGGATCTTCTTGTTCGAGTTCAATCATGCCTGGGGTGCCTCTGACCCAAAAACTCTCAATAGCGTTGGCGTAATACGATGACGCCTCATATAAAACGATTCAGCTTCATACTACGCTGCTTTCGCCGGTAGAGGCGCTCCAAGGGTAACTCTGCGAAATCGGCTACCGCATATAGCGACGTTTTCGCACAAATACCTTGTAACCAAACAGAAAATTCCTACAGACGCGCAGTATATAGCGCGATAACAGTAGCGACGACCTTCCAAGTCTCATTTGGCGCTGGAAAACCACGACCAATGTGCTTTTTCGAGCAATTTGCTATCGTGCCCCACCTGCCAGCCGCAAGCAGCCCTGGTGAGGGTTGCCGTAATGCCTATAAGAGAAGCCATAGACATGACCTCCGTGCCATCGAGTCACGCGCAACCGGCGCGCCCCTTGACCCGCAACGACTACAAGACCTTGTCGCTTTCCGCCCTGGGCGGTGCGCTGGAGTTCTACGATTTCATTATTTTCGTGTTCTTCGCCACCGTGGTGGGCAAATTATTCTTCCCCGCCGATATGCCCGAGTGGCTACGCCTGATGCAGACCTTCGGCATTTTCGCCGCCGGCTACCTGGCACGCCCCCTGGGCGGCATTGTCATGGCGCACTTCGGTGACCTCCTGGGCCGCAAGAAGATGTTCACCCTGAGCATCTTCATGATGGCCGTGCCGACCCTGATCATGGGCCTGCTCCCCACCTACGCGCAGATCGGCCTGTGGGCGCCCATCCTGCTGCTGTTGATGCGCGTCATCCAGGGCGCGGCCATTGGCGGCGAAGTGCCCGGGGCCTGGGTGTTCGTTTCCGAACACGTGCCGGCGCGCCACGTGGGCTACGCCTGCGGCACCCTGACTTCGGGCCTGACGGCGGGCATCCTGCTCGGCTCCCTGGTGGCCACCCTGATCAACAGCCTCTACAGCGCTGCCGAAGTCTCGGACTACGCCTGGCGCATTCCGTTCCTGCTGGGCGGTGTATTCGGCCTGATGTCGGTGTACCTGCGCCGCTGGCTGCACGAAACCCCGGTGTTCGCCGAACTGCAGCAGCGCAAGGCGCTGGCCGAGGAAATTCCCCTGCGCGCGGTGCTGCGCGACCACCGCGGCGCCATCGCCGTGTCGATGTTGCTGACCTGGCTGCTGTCGGCCGGCATCGTGGTGGTGATCCTGATGACCCCCACCGTGCTGCAGACCGTCTACGGCTTCTCGCCTTCGGTGGCGCTGCAGGCCAACAGCCTGGCCATCGTCTTCCTCAGCATCGGCTGCGTGTGCGCCGGCGCCCTGGCCGACCGCCTGGGCGCCGGCCGGGTGTTCGTGGGCGGCAGCCTGGCGCTGCTGGCCAGCTCCTGGGTGTTCTACCACAGCCTGCACGCGCACCCCGAGTGGCTGTTCCCGCTGTACGCGCTGACCGGCCTGTTCGTGGGCACCATCGGCGCCGTGCCCTACGTGATGGTCAAGGCGTTCCCGGCGGTGGTGCGTTTTACCGGGTTGTCGTTCTCCTACAACCTGGCGTACGCCATCTTCGGTGGCCTGACGCCGATGATCGTGACCCTGCTGCTGAAATCCGACCCCATGGGCCCGGCTTATTATGTTGCAGGAATTTGCATGATCGGCCTCTTCGTCGGCCTCTACCTGCTGGCCAAAAAACGCTGAACTTCCCGCAGCAGCGGCCCCCCGCCCGCGTCCCCGGCGCCGCGCAGGTGCAGGCCCGGCGCGTGGGCCCCGGACGCGGCCTAGGGGCCGCTGCTACGGGGGTTGCGCCCTGCAACATGCGGTAATGGCCAGTCATCCGGCTGTCACAATCCGTACATAGAATGTTCATATGGGCTACCGATACTGCGCCCGACCCCATTCGAACAACCTATTTCCAGGACTCACCCCATGACAATCAAGCGTTTGATGGCCGCGATCAGCTTCGTCGCCGCGGGTGCCGTCACCGTCCAGGCCCATGCCGCCGTCGACCCTGCGATTCCTGCCTACGTGAAGACCACCGGCGTCTCGGGCAACCTGTCCAGCGTCGGCTCCGACACCCTGGCCAACCTCATGACCCTGTGGGCCGAGGCGTTCAAGAAGGAATACCCCAACCTGAACATCCAGATCCAGGCGGCCGGCTCGTCCACCGCGCCACCCGCGCTGACCGAGGGCACCGCCAACTTCGGCCCAATGAGCCGTCGCATGAAGGATGTTGAACTGCAGGCCTTCGAACAGAAGTACGGCTACAAGCCCACGGCTATTCCGGTGGCGGTGGATGCCCTGGCGGTGTTCGTGCACAAGGACAACCCCATCGAGCACCTGACCATGGAGCAGGTGGACGCGATTTTCTCCGCCACCCGCCTGTGCGGTGCCAAGGCCGACGTGAAAACCTGGGGTGACCTGGGCGTGACCGGCGACCTGGCCACCAAGCCGGTGCAGTTGTTCGGCCGCAACTCGGTGTCGGGCACCTACGGTTACTTCAAGGAAGAGGCGCTGTGCAAGGGTGACTACAAGCCCAACGTCAACGAGCAGCCCGGCTCGGCCTCGGTGGTGCAGTCCATCAGCAGCTCGCTCAACGGCATCGGCTATTCGGGCATCGGCTACAAGACTGCCAGCGTGAAGACCGTGGCCCTGGCCAAGAAAGGCACCACCAACTTCGTCGAGGACACCGAGGAGAACGCCCTGAACGGCAAATACCCGCTGTCGCGCTTCCTGTTCCTGTACGTCAACAAGGCGCCGAACAAGCCGCTGCCGCCCATGGAGGCCGAATTCGTCAAGCTGGTGCTGTCACAATCCGGTCAGCAAGTCGTGGTAAAAGATGGTTACATCCCGTTACCAGCCAAGGTCGCTGCCAAAGCATTGGCAGATCTGGGGCTGAGTGAAGGCGCAAAGTAAGTAGAATGTCTGGCGGGCCCGTTCTAGAGGGCTCGCTTAACGATTCACCTGGTGTACTGCCCAGCCTGCCTGGGCGGTAGACCTTGTTGCGTCAATTCACTGTCATGTTTCTGTAATACGAGGCCGCTAGGGTGTGCGCATGAATGATCTGGCCAACTCTCCAATGACCCCGCGCAAACCCCCGGAGCGCATTGACTTCAACACCCCGGAGCTGGTGCGCAAGCGCAAGCTGCGGGCGCTCAAGGACCACCTTTCCCGCTGGTTTGTACTGGTGGGCGGCTTGGCCGTGCTCGCGGCCATCACCCTGATTTTCTTCTACCTGGCCTACGTGGTGCTGCCGCTGTTCAAGGGCGCCGAACTGACGGTGAAGGCGCCGATCGCCCCCGCCTGGTTGCAGGACGCCGGCAAGCCGCTGATGATTGCCCTGGAAGAACAGAACCAGGTGGGCATGCGCGTTTCCGATCGCGGCCAGGCGCTGTTCTTTAGCACCCGCGACGGCAGCGAACTCAAGCGCGTGGACCTGCCGTTGCCGCCCGGCGTCACCGTGGCTTCGATCGGCGAAGACCAGCCCGGCAGCTCGCTGGTGATTCTGGGCCTGTCCAACGGCCAGTCGATGATCTTCCGTCACACCTACAAGGTGACGTACCCCGACGGGCACAAGACCATTACCCCGAACATCGAGTTTCCCTACGGCCCGACGCTGCTGACCCTGGACGACCAGGGGCGGGCCCTGGAGCACGTCAACCTCAGCGCCACCGACGACACCCTGATCGTTGCCGGTTCCACCGGGCCGCAGCTGCATGTGCTGTCGTTGACCAAGTCGGAGAACATGCTGACCGGCGACACCGAGACCACCCAGGCCGCCATCGAACTCCCGCAGATGACCGAGCAGGTCAAGGCCATCTTCGTCGACCCGCGCCAGCAGTGGCTGTACGTGATCAATGGCCGCGCCCAGGCCGACGTGTTCAGCCTGCGCGACAAGAGCCTCAATGGCCGCTACAAGCTGTTGGAAGACGCCAACGCCGAAATCACCGCCAGCACCCAGCTGGTGGGCGGCATCTCGCTGATCGTCGGCACCTCCAAGGGCGGCCTGGCGCAGTGGTTCATGGCCCGCGACCCTGATGGCGAGCCGCGCCTCAAGCACATCCGCGACTTCCAGATGGGCAGCGCGCCTATCGTCGATATCACCGCCGAGCAGCGCCGCAAGGGCTTCATCGCCGTCAACGCGGTGGGCCAGCTGGGCGTGTTCCACAGCACCGCGCACCGCACCCTGCTGGTCCAGCAGGTGGCGCAGGGCCCGGGCGTGCTGGCGCTGTCGCCGCGCGCGAACCGCATCATGGTCGAGGAGGGCGGGCGCCTGGTGCCGATGGTCCTGCTCAACCCGCACCCGGAGGTGTCCTGGAGCGCGCTGTGGGAGAAGGTCTGGTATGAAAACTACGACGAGCCCAAGTACGTCTGGCAGTCCACCGCCGCCACGTCGGACTTCGAGCCCAAGCTGAGCCTGTCGCCGCTGACCTTCGGCACCCTGAAGGCGGCGTTCTACGCCATGTTCCTGGCCGCGCCGCTGGCCGTCGCCGCCGCGATCTACACCGCCTATTTCATGGCCCCGGGCCTGCGCCGCAAGGTCAAGCCGGTGATCGAGCTGATGGAGGCCATGCCTACGGTGATCCTCGGCTTCTTCGCCGGGCTGTTCCTGGCGCCGTACCTGGAAGGGCACCTGCCGGGTATCTTCAGCCTGTTGATGCTCACACCCATCGGTATCCTGGTGGCCGGCTTTGCCTGGAGCCGCCTGCCTGAGTCTATTCGCCTGCGGGTGCCCGATGGCTGGGAAAGCGCGATCCTGGTGCCGGTCATCCTGCTGGTGGGCTGGGGCTCGCTGGCCATGAGCCCGCACCTGGAAGCCTGGTTCTTCGGCGGCGACATGCGCCTGTGGATCAGCAACGACCTGGGCATCACCTATGACCAGCGCAACGCCCTGGTGGTGGGCCTGGCCATGGGCTTCGCGGTGATCCCCAACATCTACTCCATTGCCGAGGACGCCGTGTTCAGCGTGCCGCGCAGCCTCACCCTGGGCTCGCTGGCGCTGGGCGCCACGCCCTGGCAGACCCTGACGCGCGTGGTGCTGCTCACCGCCAGCCCGGGTATTTTTTCGGCGCTGATGATCGGCATGGGCCGCGCCGTGGGCGAGACCATGATCGTGCTGATGGCCACCGGCAACACCCCGGTAATGGAGATGAACCTGTTCGAGGGGATGCGCACCCTGGCCGCCAACGTGGCGGTGGAAATGCCCGAGTCGGAGGTGGGTAGCAGCCACTACCGCGTGCTGTTCCTGGCCGCACTGGTGCTGCTGATGTTCACCTTCGTGATGAATACCCTGGCCGAGCTGATTCGCCAGCGTCTTCGCAAGAAATACTCGTCGCTTTAGTAAAAAGGTAGCGATCCGTGAAAAAGGATTCTCTCAAGGGCTGGTTCAAGAGTGGCTCGCCCGGCGTCTGGCTCAGCGGTGGCGCGGTATCCATCGCCGTGATCATGACCGTCGGCCTGCTCTCGGTGCTGGCCGTGCGCGGCCTGGGCCACTTCTGGCCCGCCGACCTGGTGCGCGCCAGCTACAACGTGCCCGGCCAGCCTGCCCAGTTGCTGATTGGCGAAGTGGTGCAGCGCGACGAAGTGCCCCGCGCGCAATTGGCTGGGGCCGGCCTGCCGGTGCCCAAGGACGGCCCGGAGTTCATGACCCGCGAGCTGATCAAGGTCGGCAACCGCGACATCAACGGCGCCGATTTCATGTGGGTGGTGGGCGACTGGCTGCAGGACCAGAGCAAGCCGCCGGAGCTGGTGAGCGTCGAGCGCCGCGAATGGGGCAACTTCATCGGCTACCTGCTGGACGTGAAGGAGAACGGCAAGGTGGTCGCCGAGGGCGACGCCGTGTTCAACGAGTTCTACCCGCGCCTGGACCGCGTGAAAGACCTGGCCCGCCAGCTCAACCGCCTGGAGAAGGGCGAGATCGGCTCCATCAACGCCCAGCTCGAGCGCATCCGCCTGCATGGCCGCAAGCTGGAACTGGAGCACCGCCTGGACGCTACCGCCCAGGCCGACATGGACGCCGAGCGTGCTGCGCTCAAGGGCCAGTACCAGGACATCGAATCGCGCCTGGGTGACCTGCACCAAGCCATCGAGCGCGACAGCATCACCGTGCGCGACGTCAACGGCAAGGTCCTGGAAATCAGCATGGGCAAGGTGCTGCACGCCTACCAGCCGAACAACATGGGCCTGTTCAAGAAGCTGTATTACTACGGCATGAAGGTCTGGGAGTTCCTGACCCAGGACCCGCGCGAGGCCAACACTGAAGGCGGCGTGTTCCCTGCCATCTTCGGCACGGTGATGATGACCCTGATCATGGCCATGATCGTTACCCCGTTCGGCGTGCTGGCGGCGGTGTACCTGCGTGAATATGCACGCCAGGGGCCCATGACCCGGCTCATCCGCATTGCCGTGAACAACCTGGCTGGCGTACCGGCTATCGTTTACGGTGTGTTTGGCCTGGGCTTCTTCGTCTACGTGCTGGGTGGCTCCTTGGACCGCCTGTTCTTCCCCGAGGCACTGCCGGCGCCGACCTTCGGTACGCCCGGCCTGCTGTGGGCCTCGCTGACCCTGGCGCTGCTGGCCGTGCCGGTGGTCATCGTGGCCACCGAGGAAGGCCTGGCGCGCATTCCGCTGAGCCTGCGCGAAGGTTCGCTGGCGCTGGGCGCCACCAAGGCCGAGACGCTGTGGAAGATCGTGCTGCCCATGGCCAGCCCGGCGATGATGACCGGCATGATCCTGGCCGTGGCCCGTGCCGCTGGCGAAGTAGCCCCGCTGATGCTGGTGGGTGTGGTGAAGATGGCGCCGTCGCTGCCGTTGAACGGGGTGTACCCGTACCTGCACCTGGACCAGAAGATCATGCACCTGGGCTTCCATATTTACGACGTCGGCTTCCAGAGCCCCAACGTCGAGGCCGCACGCCCGCTGGTGTATGCCACGGCGCTGCTGCTGGTGCTGGTGATTGCCGCGCTGAACCTGTCGGCCGTCGCCCTTCGTAACCACTTGCGCGAGAAGTACAAGGCGCTGGACAACTGACCGTCCCCCTTGGCACTCGCCAGCCGCCCCCTCGATGCGAGGCGGGCGGCTCAACCAACGCACTGAACGCGTAGGGAGCCACCCATGCAGCAAGACCCCAACACCCCCGGTGGCATCAGCCTTTCCGCCATCGGCCGCAAGCGCCAGGGCCTGAGTATGGCCAACGAGACCGTGGCCATCCAGGTGCCCGGGCTGAACCTGTTCTACGGCAACAAGCAGGCGCTGTTCGACGTATCCCTGGACATCCCCAAGCAGCGCGTCACCGCCTTCATCGGCCCGTCGGGCTGCGGCAAGTCGACCTTGCTGCGCACCTTCAACCGCATGAATGACCTGGTGGACGGCTGCCGCGTGGAAGGCGAGATCAACCTTGACGGCCACAACATCTACCGCAAGGGCGAGGACGTGGCCGAGCTGCGCCGCCGCGTGGGCATGGTGTTCCAGAAGCCCAACCCGTTCCCCAAGACCATCTACGAGAACGTGGTGTACGGCCTGCGCATCCAGGGCGTGAACAAGAAGCGCGTGCTCGACGAGGCGGTGGAGTGGGCGCTGAAGGCCTCGGCGCTGTGGGACGAGGTCAAGGACCGCCTGCACGAGTCGGCCCTGGGCCTGTCCGGCGGCCAGCAGCAGCGCCTGGTGATCGCCCGTACCATTGCGGTGGAGCCGCAGGTATTGTTGCTCGATGAGCCCTGTTCGGCACTTGATCCGATTTCAACGTTGAAAGTTGAGGAACTGATCTACGAACTGAAATCCAAATACACCATTGTGATCGTGACACACAACATGCAGCAGGCTGCCCGGGTGTCCGATTACACGGCGTTCATGTACATGGGCAAGCTGGTGGAGTTCGGCGACACCGACACTCTGTTCACCAACCCTGCGAAAAAACAGACCGAAGACTACATCACCGGTCGGTATGGCTAGAGGTAGCTGCAAGCTTGCAGTTTCACGCGGCAAGCAGAAGCGGTACTGCGTTTGTGTTCTGGATTACCACTTAACCACTTGTAGATTGCAGCTTTAAGTCTCAAAGCTGTCGCGGAGCGACCCATGATTGATAAAGATAGCCTTACCCACCACATCTCCCAGCAGTTCAACGCCGAGCTGGAAGAAGTCCGCAGCCACCTGCTGGCCATGGGCGGCCTGGTAGAGAAGCAGGTCAACGACGCGGTCACCGCGCTGATCGACGCCGACTCGGGCCTGGCCCAGCAAGTGCGTGACGTTGACGAGCAGATCAACCAGATGGAACGCAACATCGACGAGGAATGCCTGCGCATCCTCGCCCGTCGCCAGCCGGCCGCTTCCGACCTGCGCCTGATCATCAGCATCTCCAAGTCGGTGATCGACCTGGAGCGCATCGGCGACGAATCGACCAAGATCGCCCGCCGCGCCATCCAGCTGTGCGAAGAAGGCCAGTCGCCGCTGGGCTACGAGGAAGTGCGCCACATCGGCGACCAGGTGCGCCGCATGGTCCGCGAGGCGCTGGACGCCTTCGCCCGCTTCGACGCCGACCTGGCCCTGTCGGTGGCCCAGTACGACAAGACCATCGACCGCGAGTACAAGACCGCGCTGCGCGCGCTGGTCACCTACATGATGGAAGACCCGCGCTCCATCTCCCAGGTGCTGAACGTGATCTGGGCCCTGCGTTCGCTGGAACGCATCGGCGACCACGCGCGCAACATCTCGGAGCTGGTGATCTACCTGGTGCGCGGCACCGACGTGCGTCACCTGGGCCTGGCGCGCATGCGCGAGGAAGTCCAGGGCCGTGCCGATCGCGCTAATGTTCCGGGTGTTTCGGACGATAAGTAAGACTGCCCGACTACAAATGCCCGGCCTAGCGCCGGGCATTTTCGTTTGCGGGCGGTGAAAAGAAATGGCACCCGTGAACAGAGAGTCCCGGCGTGACTCATTAGTTTTGGCAAATGGCCATCAGTCAGCGCTATGCTTGCCGGGTAATCTTAGGAGTGGTCAATGAGTAAGGTCAGTGTGCTGGTTGTGGATGATGCGCCCTTCATCCGTGACCTGGTGAAAAAGTGCTTGCGCAACTACTTCCCGGGCATGGTCATCGAAGACGCCGTGAACGGCCGCAAGGCCCAGGCGATGCTGATCAAGGACAATTTCGACCTGGTGCTGTGCGACTGGGAGATGCCGGAAATGTCGGGCCTGGAGCTGCTGACCTGGTGCCGCGAGCAGGATAACCTCAAGGCCATGCCGTTCATCATGGTGACCAGCCGCGGCGACAAGGAAAACGTGGTGCAGGCCATCCAGGCCGGCGTTTCCGACTTCATCGGCAAGCCGTTCACCAACGAACAGCTGCTGACCAAGGTGAAGAAAGCCCTGACCAAGATCGGCAAGCTGGAGGCGGTAATGGCCACGGGCCCGTCCCGCGCCGGTTCCGCCTTTGCCAACGATTCGCTCAGTGCCTTGACCGGCGGCAAGGCCGAGGTGGTGCGCCCGGCCGCAGCCGCCGCGCCGGCAGCAGCTCCGCGTGGTGGCCTGCTCAACAACGCCCCGCGCCCGGGCGCAACCCCGGCGGCGCCGACCGGCAACCGTGGCCAGGGCCAGCTGCGCCTGTCCAGCGGTAACCAGCAGTGCGTGATCAAGGCCCTGAGCCTCAAGGAGGCGCTGCTGGTGGTGCGCCGTGGGGAAGTGCTGCCCCAGGTGCTGGAGAACGCCGTGCTCGACCTGGAGCAGGGCGAGAACGCCGAAGTGGCACGCCTCAACGGCTACCTGCACGCCGTGGTCGCCCACGAGCCCAAGCCGGACAGCGAGTGGCTGCAGCTGACCTTCCGTTTCGTCGACCAGGACGCACAGAAGCTCGACTACATCTCGCGCTTGATCGCCCGCGGCACCGCCCAGAAACACTTCGTCCCTGGCGCCTGACGCCATGCCGTCGTAGCCGCTGCCGCCAGGCTGCGCTGGCCTTCACGTGCACTGGAGATCTACAGGGGCACAGAGGGCCAGCGCAGCCTTCGGCAGCGGCTACAGGGCTGCGAGTCGTAACCATAGGAGCAACTTCCTACACAACTTTGGGAATCGTTACGCTGCCCCTCCCTGGGCTTCGCGCGCATGCTTGCAGCTCCCCCACGGAGTGCCCCCCGACCATGCCCTGCGACCTTTGCCAGCCCTTGCACGACCCCCTCAACCCCGGTGACGAACTGGCCTGGCTCGACTACAACGTGTGGGTCACCGAAGTGCCCGCCGGCCTGGCAAACATGGACCTCAAGGGCTACCGCCTGCTCAAGGACGCCCGCCTGGCGTGGCCCATCGACCATTTCGACGCCTGGGGCCAGCCCTGGGTAGCCTTGCAACGGGTGGATGGCAATGGCAGCGTGCGCTATGAGCTGGTGCGCCTGGAACCCGGCACCTACCGTCCGGTCGCCTGCGACCCCGCCTACCCGGTCATCCGCCATGCGGCTTGCGCAAGGCGCGGGCACACCTGCTAATCTTGGCCGAGGCCCATATTGCAGAATGCCACCATGCAGCTTCGTACTTTTCTCCTCTGCGCGCTGGCGCTAGGCAGTGGCCACGCGGCAGCCACCACCATCTACAAGTACACCGACGCCTATGGCGTGACGTCCTACACGGACCGGCCCACCCGCAACGCCAAGGTGCTGGTGTTCGCCGACCGCATGACCGAGCGGCTGGACCAACAGGTGCACCTGGACGTGCGCAAGCAGCTGGGCGTGACCACCTTCACCGCCCGCAACGAACTGTACGCACCCGTGGAAGTGGAGCTGCGCCTGGCCAACCTGGGCAACGTGCGCGCTGGCGCGCCGTCCTTGGTACGGCGGGTGCTGCCGGCACGCTCGACCATCGACCTGGCCACCCTGGTGGCGCAGAAGCCGGGGCAGGCGCTACGGTTTTCGCAGAAGTTTCGCTACTCACTGGGCAACCCTTCGACCGCCCCCATGGGCTACCGCTACCCCCTGCCGTGGGTGGGTGGCCCCTTTCGCCTGACCCAGGGCCCCAACGGCACCTTCAGCCACTTCGGGCCCAAGAGCCGCTATGCCATGGACATCGCCATGCCCGTGGGCACGCCGATCATCGCCGCCCGGGGCGGCACGGTGGTGAAGGTGGAAAACGACCAGGGCAGCGGTGGCAACAACCCGTCCGGCAATTTCGTGCGAATACTGCACGATGACGGCACGATGGGCGTTTATCTGCACCTGATGCAAGGTTCGGTGAGTGTGCGAGAAGGCCAGCACGTGGCGGTGGGCACGCCGCTGGCGCGTTCGGGCAACACCGGCAACAGCACCGGGCCGCACCTGCACTTCGTGGTGCAGCGCAACGTGGGCCTGGGGCTGGAGTCCATACCCTTCCAGTTCAACCAACCGGTGGGTACGTTGCCCAACTTTGCGTTGGGCAATAAATAACCAGGAGGGGCTGATTACTCCAGGCGCAGCACTTTCGCCAGGACGATCTTGGGGCCTTTCATCTTCTTGATGATGATGCGCAGGCCTTCGACCTCCAGCACTTCTTCCTCTTCAGGCACGCGCTTGAGGCTGTCGTAGATCAGGCCGGCCAGGGTTTCCGCCTCGATGTGGTCCAGGTCCACGCCCAGCAGGCGTTCCACCTTGAACAGCGGCGTGTCGCCACGCACCAGCAGCTTGCCCGGCTGGTAGGCCAGGATGCCGCGCTCGGCCTTGCGGTGTTCGTCCTGGATGTCGCCAACCAGCACTTCCAGCACGTCTTCCATGGTCAGGTAGCCAATCACCTTGCCGTCGGCTTCTTCCACCAGGGCGAAGTGCGCGCCGCCCTTGCGGAACTGCTCCAGCAGGCGCGACAGCGGCATGTGCCGGGACACGCGCTCCAGCGGGCGAATCAGCTCGGCCAGGTTGAACGACTCGGGAATATGGTCCAGATCCGCCAGTTCCAGCAGCAGGTCCTTGATGTGCAGCAGGCCGACGAATTCGTTGCGCTGGGCGTCATACACCGGGTAGCGGCTGAACTTGTGGCGGCGGAACAGCGCGAGGATTTCCTTCAGCGGGGCGTTGAAGTCCAGGCTGACCATGTCTTCGCGGGAGTTGGCCCAGTCCACCACTTCCAGCTCGCCCATTTCCACGGCCGAGGCCAGCACGCGCATCCCCTGGTCGCTGGGGTCCTGGCCACGGCTGGAGTGCAGGATCAGTTTCAGTTCGTCGCGGCTGTAGTGGTGCTCGTGGTGCGGGCCAGGCTCGCCCTGGCCGGCGATGCGCAGGATGGCGTTGGCGCTGGCGTTGAGCAGGTAGATGGCCGGGTACATGGTCCAGTAGAACAGGTACAGCGGCACCGCCGTCCACATGGACAGCAGCTCGGGCTTGCGGATGGCCCAGGACTTGGGTGCCAGCTCGCCCACCACGATGTGCAGGTAGGAGATGACGAAGAAGGCGCTGAAGAACGAGATACCCTTGGCCACTTCCGGCGACTGCACGCCCACCGCTTCCAGCAGCGGCTCCAGCAGGTGCGCGAAGGCCGGTTCACCCACCCAGCCCAGGCCCAGGGAGGCCAGGGTGATACCCAGCTGGCAGGCGGAGAGGTAGGCGTCGAGCTGGCTGTGCACGGTGCGCAGGATCTGGCCGCGCCAGCCGTTTTTCTCGGCGATGGATTCCACGCGGGTGGAGCGCAGCTTGACCATGGCGAACTCGGCGGCTACGAAAAAGCCGTTGAGCAACACCAGCAGCACAGCGAAAAGAATCATGCCGAAGTCGGCGAAGAGTGAAGCGAGGGTAAAGCCAGGGGAAGGGTCCATGATGGAGTTTTACGGGTTCCGTCTTCAGAAAAAGGGGGTGGCAGCGGTGCCTGAAATGCAGGCACAAGACTATCAATGTAGCGGCTGAAGGGGCGCTTGCCTAGAGGACCTTCAGGCCTTGTGCCTGCATCACCAACTGCTGCGGGGCGAAAATGCAGGTGAAGGTGCTGCCCTGGCCCGGCGTGCTGCTGATCTCAAGGTGCCCGCGGTGGCGCAGCAGCACGTGCTTGACGATGGCCAGGCCCAGGCCGGTGCCGCCGGTGGCCGAAGCGCGGCTGGAGTCCACCCGGTAGAAGCGCTCGGTCAGCCGCGGCAGGTGCTTGGCGTCGATGCCGATGCCCGAATCCTGCACGCTCATGTAGGCCATCTTGCCGTCGCCCCACCAGCGGATATGGATGTTGCCCTCGGCGGGGGTGTACTTCACCGCGTTGAAGATCAGGTTGGAAAACGCGCTGCGCAGCTCCGACTCGCTGCCCTTGAGGCGGATGTTGTCGTCTGCTTCCAGGGTAATGCGCTGGTTGCGCTGCCCGGACAGGGCCTGGGCGTCGCTCTTGATCGACTGCAGCAGGGCGTAGACCGCCACCGGCTGGGTGTCGGAGGGGTAGTCGGTGGCTTCCAGCTTGGCCAGCAGCAGCAGGTCGTTGAGCAGCGTTTGCATGCGCCCGCCCTGTTGCTGCATCTGTTGCAGCGCCCGGGCCCAGCGCGGGTTCACGTCCTCGACGTTGTCCAGCAGGGTCTCCAGGTAGCCGGCGATCACCGTCAGCGGCGTGCGCAGTTCGTGGGAGACGTTGGCGATGAAATCCTTGCGCATCTGCTCCAGCTGGTGGATGCGGGTCACGTCGCGCACCAGCATCAGGTGCTCGTTGTTGCCGTAGCGGGTGATCAGCATCTGCACGCGCATGCGGTCATTGATGGGCGAGGGGATTTCCAGCGGCTCGGCGTAGTTCTCGGCCTCGAAATATTCCTTGAAGCGCGGGTGGCGCACCAGGTTGGTCACTGGCTGGCCGCCGTCCTGGGGCGTCTTGAGGCCCAGCAGGGTCTCGGCGGCGCGGTTCCACCACTCAAGGTTGCCTTCGCTGTCGAGCATGATCACCGCATCGCGCAGGGCCGCGGTGGATTCCTGCACGCGGTCGATCACCGCTTGCAGGCGCCCGCGCACGCGCTGGTCGCGGCGTTGCAGGTGGTAGATGCTGTCGAACACGTCGCCCCACAGGCCGTAGCCATCGGGCGGTGCTTCGTCGGGTTGGTGCTGGTTGAGCCAGTGGTGCAGGCGCAGCAGTTGCTTGAGGGTCCAGCCCAGGTACAGGGCCAGGCCCGTGGCCAGGCACCAGCCGTAATAACCGCTGACCAGCCCTGCCAACAGGCAAAGCGTGACCAATATCAGCATGTGCCTGATCAGGATGCTGTGCCAGTTCTGGTTCAATTAACGTCGCGTCCTTTCGAGTTATGGCCTGGCGAGGGGGCTTCAGCTCTTGGTGGAAAAGCGATAGCCGGTGCCGCGCACGGTTTGTACCAGATTCTCGTAGGCGATGCCGAGTGCCTTGCGCAGGCGGCGGATATGCACATCGACGGTACGCTCCTCGACATAGACGTTGCCGCCCCACACCTGGTCCAGCAGCTGGCCACGGGTGTAGGCGCGTTCCTGGTGGGTCATGAAGAACTGCAGCAGGCGGTATTCGGTGGGGCCCATCTCGGCCGGGCGGCCATCGATGGTCACGCGGTGGCTGATGGGGTCCAGCAGCAGGCCGCCCACTTCGATTGGTGCCTCGCCGTCGCTGGGGCCGGCGCGGCGCAGCACGGCCTTGAGGCGCGCCACCAGCTCGCGAGGCGAGAACGGCTTGGTAATGTAGTCGTCGGCGCCCACTTCCAGGCCCTGGATCTTGTTGTCTTCCTCACCCTTGGCGGTGAGCATGATGATCGGGATGTCGCCGGTCAGCTCGTCACGCTTGAGGCGGCGGGCCAGCTCGATACCTGAGGTGCCGGGCAGCATCCAGTCGAGCAGGATCAGGTCAGGCTTGCGGTCGACGATGATGGCGTGGGCCTGCTGGGAGTTTTCTGCTTCGAGGCAGTCATAGCCAGCCATTTCCAACGCGACGGCGATCATTTCGCGAATGGGCGCTTCGTCGTCAACGATCAGAATGTTCCTGCCAACCATGCTCAAACCTCTTGTCATTGAAGTGTCTTGGGGCGCATTAGATAACGGAATTATTGCAGTCGTGTGACAGGTTGCCGCCAGCGTACCAAGTTCCGGACGCTGAGCTAAGCTGAAATTCCGTTACCACGAATAACAATGAGGTAGATCCAATGACACGACATACGCTGAACTGGATGGCCTTGGTCGGCGCCTTCGCCCTGGCCGCCCCTGCCCTGTCCCAAGCGGCAGAGCCTGCGATGGCCAAGGACGGCATGCTGGTGGACCACCACGGCATGACCCTCTACACCTACGACAAGGACGGTGACGGCAAATCCAACTGCAACGACAAGTGCGCCGAGAACTGGCCGCCGCTGATGGCAGAAAGCGGGGCCAAGGACGACGGCGACTGGACCGTGGTCAAGCGTGATGACGGCAAGATGCAATGGGCGTTCGGCGGCAAGCCGGTGTACACCTTCAAGATGGACAAGAAGGCCGGCGACAAGATGGGTGACGGCAAGATGGACGTCTGGCACGTAGTGCCCACTGACGCCGACGCCGATTGATCGGCGTGCCGTAGCAGCTGCCGTAGGCTGCGTCCAAGGCCACCGCTGGACTGCGGGGTGGCCGGACGCGGCCTGGTGGCCGCTGCTACAAGGGCTTCAGCGCAAGGCGTAGTCGGCGACTATGCCGATGAATATCGCCAGGCCTGCCCAGTGGTTGTGCAGGAACGCCTTGAAGCATTTCATGCGCTCGCGGTCGCGGGTGTTGTGCCATTCCCAGGCAAAGCACGCCGCCGCCGCCAGCAGCCCCAGGTGGAACCAGCCGCCCAGGCCGAACTGGCCGCCGGCCAGCAGCAGGCACAGCAGCGCCAGGCCCTGCAGCAGCACGATGATCAGCCGGTCGGCGTCGCCAAACAGAATGGCCGTGGACTTGACCCCGATGCGCAGGTCGTCGTCGCGGTCGGTCATGGCGTAATAGGTGTCATACCCCACCGTCCACAGCAGGTTGGCGATGTACAGCAGCCAGGCCGCAGCGGGCAGGTGCCCGGTCTCGGCGGTGAACGCCATGGGCATGCCCCAGGAGAACGCTGCGCCCAGCACCACCTGCGGGTAATAGGTGTAGCGCTTCATGAACGGGTAGGTGGCCGCCAGCAGCAGGCCGCCGAACGACAGGCCGATGGTGGTGGCGTTGGTGCACAGCACCAGGGCGAAGCTGATGCTCACCAGCACGGCGAAGAACACCAGCGCCTCGCGCGAGCTGATGCGCCCGCTGACCAGCGGCCGCTGCTCGGTGCGTTTCACGTGGCCGTCGACCTTGCGGTCGGCGAAGTCGTTGATCACGCAGCCGGCGCCGCGCATCAGCACCACGCCCAGCACGAAGATCACCAGGTTGGCCAGGGACGGCTTGCCTTCGCCGGCGATCCACAGCGCCCACAGCGTCGGCCACAGCAGCAGGTAAATGCCGATGGGCTTGTCCATGCGCGTCAACTGGACGAAGTCCCAGGCGCGCGGGTGTACCCGGTTCAGGGATTTGAGCAGGCTCTGGAACATCAAGGGTTCTCCGCGTCGAGTTGAGCGGCCGGCCACAGCGCCGGCAGGAAGACTTCGGCCACCAGCACCTTCAGTGCGCCGCGGTCAAAGCGCGAGCGGCGCGCCCACAGCCCTTCGCAGGCCTGCTCGGCGGGCAGCCAGGGTGCGGGGTAGTGGCATACCTCGATGGGCTGGCGCTGGAACGCCGGTGTGGTGAACAGCAGTTCGCCCAGTGAGCGGCTGCCCAGGGCGTCCAGCGCCAGGCCGTCGGCTTCCAGGGCCTGGCGCCCAGCCACGCTGCGGGCGAAGACCCACGGCGTGCCATGGCCGCGCAGGTACACCTCGCGCACCCAGCCGCTGCTGCCATCGGCCAGGCCAAGGGCCTGACATTCATCGGCGCGCAGTACCTGCCATTGCTCGTGCAGGGGTGTGACACTGAAGTGGTCACGGGACAGGCGGGTCAGGCGGCGGGTCAGCGAGCCCTGGTCGAACAACCAGTCGCGGGTGGTGGCATCGGCGCCCGATGGCGCCTGCGCCAGCCATGCCGGCGCAAAGGTGAATGCATCTGTCACGGTAAGCAGCTGTCTGCAAGCGAAGAAGCCGCCGAGCTTAGCATGCATTCACGCTTGCATCTGTGCACAACCCCCAGTACAAAACCGGCTGAGCCGGTCGGCAGCGCAACAAACATCGATCGACCGAGCCTTGAGCCTGAGCAATGAGGAAACCGGCAAATGAAAAAGTGGCAGTGCGTGGTATGCGGCCTGATCTACAACGAAGCGGACGGCTGGCCCGATGACGGCATCGCCCCTGGCACCCTGTGGCAGGACGTGCCGGAAGACTGGCTGTGCCCCGATTGTGGCGTGGGCAAAATGGATTTCGAGATGATCGAGATCGCTTGATCGATTCTTCCCTGCAAGGAGTACCTAAATGACAGCACCTGTGGTGATCGTGGGCACCGGCCTGGCCGGCTACAACCTGGCGCGGGAATTTCGCAAGCTGGACGGCGAGACGCCGCTGCTGTTGATCACCGCCGATGACGGTCGTTCGTACTCCAAGCCGATGCTCTCCACCGGCTTCGGCAAGAACAAGGACGCCGACGGCCTGAGCATGGCCGAGCCCGGCGCCATGGCTGACCAGCTCAAGGCCGAGATCCGCACGCACACGCGGGTCACTGGCATTGACCCGGGCCACAAGCAATTGTGGGTCGGCGAGGAAGCCGTGCCGTATCGCGACCTGGTGCTGGCCTGGGGCGCGCAGACGGTCAGTGTGCCGGTCCAGGGCGATGGCGCCGACGCCGTGTACCCCATCAATGACCTGGAGGACTACGCGCGCTTCCGCGCCGCCGCCCAGGGCAAGAAGCGCGTGCTTATATTGGGCGCTGGCCTGATTGGCTGCGAATTCGCCAATGACCTGATTGCCGGTGGCTTCGAGGTGCAACTCGTCGCGCCCTGCGAACAGGTGATGCCGACCCTGCTGCACCCCGCGGCGGCTGCCGCCGTGCAGGCCGGGCTGGAAGGCCTGGGCGCGCGGTTCTACCTGGGCCCGGTGCTCAACCGCCTGGAGCGCGTGGCCGACGGCCTGCAAGCGCATCTGTCCGACGGCACCGTGCTGGGCTGCGACCTGGTGGTATCGGCCATCGGCCTGCGCCCGCGGGTGGACCTGGCCGCCGCGGCCGGCCTGGAGGTGAACCGTGGCATCGTCGTCGACCGCGCGCTGAAGACCTCACACGCCAACATCCATGCGCTGGGCGACTGCGCCGAGGTGGATGGCCTCAACCTGCTGTACGTGATGCCGCTGATGAGCTGCGCCCGTGCCCTGGCGCAGACCCTGGCCGGCAACCCCACGGCCGTCAGTTATGGCCCCATGCCCATAACCGTCAAGACCCCGGTCTGCCCGCTGGTGGTGTCGCCTGTACCACGGGGCCTGGAAGGCCAATGGCAGGTCGAAGGGCAGGGCGCCGACATCAAGGCGTTGTGTCGTGATGTGGCCGGCAACCTGCTGGGCTACGCCCTTACCGGGGCGGCGGTCGGGGAGAAACTGGCACTGAACCGGCAGCTCCCGTCGTTGCTGGCGTAAATAACGGTCTTTCTGTCGGATTAACCCGATTTTTGTCGCTACAAACCCCTGGAGGAGACTGGCGCAGCCTCTTGTGCCGTGCCATTCTCACTCGGTCTGCCGCAGCGTAGAGCCTGCGGCGCCTTCGGCGCTGTTCCGGAAGAACAGCCCGGGCAATAACAACAAAAAACCGTCAAAGGGGCTTCACTATGCGCAAACCAGAACTCGCCGCCGCTATCGCCGAAAAAGCAGATCTCACCAAGGAACAAGCCAACCGCGTGCTCAACGCGGTGCTGGAAGAAATCACCAACGCACTGCACAAGAAAGACAGCGTCACGCTGGTCGGTTTTGGCACCTTCCTGCAGCGCCATCGCGGCGCCCGCACTGGCAAGAACCCGCAGACCGGTGAGCCGGTCAAGATCAAGGCCAGCAACACCGTGGCGTTCAAACCTGGCAAATTCCTCAAGGACAGCGTCAACCCGTAAGCGGGAGCGCGTAAAAAAAGGGCCCTGCGGGGCCCTTTTTTCGTTGCTACCGAACCCCGTGGCGCGTTAAACGCCGTAGCCGCAGCCTGTCGGCAGCGGCTACAGGGCGTTACAGCAACTTGTCACCGTCGTCCAGCAGGTGGTCCAGCCCGCCCAGCTCGCCGCGCACCGCGTCGCGGGTCTTGAGCTTGGCCAGCGCCGCCTCGGGCAGGTCGGTGATGCGGATAACGCCCTTGCTGGTCAGCACCTGGATCAGGTCGTCGAGCACGCGGATCATGTCCATGTCGCTCTGGCGCAGCTGCTGCAAACGCCCCTCGATGGTGCCGCGGGCCTGCCAGGCCAGCACGTCGGGGTGGTCTTCGACGAGGAAATCTTCCGCCTGAGGATAGGCAGTCTTCTCGGCGCGGATGATGTGACCGAGTGCATTGCGTTGCACGTAGTACATGGGGGCCCTCCTTGAGGTAACCGGTAACGTTCAACAAGCAGCTTAGGCTAGCTTGCCCAAAGCCGGTCTGCATTGCCATGGGCCAGCGCCGGGGGCGGCAACTATTTTTGCGCGGCCGCCGGGTTCTGCAAAAACACCACGTACCCCTTGAACCAGGGGCTACTACCCAGGAAATCGGGGGCCTGCCAGTCGCCGCCCTGGATCAGCCCGACCTTGAACGGCAGGCCCAGGCGGCTGAGCCTGGGCAGATAGGCGGCGTAGTCGGGAATGCTGTGACGGCCCTGGTAGGTCTGCACCACCACTTCATCCACCACGCCGCGCAGTTGGCCGATGACCTGGGCATCGGCGTTGCTGCTCCAGTCCATCAGGCCGGTGATGCTCAGGCGGTAGTGGGCGGGAAGGCGCTGGCGCAGGTCGCGCAGGAAGGCCACGTATTCGTCGAGGTAGCGGGTGCGGGCGTCGAAATCGATCTGAATGCCCACCACCGGGTTGCCCGCCGTCACCCAGCGTTGCACCTGGCCGAACAGCTGCCGGTACACCTGGTCCGGCCAGTGCAGGGTATCGACCCGGTACGCCAGCCACACCTGGCCGGCGCCCAGCCGGGGCATGGCCATGCCCTGGGCTATCAGCTGCGCGGGCGCCTGGCGGTTGCGCCGGGGCGTGGCCACCTGGCCCTGCAGGATGTACAGCGTGCGGGCGTGGGCCAGCGCCGGCTGGCTGGCCACCCCGCCCCACACCCAGAAGGCGTCGTGGTCGGCGGCGTCAACGGCGGCCTGGGCGCTGGCGGTTGCCGCCAGCAGCCACAGGGCCAGGCACCAGTGCTTCACCAGTAGTACTGCAGGGTCTTGCCCCAGGTGGTGTCGGCGTAGCCGGCCTTCAGCTCGCGGAACCATTTCTTGCGCAGGGCCGGGGCAATGTCCTGGCTGCCGCAGCTGTTGTAGCCGCTGGGCGCATAGCAGTTGATGGCGCGGTACAGGGCGTAGGCGCGGTCGGTATGGCAGGCCTGCTTGTTGGCGATCACCTGCTGGTAGCCGTCGAGGCGCGAGTAGGCCGGGCCGTTGAAGCTGCCTGGCTTGCCCTTGGCCTTGGCGGCGCGCTGATCCATGGGCAGCAAGTCCAGGCTGTTGCGCAGCATGAATTCACCCAGACAGTTGAGCGCCTTGGGGTCATTGGCGGCCTTTTGCAGCGCTGCGGCGGTGTCGGCGATGGCCGGGCAGCTGTAGCCCGAAGCGGCCTGGTCGCCCTGCCAGCGGAACATGGCCAGGCTGCGACCATCGCCGTAGACGAAGCCCAGGCTGTTGGTCAATTTTTGCTCAGGGGACGTTTGCGCTGGCAGCAGGCTCATGTCCTTGCCGAAGTCGGTGTACAGGCCACGGGTCAGGTCCTTGTACAGCAACACGAACAGCGCGGTGTCACGCTCGGTCTGGTCCAGCCCCTTGCTGACCTGGCGGCGCAGCAGGTCGGCGCTGGCGCTGCTGTACAGCATGATGTTGCGCAGCTGCGCGGCCTTGATCGGCGAGTCGTCGGCAAACACCTTGTCCACCTGGCCGCTGGCCTGGTAATTGAGCGCCAGGGCCATCTCCAGCTGGTCGCGTTGCAGCGGTTGCTGGGCGGCGGGCAGCAGCTTGAGCCACAGCTGCGCCGCGTCGGGGTAGTCCTTTTTCTGCTCCAGGGCCAGGCCGCGCAGGGTCTGTTGGCTGAACGCCAGGTAGTCGAGCTTGGCCGGCACGCTGGCGGGCACGGCGGCCAGGGTCGCGTCAGGGTCGTTGGCGATGTACAGCTGGTACACGCCCAGCAGATAGTCGTGCAGGCCCGGTTGCTCGGCAAACAGCGGCTTCTGCGCCTGCAGTTCGGCCAGCGTCAGGGTGGGCAGGGGCTTGCCGCGCAGCTGCATCAGGTCCACCACGGCCAGCACCAGCGGGTCCCGCACCTGCCCAGGCTTGGCGCCTACCAACAGCTTGGCGTCGGCTTCGGTGATCAGCTGGTTCAGGTCGGTGTTGCGTTGCTGCGGGGTGGCCTGGGTCAGCTGCCAGGCGAAATCTTCGGCCAGTGCCTGCTGGTCGCCCGCCAGCCAGTGCACTCGGCGCAGCAGGCCGCGGGCCGAGGTGGCGTACTCGCCCTGTGGATAAGTTTCCAGGTAATGATTGAAGCCAGCGCCGGCCTGCTGCAGGGCGGCAGTGTCGACTTTCGCCAGGGCCACCATGCCGTACTCGTCGAAGGCGTTGGCCTGGGCGGCGTTCAGCGCGGTGCGGGCGCTCATGTACAGCGCCGTTTCCTTCACCCACGGCGCCGGGCTGCTGGCCAGGGCGGCGAACTGCGCCTGGGCCTGGTCGAAATGGCCACGGTAGAAGTTGGCGGCGGCTTGCAGGTAGCTGGCGAAGGTTTGCCCCTGGGGCGACTGCACGGTGGGTAGCAGGGCGGCCAGGTCGCTGTCGCTCCAGTCGCAGGCGCCCAGCATGGCCAGCCGCGCCTTGCCCAGGGCCTGGCGTTCGTCTGCCGGCAGGTCCTGCAGTTGTTTCAAGAACTCGCTGGCGCTGGCTTCGGCGTTGCTGCGGCACCGGCTGCCTTCGCCGCCCAGGAAGTTGTCGCCGGCCAGGGTTTGCGGGGCGGCGGGCAGGCCCAGCTGGCTGCTCAACTGGTCCAGGGCACGCGGGGCTGGCGCCGCCGTGGCGTCCGGCGCTGGTGCTGGCGGGCTGGTTGGCGTCAGGCGGGCCATGTCGAAGGGCACCGGGCCGTAGCCTTCCTGGCGCTCCTGGTCGGTGATGCCCATGTCGGGCAGGGGCAAGGCGCCCTTGTCGGCCAGCAGCAGGCGCAGGTTCACCTGGCTGTCGTTGCCCGGCGACAGGAAGGGCAGGCTGTTGCAGCCACCGGCGAAGCCGTTCACGTTGAGCACCCAGGCCGGGTAGCAGGAATCGTCGCCGCTGGCGAAGGCCTGGGTGGCGAAGCCGGCGCTGATGGCCAGGGCAAGTGGGGCTAGCAGGCGGGTGCGCATTGATCGTCCTTAATCGCAGGTTCTGGGTGGCGGTGATGATACAACCGCCATCGCGAGCACGGCAAAATCCGACAATAAAACAAAAATTCCAAATAAATTATTTATAGAAAAATAATTGATTTCGCCAGGGCGCCGTTCTAGCCTGAGATCACTCGAACGGCTTTCCTTCCGAAAGCCTGATCAAGCGGCCCACAACAACAAATCAGGAGCCATCATGACTTTGAACATCGGTGTCATCGGGACCGGCGCAATTGGCCGCGAACACATCCGTCGCCTGAGCTTCGCCCTCGCCGGCGCGCGGGTGGTGGCGGTCAACGACATCAATGCCGAGCAGGCGCGCGGCGTCGTCACCCAGTTGGGCATCGAGGCCGAGGTGTATGCCAGCGGCCAGGACCTCATCAACGCGGCCAACGTGCAGGCGGTACTGGTGACGTCCTGGGGCCCCAGCCACGAAGAGTTCGTGCTGGCCGCCATCGCCGCCGGCAAGCCGGTGTTCTGCGAGAAACCCCTGGCGGTCACGGCCGAAGGCTGCCGGCGCATCGTCGAGGCGGAAATGGCCCATGGCACCCGCCTGGTGCAGGTCGGCTTCATGCGCCCGTTCGACCAGGGCTACCGCGCGCTGAAGGAAGTGATCGACAGCGGCGCCATCGGCGAGCCGCTGATGCTGCACTGCGCCCACCGCAACCCCGAGGTGCCGACGGCCTATGGCACCAGCATGGCCATCACCGACACGCTGATCCATGAACTGGACGTGCTGCGCTGGCTGGTCGACGACGACTACGTCTCGGCCCAGGTGGTGTTCCCGCGCAGCACCCGCAACACCCATGCCGCCCTGCGTGACCCGCAGATCGTGCTGCTGGAGACCGCCCGTGGCGTGCGCATCGACGTCGAAATTTTCGTCAACTGCAAATACGGCTACGACATCCAGTGCGAAGTGGTGGGCGAGCAGGGCATCGCCAAGCTGCCCGAGCCCACCAGCGTGCAGATGCGCAGCGACGCCAAGCTGTCCACCGGCATCCTGATGGACTGGAAGGACCGCTTCATCGATGCCTACGACGTGGAGCTGCAAGCGTTCATCAAGGGCGTGACCAGCGGCCACCTGGGTGGCCCCTCGGCCTGGAACGGCCTGGCCGCCGCCGTGGCCGCCGACGCCTGCATCCTGGCGCAGACCAGCGGCAACATCGAACCCATCGACCTGCCACCGCGCCCCGCCTTCTACGCCGACTGAACCCCGACCCCGTAGCAGCTGCCGCAGGCTGCGTCCCGACCGTTGCACATGTGGCGGGTTCGGACGCAGCCTTCGGCAGCTGCTACGGGGATTTTTTCGCCTGCGGAAACGCTGCTGTAACGCGCGCAACGGCACTGTTGCGTCTATAACAACAAGGCAGCCAGGCATTTGCGCCACACCGCGAAATGTCTCGCCGCCACTATTGACGGAGGGGGATTCCTTGCCCGAATATAGATAGTTAGCAAACTATGAATATCGGTGTGTTCCTGTCCAAATGAATCTCGACAAGCTCCACCTCAATATCAGTAGTGGCATGGTCACGGCCGCCCGCCACTGGCGCCGCATCTGCCAGACCACCCTGGCCAACTACGGTATTTCCGAAGCCTGCGCGGTGCCGCTGCTGCTGATCGTGCGGCTGGGCGACGGCGTGCGCCAGGTCACCGTGGCCCATGCCGCCGGGCTTGAGAGCCCGTCCCTGGTGCGCCTGCTCGACCAGCTGTGCTCGTCAGGCTTCGTCATTCGCACCGAAGACCCTACCGACCGTCGCGCCAAGGCCCTGAGCCTTACCGCCACCGGCCGCGAGCTGGCCGAAGCCATCGAAGGCGAGCTGGTGCGTCTGCGCCGCGAAGTGCTGCACGACATCGCTCCCGCTGACCTGGAAGCCGCCCTGCGCGTGGTGCGGGCGTTCGAGGAAGCGGGGCAGGGCACGGCGGTGTCGCCGTCTTGAAAGCCTTTTTCAGTGATGTCCCGCCGCTGCGGGACTGGTTCTACGGTGTGCGTACCTTCATCGCCTCGATGGTGGCGCTGTACGTGGCCATGAAGCTGGAAATGCCACGCCCCTACTGGGCCATGGCCACCGTCTACATCGTTTCCAGCCCGTTCGTCGGCCCTACCACGTCCAAGGCGCTGTACCGCGGCATCGGTACCTTCGTCGGCGCCGCCGCGGCGGTGCTGTTCGTGCCCATGTTCGTGCAGACGCCGTTCCTGCTGGCGCTGATCGTCGCGGCCTGGACCGGCACCCTGCTGTTCCTGTCCCTGCACCTGCGCACGGCCAACAGCTACGCGCTGATGCTGGCCGGCTACACCATGCCGCTGATCGCGCTGCCGGTGGTGGACAACCCGACGCTGGTATTCGACATCGCCTCGGCGCGCTTCCAGGAGATCTGCCTGGGGCTTATCAGCGCCGCCGTCATCGGCTCGATCTTCTGGCCACGGCGCCTGGCGCCGGTACTCGGCGACGCCACGCGCAAGTGGTTCGTGGAAGCCACCACCTACAGCGATCGCTTCCTGTCGCGGGAAATCACTGCCACCGAGGTAGGCACCCTGCGCGCGTCCATGGTCGCCACCTTCAACTCCCTGGAGTTGATGATTGGCCAGATCCCCCACGAAGGCGCGCTGCCGCAGACCGTGCGCAACATCAAGGAACTGCGCGGGCGCATGATTCACCTGCTGCCCACCATCGACGCCCTGGACGACGCGCTGATCGCCGTGGAGCGCCGCACCGAGTTGATCGCCATCCTGGCGCCGGTGCTCGAAGACGTGCGCCAGTGGCTCAAGGAAACCAAGGAGAACGCCTCGCCGGCGTTGTGGACCCAACTGCACGCGCGCCTGGCCGAGCTGCAGCCCGAGCCCGAGGCCCTTGACGACCGTCGCAACCTGCTGCTGTCCAACGCCCTGTACCGCCTGGGCGAGTGGGTGGACCTGTGGCAGGACATGCGCACCCTGCAGCTGGCCATCGAGACCGAGGACCAGTCGCAATGGCGCGCCGTGTACCGTCACTGGCGTTTGGGCCGGCTGTCGCCGTTCTTCGACCGCGGCATGATGATGTACTCGGCGTTCACCACCATCATGGCCATCGTCGTCGCGTCGATGATCTGGATCTTCACCGGCTGGGCCGATGGCGGTGGCGGGGTGATCCTCGCGGCCGTGGCCTGCAGCTTCTTCGCTGCCATGGACGACCCGGCGCCGCAGATCTACCGGTTCTTCTTCTGGACCCTGATCGCGGTGGTGATGTCCAGCCTCTACCTGTTCCTGATTCTGCCCAACCTGCATGACTTCCCCATGCTGGCGCTGGCGTTCGCGGTGCCGTTCATTACCGCGGCCACCCTGACCCTGCAGCCACGCTTCAACCTGGGCATGATGCTGACGCTGGTCAACGGCGCCACCTTCATCAGCCTGGACACCGCCTACGACGCCAACTTCCTGTCCTTCCTGAACTCCAACATCGCGGGGCCCGCGGGCCTGCTGTTCGCGTTCCTGTGGACCCTGATGGTGCGGCCGTTCGGCACTGAGCTGGCGGCCAAGCGCATGACCCGCTTCAGCTGGCGCGACATTGTCAGCCTCAGCGAACAGGCCACCCTGGCCGAGCACCGCGCCATGGGCGTGCAGATGCTCGACCGGCTGATGCAGCACCTGCCGCGCCTGGCCCAGACCGGCCAGGACACCGGCGGCGCGCTGCGCGACCTGCGCGTGGCGCTGAACATGCTCGACCTGCTGGCCTACATGCCGCGCATTCCGGTGGGCCCGCGCGCCCAGGTACGGCAGGTGGTGGACGAGGTGGGCGGTTATTTCCGCAACTGCCTGAAGGCCCGTGAACGGTTGCCCGCGCCCATGTCTATCCTCATGACCATGGACCGTGCGCGCCGGGCGCTGGCCCAGCAGCACGTGGGTGACGAGGCCGAGGCACGGGTGCAGATGCTGCACTCGCTGAGCGGCCTGCGCCTGGCGTTGCTGCCGGGTGTGGAAGTGGTGATCGAGCCGAGCGCAGCCCCAGAGCCGCCGACTCAAGGCCTGGATGGAGCTCCGTTATGATCGGTGAAATTGATGTAAGCGGGATCTTCCTGCCCACGCTGCTGGTGATGATGGCTATCACCTATGTGCTGTTCCTGATAGTGCACGGCGTGCTCAATCGCCTGCACTTTTATCGCCTGGTCTGGCACCGGGCCTTGTTCAACGTCGGTCTGTACGCGCTGATGCTAGGCGCGGTGGACGCACTCTGCCGAAACCTGATGACATGAAAAAACCCTTGTTGACCGTTGGCCGCCTTCTCCTGACCCTGCTGGTGGTGGTCCTTGCCACCGTGGTGGTCTACCGCATGGTGATGTACTACATGTTCGCGCCCTGGACCCGCGACGGCCACATCCGTGCCGACGTGATCCAGGTATCGCCTGACGTCTCCGGGCTGATCCAGGACGTGGTGGTGCACGACAACGAAGTGGTCAAGCGTGGCCAGGTGCTGTTCACCATCGACCAGGACCGCTTCAGCCTGGCCCTGCGCCAGGCGAAGGCCGCCCTGGCCGACCGCCAGGAAACCATGGCCCAGGCGCAACGCGAGGCGCGCCGTAACAAGGGCCTGGGCAACCTGGTGGCCAAGGAACAACTGGAGGAGAGCGACTCCAAGCTGGCCCGCGCCCAGGCCGCCCTGGCCGAGGCCCAGGTGGCCGTGGACACTGCCCAGCTGAACCTGGACCGCTCGGTGATCAAGAGCCCGGTGGATGGCTACCTCAACGACCGTGCGCCGCGTGCCCACGAGTTCGTGGCGGCCGGCCACCCGGTGCTGTCGGTGGTGGATAGCAGCTCGTTCCACGTCGACGGTTACTTCGAGGAAACCAAGCTGCCGCTGATCGAAGTGGGGCAGAAGGTCGACATCCGCGTGATGGGTGACAACGCCCGCCTCACCGGCCATGTGCAGAGCATCGTCGCCGGCATCGAAGACCGCGACCGCAGCAGCGGTTCCAACCTGCTGCCCAACATCAACCCGGCGTTCAGCTGGGTGCGCCTGGCCCAGCGGATTCCCGTGCGCATTGCCTTCGACGACGTGCCGGAGCACTTCCGCATGATCGCCGGGCGTACCGCCACAGTGTCCATCGTCGACGAGACCGGCCACTCCGCGGAGGCCGCTCGATGAACCACTGCGTGCGTCTTTCGGCGGTGGCCCTGGGGCTGCTGCTGTCGGCCTGCCAGATGGTGGGGCCGGACTACCACCGGCCCAAGGACGGCGCGATCAACCGCCCCGACCTGCAAGGCAGCCTGGCCACGGGCGACAGCAACGTGGTGTCGGCACCGGTGCCGCAGGACTGGTGGAAGCTGTACAACGACCCGCGCCTGGACCAGTTGGTGGGTGACGCGCTGGTGTCCAGCACCGACCTGCGCATCGCGGCCGCCAACCTCAGCCGCGCCCGCGTGCAAATCGAGGAAGCGCAGAACGCCGGTGGCTTCACCACGACCGCCGAGGCGGGCGCGCAGCGCTTGCAGGAGTCTGCCGAATCCTACCTGCAGGGCGTGAAGATCCCGGTGGCCAACGTCGGCAGCCTGGCGTTGAGCACTTCCTACCAGTTTGACTTGTGGGGCACCTTGAAGCGCGGCGTCGAGGCCTCCCAGGCCAACGCCGACGCGGCCCAGGCCGCCGCCGACACCGCGCGCATTACCCTGGTGGCGGAAGTGGTGCGTTCCTACACGCAAATCTGCGCTGCCAACGAAGAACGGCACATTGCCCAGAAGTCTTTGGACCTGCAGATGCAGGGCGTGCAGTTGACCCAACGGCTGCGTGACGCTGGCCGTGGTGACGAAACCCAGGTGACGCGCACCCAGACGCAGTTCAAGTCGTTGCGTGCCGACCTGCCCAAGTTCGAGGCCCAGCGCCAGGCCGGGTTGTACACCCTGGCCATGCTGCTGGCCAAGCCGGTCAACCAGCTGCCGGCGGGCACCGCCGACTGCGCCGAGCTGCCGAAGATCGCCCAGGTGATGCCCGTGGGTGACGGGGCCGCGCTGCTCAAGCGCCGCCCTGACGTGCGCCAGGCCGAGCGCAAACTGGCCGCTGCCACCGCCGAGATCGGCGTGGCCACCGGCCAGCTGTACCCCAACATCAGCTTCGGTGCCACCGTGGGTTCGGTGGGCTTCCTCAAGGACTTGGGCGAAGACACCGCCAACCGCTGGGGCTTCGGCCCGCTGATCACCTGGACCATCCCGGGCAACCAGGCCCGCGCCCGCGTGCGTGAATCCGAGGTGGCCACCCAGGCGGCCCTGGCGCACTTCGATGGCGTGGTACTGAATGCCGTGCGCGAAGCCCAGACCGGCCTTGCCCAATACACCGCCCTGCTGGAGCGCCGCGACGCCCTGGCCGACGCCGAGCAATCGGCCCGCCAGGCTGCCGACCAGACCCACCGCTTCTTCCTGGCCGGCCGCGAATCCTTCCTGGCCGACCTGCAGGCCACCAAGACCTACACCGACGTGACCGCCCAGCTGTCCGCCGCCAATACCCAGGTGGCGATGCAGCAGATCAACGTGTTCCTGGCGTTGGGTGGCGGTTGGGAAACCCAGCAGCATCAAACCACCCCGTAGCAGCTGCCGCCAGGCGGCGTCCCAGGCTTACACCGTGGTGCTGCCGGACGCAGCCTTCGGCAGCTGCTACGGGAGGTGTTGCCCGCGATATCTCGTAGCAGCTGCCGCCAGGCGGCGTCTTGGGCTTGCACCGTGGCGCTGCCGGACGCAGCCTTCGGCAGCTGCTACGGGAGGTGTTGCCCGCGATATCTTGTAGCAGCTGCCGCCAGGCGGCGTCCCGGGCTTGCACCGTGGCGCTGCCGGACGCAGCCTTCGGCAGCTGCTACGGGAGGTGTTGCCCGCGATATCTCGTAGCAGCTGCCGCCAGGCGGCGTCTTGGGCTTACACCGTGGCGCTGCCGGACGCAGCCTTCGGCAGCTGCTACGGGAGGCGGCGTCTGGCGTGTCAGGGTTTGGCGGACAGGTCGGCCATGCCCTTGAGCAGTTCGATGGGCAGCGGGAAGACGATGGTCGAGGTCTTGTCGCCGGCGATGGCGCTCAGGGTCTGCATGTAGCGCAACTGCATGGCGCCCGGCTGGCGGCCGAGCATTTCGGCGGCCTGGGCGAGTTTCTCCGAGGCCTGCAGCTCGCCCTCGGCGTGGATCACCTTGGCGCGGCGCTCGCGCTCGGCTTCGGCCTGTTTGGCGATGGCCCGTACCATCGATTCATTGAGGTCCACGTGCTTGATCTCGACGTTGGCCACCTTGATGCCCCACACGTCGGTCTGTGCGTCCAGCACCTGCTGGATGTCCATGTTCAGCCGCTCGCGTTCGGCCAGCAACTCGTCCAGCTCATGCTTGCCCAGCACCGCACGCAAGGTGGTCTGCGCCAGTTGGCTGGTGGCCATCAGGAAGTCCTCGACCTGGATGATCGCCTTCTGCGGGTCCAGCACGCGGAAGTACAGCACGGCATTGACCTTCACCGACACGTTGTCGCGGGTGATGACATCCTGGGGCGGCACGTCCAGCACCACGGTGCGCAGGTCGACGCGCACCATCTGTTGCACCACCGGGATCAGGATGATCAGCCCCGGGCCTTTCACCTGCCAGAAGCGCCCCAGCTGGAACACCACGCCGCGCTCGTATTCACGCAATATCCGAAAGGTGGACAGCGCCAGCAGGAACAGCACCACCAGCACGGCGGTGTAGCCGATTTCGATGAACATGGTTCACGCTCCCGTGGGCGGTTTCGCCGCGGCCACTTCCAGCTGCACGCCGCGGCGGGCCAGCACCTTCACGGGCTCGCCCTGTTGCAGTGGCGCCTCGCAGCGTACCTGCCATTGCTCGCCTTGCAGCTGCACCCAGCCGGCGCAGGGGTTGTCCGATTGCAGCGCCGACACCGGCGTCACCTGGCCTACCAGTTCGCTGTCGCCACCCACCGGCCGCCGCCGTGCCGCGCTGATGGCCATGGCCAGCACCGTGATCACCAGCACCACCGCCACGGCTGCCATGGCCAACAACAGCGTGCCCGACACCGCGATATCCGGCCCCTGGGCATCCACCAGCACCACCACGCCCAGCAACAGCACCACCAGGCCACCCACGCCCAGCACGCCATAGGTCGGCAGCAGCGCTTCGATGGCCAGCATGACCAGGCCGAAAAGGATCAACCCGACTGCCGCCTGGTTGACGGTCAGCACAATCACAGCGCCCACATGAACCTCCGGGGTTGCCCCTCGACGCCAGCGTCAAAGTTACCTTTAATAAGAGTTTAGTTGACCCCGAGGGTACCCACATGGAATCGCCCAGCCATAGCCTGCCCGCCCTGTTCGATCAGCTGGGCCTGGCGTCCTCGCCGGTGGAAATCGAGCGTTTCGTCACCAGCCACTCGCCCCTCAAGCCCGGCCTGAAACTGCATGAGGCGTTCTTCTGGACACCTGCCCAGGCCGCCTTCCTGCGCGACGAAATCCTCGAGGACGCCGACTGGGCGGAAGTCATCGACCAGCTCAACGAACTGCTGCACAAAGTGCGCTGACCCTGCCGCTTATCCGCTGCCGCCGTGCTTTTGACTTTTGCAGGCAACACTCGCCGCAAGCTGTCCTATGCTCTGATTTATCGGGTTCCTGTGGTCTGTTCATGACCGCGCGGCGGTACTCACGCGGATTCTTTCAGTCATCACTGGCCCCGGGTCAATGGGATGATAATAACTATGAAAGATTCCTATGCTCCTGGCTTCTGGTGCGCCACCACGGCGCTCGGATTGATCACTGCCACCTACTTCTACGGGGTCGTCCAGGCCCATCAAATCGAGCAGGCCCTGGTGTTCTTCAATAGCGCGCTGGGCCTGATCGGCGTGCTGGCGATGGCGGTACTGGCCTGGTCGGCGCACGAAAACGCCCAGCTGAAAAAACGACGAGAAACCCAGGGCCACACCCTGGTACGCATCTGGGACACCAAGGTTGCCCTGCGCAAGGTCGAGACCGTGTTCGACCGTTATTTCTGGGGCAGCTACTGGCAACCCGGGCGCACCTTCCAGGAGGTGATGGGCGACCTGGCGGGCACGCCGCTGGAGAAATCCCTGGAGGCGCTGAAGCGCCAGTGCGAGGGGCTCGACGAGGAGATCCACGACAGCCAATGGCACTGGCTGGACAACGCCCGCGAGCTGTCCACCGTGGCCACGGCGCTGGCGCGCCAGCGCTACCTGCTGGACTTCTGCGACCCGCGCACCACCATCAAGGGCGGTGCGGTGGTGGACCGCGAGATGGAGACCCTGGTGTACACCTGGTCGGCCCGGTTGCGTGCGTTCGATCATCAGCTCGATGAGCTTGAGACCGAATATAACGTGTGATGCCTGACGCGGCCTTCGGCCGCTGCTACGGGGCGGGATCCGTATTGACGTTATCGCGACGTCATTATCTTACCGGCCCGTAGCAGCGGCCGCAGGCCGCGTCCGGGGTTCAGAACCGATAACTCAAGGTCGCCGCCACGTTGCGCTCCTCGCCCACGTAGCAGAAGTTCAGGCTGGCACAGGTGGCCACGTACTTCTCGTTGGTCAGGTTGTTGGCGTTCACCCGCAGGTCCAGGCCCTTGAGGCCCAGCTTGCCCAGGTCGTAGCCCACCGAGGCATCGTAGAGGGTATAGGCCGGCACCTTCGTGGTGTTCTCGGCATCGGCCCAGCTGTACCCCACGTACCGCACGCCAGCACCCAGGCGCAGGCCATCCAGCGCGCCTTCGCTGAATTTGTAGTCCGCCCACATCGACGCCATCTGCCGCGGCGCCTGGGTGGGCGAGTTGCCCTTGTTCTCGATGAGGTTGTCGGCGGTGCTCAGGGTGCTGATCATCGACTTGGTGTACTTGAGGTCGGTGAAGGTGTAGCTGCCCAGCAGTTTCAGGTTGTCGGTGAGTTGCAGGTGCGCTTCCAGCTCCACGCCCTGGGAACGCACGGCGCCGATGGCGCGGTAGAAGTTTTCCTGGGGCAGCTTGGTGGCCAGGTTTTCCTGGTCGATGCGGAACACCGAGGCGGTGTAGAGGTTGTCCGAGCCCGGCGGTTGGTACTTCAGGCCGGCCTCCCACTGGGTGCCGTCGGTGGGCGGCAGCGGGTTGCCGCTGGCGTCGGAGTAGGAGTTGGGGTTGAACGACTCCGAGTAGCTGAGGTACGGCGCGATGCCGTTGTCGAACAGGTAGAGCACGCCGGCGCGGGTGGTCAGCTTGCTGCGCTCGTCGCTGATGGTGGTGCCCAGCGGGCGGTTGTATTCGGCGATGCGGTTTTCATCCGAGGTCTTCACCCAGTCCTGGCGCACGCCCAGGGAGAAACGCCATTTGTCCAGCTCGATCAGGTCCTGCAGGTACACGCCGGTCTGCTGCAGGCGGCGCAAGTAGCTGGTGGGGCTGTAGTAGCTGATGGTGGAGTTGCCGTACACCGGGTTGAAGGCATCGATGGGCGCCAGCGAGCCGCTGGTCCAGTCGACCACGGTCTTGCGCCATTGATAGTCCACGCCCAGCAGGGTGGTGTGTTTGGCGGCGCCGGTGAAGTATTCGGCCTGCAGCATGTTGTCGATGATGAACGAGTGCAGCTTCTCGCTGGCACCCGAGTAGTAGCGGTTCAGCTCATTGCTGCTGGGCGACACCCAGCCGTAGCCGTAGACCTGGGCCAGGTCGACCTTGGAATCCAGGTAGCGGAAGTTCTGCCGCGCGGTGAAGACGTCGTTGAAGCGATGCTCGAACTGGTAGCCGAACGACTGCTGGTCGCGGCTGTAATGATCCACCCCAGGTTCGCCCTCGAAGAAGTGCTCGGAGATGCGCTGGCCATTGTGCTGGTGCAGCAGGCCGTCGGCAGGCAGGCCGCCGTGGTAGCCGCCCTCGGGGTCGTGCTGCAGGTAGGCCTGCAGGGTCAGCGAGGTGTCTTCGTCGAAGTCGATGCTCAGGGTGGGCGCGATGGCGTAGCGCTTTTCTTCGTTGTGGTCGAACTGGGTGTCAGCCTCGTGGGTGAGGCCGGTGACGCGGTAGGCAATGCGCTTGTCGTCATCCAGCGGGCCGCTGAAGTCGAAGCCCACGCCGTGCTGGCCCTGGGTGCCGACGGTGGCCTGGATCTCGTGGTAGGCCTCGTACAGCGGCTTCTTGGTGGTCAGCGCCACCAGGCCGCCGGGCGAGCTGCGGCCGTAGAGCACTGACGATGGCCCTTTCAGAATGTCGACCCGCTCGAGAAAGTACGGGTCGATCTGCATGGTGCTGTAGGTGCCGCTGTCGCCCATGGACTTGAGGCCGTCGATGTAGATGTTGTCCACCGAGCCGTCGTTGAAGCCGCGCATGGCCACGTAGTCGTAGCGGTGCGTGGCGCCGTAGGGGTTGGTCAGCACGCCGGGGGTGTAGCGCATGGTCTGCGACACGGTTTGCGCGCCCTGGTCGTCCATCTGCTGGCGGGTGACCACCGACACGCTTTGCGAGGTTTCCAGCAGGGCGGTGCTGGTCTTGGTGGCCACCTGGCTGTGGGTGGCGTTATAGCCGTCCATGCTGCCCAGCGCGTTGCCCAGGGCAAAGCCACGGACGTCGGTGCTGGGCAGGGTCATGGCCTGGTCCTGGGTGGCTTGCAGGATGAAGCTGGCACCGTCGGCGCTGCTGGCGCGCAGGCCGCTGCCGGCCAGCAGGGTGCTCAAGCCCTGTTCGATGCCGTAGCTGCCGTGCAGCCCAGGGCTTTGCTTGCCCTGGGTCTGCGCCGGGGTGGCGGCCAGGGTGATGCCGGCCTGGCGGGCGAACTGGTTCAGCGCATCCCCCAGGCTGCCGGCGGCGATGTCGTAGCTGCGGTTGGCGGCCTGGCGGGTGTCGACAGCGGCGGCGTGGGCCGCCAGGGGCAGGGCGGCCAGGCCCATGGCGGTGGACAGCAGCAGGGAGAGTGCGGGGGTTTTGCCGGTCATGGTGCGGTTCCAAAGGGGCATGAACAGGTTGATTACTGTCCAAGCCGGTTGGCGCGGCAAAACCCGCCAAAAATTTTTTCGGCGCTCACGCCGCTTCCAGCTGCACCCAGAACCGCGTGCGGGTGTGCACCTGCACCGGCAGGGTCTGTGGCAGCAGGGCCAGCAGCGCGTCGGTGTCGGCCAGGCGGAAGACGCCGGACAGGCGCAGGTCGGCGATCCCGCTGGCGCAGCCCAGGTAGCCGTGGCGGTAGCGCCCCACTTCCTCGAGGAACGCCTGCAGGCGCATGTCGCGGGTGACGATCAGGCCGTCGGCCCAGGCACCCATGTCCATGTCCGGGCGGGCGATGAGGCGCAGGCCCTGCTGGTCCAGCTGCCAGCTCTGGCCCGCCTGGGCCCAGGTCAGCGCGCCGCCCTGGGCCGGGTAGATCGCGACCTTGCCGCTGGTCACGCTCAGGCGCGTGCAGGTGCCCTGCTGGCGCACGCTGAAACGACCTTGCGCGGTTTCGAACAGGCCGTCGCGGTTGCTCACCTGGAACGGGCGCGAGTCGGGCTGGCAGCTGATCATAATTTCGCCATGCCTGAGGCTGACCAGCCGTTGCCGGGCGTTGAAGCGCAGGTCGGCGGCGCTGTGAGTGTTGAGCTGCAGCTGCGAGCCATCGGGCAGGTTGAAGCGGCGTTGTTCGCCGACGCCGGTGGCGAAGTCCGATGACCACTGTTGCCATTGCTCAAGGTCGCGGCCCAACCAGCCGGCGCTGCCCAGCAGCGCCACCACGCCCAGCAGCTTCAGCGCCTGGCGCCGGCCCAGGCGCTGGGCGCTGGCTTCCAGTGCCTGGCCGGCACCTGGCACGGCGCGGTAGTGGCTGGCCACTTCCTGGCTCATGGCCTGGATGCGCTGCCAGGCCAGCTCGTGGCGCTGGTCGGCCGCGCGCCAGTCGGCGCACTGGCGTTGCAGGCGCGGGCTGGCGCGTTCGCTGCCCATGCGCAGCATCCAGTCGATGGCCTGGCGCACCATCTGCGGGTCGGGCGCGGCGCCCGGTTCAGTGTTCATAGCGCAGCACGTAGCAGTGGTAGAGCGCGTCAGCGACGTAGCGCTCCACCGAGCGCAGGGAAATGCCCATCTGTGCGGCGATGTCCTGGTGGCGCATGCCTTCGCACTGGGACAGCAGGAACGCCTTGCGCACCTTGGGTTTCAGGCCGTCGAGCAGGCGCGCGATGCCTTCCAGCAGCTCCAGCAGCAGCGCGCGGGTTTCCAGGCACGGCACCTGGGCGGCGGGCAGGTGGGCGATGGTTTCCAGGTAGGCGCGGTGCAGTTCCTCGCGGCGCCAGTGGTCAATCACCAGGCCCCGGGCGATGGTGCGCAGGAACGCGCGGGGGGCGCTCAGCTCCAGGCGTTCGGTGCGCTGCAGCAGGCGCAGGAAGGTGTCTTGGGCCAGGTCCGCGGCATCGGCGGCGTTGCCCAGCCGGCTGCGCAGCCAGGCGTTGAGCCAGCCGTGGTGGTGATGGTAGAGCGAGTGCACGGCATTTTCTTGGGAGGGCATGAGGATGCGCTGCGCGAAACTGCATGAATGATAATTAGTCTTATTTTCATGAAGCTTTGCACATTTTGCAACAACCCGGACGCGGCAGGTGCCCGTAGCAGCGGCCGCCAGGCCGCGTCCGCAATCACCGCGTGCTATTCGAACAGCTTGCGGGCGTTACCCATGGCGTCATCGGCAAAGCCCTGCAGGAACTGCTTGAACCCAGGCAGGGCCTCGGCACCGCCCTTCGCAGGCTCCCCCTGGATGGTCCACAACGCCCGGGACCTGCCCGGGCCATCGGCGAATACCTCCATGGAGGCCCACAGGTTGCCGATGTCCAGGGTGGTGTAGATCAGGCTCCAGGTCATGCGCCGCGCCTGGCTGTCATGGCTGTTGAGTTGCTCGACGACAATGTTCTCGCCATCGGCGAAGTGCTTGATGCGCAGTGCGCGCGGCCCTTCGCCGAGCATGTCGATGCGCGCCAGCGCCGGGATGAACTTGTGGAAACCGGCAAAGTTGCCAACCAGCGCCCACACCGCAGCGGCATCGGCGTTGATGGCCACTTCGGCGCTGACGGTGCAGCCCTGGGGGTGACGGATCAGGGTATCGGGTACGAGTGCGTTCATGGTGCTTCTCCTTGGGGTGGGGATAACTCAGATGAACTGGATTTCCTTCAGGTACGCGCAACCCTTGCGCAGCAGCGCCGGGGTCTTGCTGGGGTAGCGCTCGCCCATGCGCTGCACGCCGTCGCGGGCGTTGCCGTGGTCGATGCGCGAGATGTCGCCGATGTCCTCTTCGAAGCCGTCGAGGTAGAAGCCCAGCACGCCGAACAGCGCGTTGTCGGCGTCCACCCGGCCCAGCTGCTGTTGCCACTGGGCCACGCTGACCAGCTCGAAGTCGCGCCCCGCCTCGCGGAACGCCGCCACGTAGCTGGCCCAGCTCAACGGTTCGGGGTTGTGCAGGTTGAACACCGCGTGGCGGGCCTGGTAGCGGCTGCTGTGGAAGGCCAGGAAGCGCGCCAGGAAATCCACCGGCATCAGGTCGAAGTTGAGGCTCAGCGCCGGCACCTGGCCCAGCTGCAGCGAGCCCTTGAGCATCAGCATCAACCGGTTGCGGTGCGGCTGGCACACCCCGGTGTGGCTGTTGAAGGTGATGTTGCCGGGGCGGTAGAGGTTGGCCCACACACCTTGCTCGCGGGCGCGCTGGAGGATGCGTTCGGCCACCCACTTGGACAGGTTGTAGCCGTTGCGGATGTAGATGGGCGGAGTGTCGGCCGGCGGTTCCTCGCGCACGTTGCCGTCGGCGTCGATGACGCTGGAGGCCGACAGGGTAGAGACGAAATTGAAGATTTTCTTGCAGCGCCCTTCGCACAGGCGCAGGCAGTGGAACACCGGCTCTACGTTGCTGGCCGCCAGCGCCTCGTAGTCGAGCACGTGGTTGACCACCGCGGCATTGTGGATCAGTGCGCCGTAGCGCTGGTCGATATCCGCGTACACCGCATCGCTCAAGCCCAGTTTTGGCTGGGTGATGTCGGCGGCGTGCACGCGCACGCGGCTGAGGTCCAGGTGCTGCAGGCGGTTCTCCTCCAGCGCCTGCTGGAAGCGTTCGCTGGCGCTGGCGCCGGGCTGCGCACGCACCAGGCACGCCACCTCGGTGGCGCCCCAGGCCAGCAGCGCCTCGACGATGTGCACGCCGAGGAAACTGTTGGCGCCGGTGACCACCACCTTGTGCACGTCGCCCAGGCGGTCCATGGGCAGGGCGCGGATATCCAGTTCGCGGAAGGCGTCGCTCAAGGCCTGGGCGCTGACCTGGCGCACCTGGTCCTGCACGCCGGCCACCAGTTCGGCCAGGCGCTGCAGCGTCGGCTGTTCGATGAAGCGGTTGATGGATATCCCCGTGCCGAAGCGCTCGCGAATCTGCAGCAGCATCTGCGACAGCAGGATGGAATGGCCGCCCAGGTTGAAGAAGCTGTCCTGGGTGCAGATCTGCTCGCCAGGCAGTTCCAGCAATTCGCTCCACAACGCCAGCAGTTTGGCTTCGGCGGCGTTGCTGGGCGCTTGTCGTGGCTTGTCGTGGGCCGCTGCCTGGGGTATCGCCAGCAGCGCACGGCGGTCGACCTTGCCGTTCGGGGTGGCCGGCAGCACGGCCAGTTCGCTGTAGTGCAGCGGGCGCATGTAGTCGGCGAGGTGGGCCTGGGCGTGAGCCGTCAGGTGCGCCAGCGCGTCGGCCTGGCGCGGCTGGGCGACGAACGCCAGCAGGCGCTTTTGCGCGTCCACCACCACGGCCACCTGGCCGAACTGGCCGCTGGCGCGCAGGCAGTGCTCGACCTCCTCGGGCTCGACGCGGAAGCCGCGGATCTTCACCTGATTGTCCCGCCGCCCGGCCAGGGCAATGCCGTCGTCGCACCACTGGCCGATATCGCCGGTGCGGTAGGCGGCCAGTCGCTGGCCATCGGGCAACGCCAGGCTAACGAAGCGCTGCGCGCTCAAGGCCGGGTTGTTCAGGTAGCCCAGGCCGGTGCCGGTGCCGGCGATGTACAGCTCGCCGGGGGTGTTGTCGGCGACCGGCTGGCCGTCTTCGTCGAGGATCAACACCTGCGTGTTGGCGATGGGCTGGCCCAGCAGGCGCGGGTTATCCCCCGGCTGCATGCGGCGGGTGGTCGCCAGGATCGTGGTTTCCGTGGGGCCGTAGATATTGTGCAACTGGCAGCGGCCGGCGAAGTTGGCCAGCACCGCCGGCTCGCACACGTCGCCGCCGGTGACCAGGTGCTGCAACGCCAGCGGCCGGTCGGCGGGCAGGATGCTCAGCAGCGCGGGCGGCAGGAACGCGTGGCTGACCTCCAGGCCATTGATGAGCGCCACCAGTTGCTCGGGGTCGCGGCGCTGGTCTTCGTTGGGCAGCACCAGGGTTACCCCGGCGATGAAGGTGGGCAGGATGTCGAGCAGCGAGGCGTCGAAGCCGATGGTGGAAAACTGCAGCACCCGGCTCTGGCTGCCCAGCGCCACATGCTGGCGGTACCAGGCCTGGAAGCTGTTGAGGTTGGCGTGGCTGAGCAGCACGCCCTTGGGCTGCCCGGTGGTGCCGGAGGTGTAAATGGCCACCGCGGGCACCTCGCTGCCCGGCGTTTGATCGAACAACAAAGTGCGCGTGGCCGCTGGCAGTCCCTCAACCCCCAGGCAGGCCATGCCTTGCGCTTGAAACGGAGCGCTGCCGCTGTGCAGCAACAGGGCGGCGCCGGCGTTTTCGGCGATCGCCTGCAGCCGCCGGGGCGGGTGGCTGGGGTCCATGGGCAGGAACACGGCGCCGCTACCCAGCACCGCCAGCAGCGCGGCATACAGCGCCGGCGACTTGCCCAGGCACACGCCGATCACTGGGGGCTGGGCGCGGTCCAGCCAGGGTTGCAGGGCACTGCGTATCGCCAGCGCCTGGGCATGCAGCTGCCCGTAGCTCAGACTGCCATCGCTCCACAGCAACGCTGGCTGGCGCGCATGGCGCAGCAGGCTGGCCTGTAGCTGTTCCACCAGTGCCGGCTGCGCGCTGTCCAGCCATTGCGGTTGTCGGGTCTGGTTGAAGGGGTGTTGGTAGGCCAGCACCTCAAGGGCCTGCAACCCCTGCTGGCCGGCCAGCCCCGCGGCGTCGCAGGCCGGCCAGCGGGCGAAGTGCTGCGGGTCGCGGGACAGGCGGCTGACCTCCAGAGTCAGCCGCTCCACCAGGCTGTCGATGACCTGCGCGCTGAGCATGGCGCCGTTGCCGCTGGGCGGCGTTGCCAGGGCCTGGCAAATAATCAGCCGCTGGGCCTGGGCGCTGCCCGCCCAGCATTGCCACTGCACGCTGGGCAGTGGCGCCGTACCGTTGGCCAGGCTGACCCGCAGGCCCAGGTGCAGGCAGCGGGCGCCAGCGGGCACGGGGGCGCTGCCGTCCTCGATCAGCAGGTCGGCGGGGCCGCCGGCTTCGTCCACCTGGTGCCCGTACTCGCGCAAGGCGGCGCCCAAGGCCTGCAAGGCCCGGCTGGAACCGCACAAGATGATCTGCAGACGTCTCATGATCTTCTCCTTGAATCAGCTCAGGTAAGCGGCCAGGGCATCGCGCACGCAGGGGCTATCGAGCATCGAACTGCCCTGGAAAAACCGCAGGATGTTGGCCAGCAACGGGTGCTGGTGGTTGATGGGGTAGGCCAGGGCCTGCACTTCCTCGGCCAGGGCCCGACGTACGCCGGTATCGGCATGCAGGTGCTCGATCAGGCTCAGGTCGAAGGCCTGCTGGATATCGTTGGTCAGGTAGCGCTCGATGAAGGTCGGCAGCATCCGCGCCAGGTGCGCCTGGTCGGCGGCGGGCGCCGCTTGCCAGTAGATGCGCACCAGGCGGGTCCAGAACGTCGAGTGCCGACCTTCGTCCAGCAGGTGGTCGGCCATCAGCCCCTTGATCGAGTCTTTCACCGTGGCGTCGCGGGCGAACGCGGCCACGTCGTTGGTCAGGGTGTTTTCGGCGATCGCCACGCAGATCAGCTCGCCGGCCTGGCGCAGCCCTTCGGGCAGTTGCGCCAGTGCCGCCGGGATGGCCCGGCTCAGTTCGATTTCACTGGGCAGGCCGATGGGCTCTATGCCTGTCAGCTCGATGGTCTGCTGCATGAAATCCATGGCCACCAGGGCGTGGTAGTCCTCGTCCACCACCACGGTCATGGCGTCGTAACGGCAGGCAAAGGGCAGCGCCATGGCGAACCGCCCGCGAGCGATGGCGCCGGCGGTATGGTTGACGATCTCGGTCTCGAAAATCACCACGTCGTGGATGAACTTGTACAGGCTCTGCACCAGGGCGAAGTCGCGCAACTGCGGGCACTCGCGCTCAAAGGTGGCGCTGAGCACCAGCGGCTGGCGGCTGACCGGGTAGATCAGCCGCTGGTCGTCCTCCACCCGCCGTCGCGGCCGGGTGCGGATGGTCGCCCGGCTCTCCCAGGCGTCGGCGAACGAGCGGTAGTCGGCGGCGTTCATGCGCTCACCCCGGCGCGGGCGTGCAGGGTCGCCCGCAGCCCGTTCCACAACGCCATGCGGCTTTCGATGGCCGCCAGCGCCGCCTCGTGCACTTCCTGTTGGCGCTGCGGGTCATCGTTAACCAGGCGGTCCAGCAGCGATTGCGCGGCCGGGCCGTGGTCGTCCGAGTCGACCTCGATGTGCCGTTGCAGGTAATAGTGCAGGGTAGGGGCCTGTTCCCGGGGTATTTGCCAGTCGTCCAGCAGTTGCTGGAACATCTGCGGAATGACGCTCTCGCGGCCATGCAGGAACGCTGCCGCGACCATGTGGGCCGGCGCGTGCAGGGCGGTGTCCAGGGTGTTGCAGACAAACCGTACCGCCGCCGGGGGGGCGTTGACGCTGTGCAGGGCGGTCAGGTAGTTGACGCCTTCGGCCTGCAGCTGCACGAAGCGCTCGATAGGCCCGGTATCGGCACCAATCTCGCGCATGGCGTCCAGGTACAGTTCGAAGTGGCTGTAGTGGCCTTCGAGCAGGTGGTCGTCGGTTTCTTCCCCCAGCACAATCTCGTTGATCAGCCTGGCGGCCTTGGGGTCTCGTGGTGGCAGCCAGGGCAGGCTGACGCAGGTCAGTTCACGTTGCAGGCGCTTGGTCAGGGACATGAAATCCCATACCGCAAATACATGGGTTTCCATGAAACGCTGCAATATGGGCAACGAGTTGATCTCGGCAAAGATCGGGTGGGCACCCAGTTCGTTTTTCTTTTGTTCAAGCACAACGTTTTGAAAGGTCATGGCACTTCCTCACTGTTTCGAACAGGTCGTCAACGGAATTAACTTTGTCTGCGGCAGTCAACTCGAAAGCGGCTGAATATCTCCTTTGTTTTCGTGGGTAAATGTAAAATATTGTTATTGGCTAAATGGGTGCTGTTGGGTGCTGCCCTCCAGCCCTTTCAACGCTAGACCATGAAGTTGTTTTTGTTCAAATAAAATCGTTAAAAAACAACAAGTTATGATTTTAAAAACAATAAGGTTTCGCTAAAACCGGCGTCGCCAGTTTTAGAGGCGCAAGCGCTCCCCTTTCAACGTTTTACGGTCAAAATCAATAACAGCGAGTGAATGCATCACTCGGAGCACTCGAAGTTTTGGGGTGGGGGGTTTTATTTAATCGAGGGACAAGCCCGGCGCGCGTTGCTCCTGCATGGGTGACTGTCGGCGGCCCATAGTTTGTATGGGCTGGTCACGGCCCTGAGGCCAAGGCAAAGAGTGTGCGTTAAATGGTCAGATTGCCATCAGGGGGCGATTACAGGAGGTAAGCAAGCGGAGAGTCAGGCGCTGAGCAGGCCCAGATGGGTATTGATGATATGTAGCAGGCGCTGGCGCTGGCTGTGCACGAAGAAATGGTCGCCCGGCAGCTCGATCAGCTCGAATTCACGCGCGGTAAAACCTTGCCACGGCAGCATGTTGGCCATGGGTTCCAACGGGTCCTCACTGCCGTACAGGGCCGTCAGTGGCACATGCAGTGAATGCCCGACGGTGTCTGACCAGGATTCAGCCAGTTGCAGGTCGCGGCGCAGCATGGGTTCGACCTGGGCGACAAAGTGAGGGTCGGACGACTGTTGGGGGGTAATGGCGTTCAGGGCTTCGAGGGCCCGGAACAATTGCCGGCCAGGCAATTGATGCAGCAACGGAGTGCGTGGGGAAGTGTCGGGGCTGCGGCAGGCGGCGATGAACAGGTGCCGGGTCTGGCGAGGGAAGGCGCGGATGGCCCGCTTGGCGATCTCGTAGGCAATGCTGCCGCCCAGGCAATGGCCGAACATGGCGTGGGGCTCGGCCAGCAGCGGCTTGAGCTGGGCGAAGGTCTGCTCAAGTAACCGCGGCCAGTCGTCCAAGGCCGGTTCGTCGGCCCGTGCGCCGTGGCCGGGCAGGCAAACCGTGACCAACTCGATGTGGTCTTCGAGGTCTTCGGCCAACTGCAACAGCTGCGCCGGGTCGGCCCCCGCGCACGAGAAGCAGATCAGGCGCATCAGCGTGGGCTGCCCGGAATTGGCGACCAGCAACCATGGGTTGTTTTGAACGTGCACGGCCTTTCCCCCGCCCGGGCCGTGCCGGGCATGTCTTACCGGGGCCGCGCCGCCTCCCTGGGCGCGGCGCCCGTTCAATCCGGCTGGCGAGTGTCGAGATAATGCCGGATGGTTGCGGATGCGTTGTTCAGGTGCCGTTGCAGCACGGTGACCGCGCGTTCGACGTCGCGGTCCTGCACGGCATCCACCAGTTCAATGTGGTCATCCTGGGTGGGCTTGCCCAAGCCCATGGACGACAGGTGGAAGCGCAGGAAACGTTCTTCCTCGTTCAGCTCCTGCTCGATCAGCCGCAGCAGCTTGCGGTTGCTGGAGCCGGCATACAAGGACAGGTGAAACAGGCGGTTCAGGCGGCCCAGCTCGCTGAGGTTGGTCTCGGTGTCGAGCTGATCGATGTAATGGCGCGCTTCGGCGATGTGCGCTTCGGTCAGGTTGGGCACCGACTGGCGCAGTGCCTCGGTTTCCAGCAGCAGGCGCAGGTTGTAGGTGTCCACGGCGTCTTCGCCGATCAGTGGCGCCACCACCGCGCCCTTGTGCATGACCACCTTGAGCAGTGACTGCGCTTCCAGCTGGCGCAAGGCCTCGCGCACCGGCATGCGGCTGACGCCGAACAGCGTGGCCAACTCCTGTTGGCGTACTGCCATGCCCGCGGGTAGTCGGCCGTCCAATATGGCGCTGCGCAGCTTCTCCTCGATAACTGACCGAGCCAGGTGGGCTGGAACCTGCTCGGTGCCCAGAATGGAGCTCAACGACTTTTTGGCTGTCACGATCGGGCTACCTGCATAAATGTAACGCAACGTGTAAAGGATCCAATAGAAGCTAGTGGGCCCCGGTGTTGCTGTCAAACGAGTGGCCAGATGGTTTTTTTGTACGGTCTGATTCGTACAGGCTGAAAACGTACCGTCACGTTCGAGTTTGTTATCGTGACGGAGTTTTCTCGACTTTGAAAGGTGGCGAATCGCCCAGTGTGTTGCCTGCTTAGACAGCCTGATAATTCGCCGATATGGCGTCTAAAAACCTTGTTTGGCGGGCAAAATCGTTAAAAAATGATTTTGTAGTGGTGCCGTGCGGCGATAGCGGTACACTGCTGCGTACCCTATTGATGATTTTTCCGAGGCGCGTACATGAAGTTTCGCTTTCTGCTCTGGGCCATGGGCATGTTGATGGCCCGGGCCAGCCGCACCAACCCCGCTTTCAGCCAGCAGCTCAAGGACCGCGACCTGGTGTTCCAGCTGCAGACCCTGGACGGCAAGGTGGCCCGGCATTTCATCGTCAAGGACATGCGCGTGACCAGCAAGGGCGGCACCGTGGCCGACCCGGCGTTCGCCATCGCCTTCAAGGACGCAGCCTTCGGCTATGAGACCCTGCAGGCCAAGAACAAGCAGCTGGCGTTCATGCAGGGTATCCAGGACAAGACCATCCAGATCAAGGGCAACCCGGCGCTGGTGATCTGGTTCCAGGGCATCATGAAATACCTGAAACCGAAGAAGAAATAAGCCCGTGGGAGCCGGCAAGCCGGCTCCCACACGGTCAGTGGTGGTTGAACTGCGAAGCCAGTTCGCGCAGCAGTACCTCGGCGTCCAGCACTTTGCTGACCACTTCCTCGGCCTTTTCGCGGCTCAGCCCCAGGCGCTCCAGCAGCTCGTCGGGAATGCCTTCGTCGGCGCCCGAACCGATGCCGCGGCTGCGCAGCAGGCGCACTGCCAGGCACACCAGGTTCGGGTACTGGGCGTAATCACCGTCGTAGCCTGGGTCGTGCTGGAAGCGCAGGGCGCTGGCCAACTCCTCGGGCATGTCCCAGAAACGCATCAGCCAGGCGCCGATCTGCTCGCGGGTGATGCCCAGCAGGTGCTGTTCCACGTAGCTGTGGCACAGGTGCGGGTTGACCTCCAGGTGGCGGCAGATCAGCGAGAAGTGCGGCGGGAACACGTGGGCCAGCAGCAGGTAGCCAAAGTTGTGCAGCAGGCCGGCCAGGTAGGTCAGCCCGGTTTCGGGGCGCTGCGCCCGCGGGATGGCGCGGGTCAGGCCTTCGATCACCGCAGCGGTGTAGATCGACTGCTGCCAGTATGGCGTGGCATGTTGCGGCTGGTCCTTGGGCAGGCTCAGGGTCTTGCCCAGGGCCAGGCCCAGCGCCAGGTTGATCACCAGGTCGAAGCCCAGCACGCGCACGATGGCGTCTTCCACCGAGCGAATCTTGCCCGGCGACGCGTAGTACGGCGAGGCCGCCCAGCTGACCACCTGCGCGGCCAGGGCCGGGTCGGTCTCCACCACGCCGGTGATGTCGTCGATGGTGGCGTTGGGGTCCACGCGCAGCTTGATGATTTTCTGCGCGGTTTCCGCCAGCGGCGGGATCTCGATGGTGGCTTCCAGGCGTTGCTGGATGCGCCGCGCGGTAAACGCCTGCACCGCCTGGGTGATTTCCTGGCGGTCGTCGTGGGGGCGGTCGAGGTTGGGGCGGATGCTGCCCAGCGGCTCGCCGAAGTTGCCGGCGCTGGCCTTGTTGAGCATCTTGCGGAAATCGTCGCGGGTGATTTCCAACAGCAGGCCCGGCTGGCCCGAATTGATCAGCAGGTCGCTGGCGTCCAGCAGCCGTTCGTCGTACAGGCAAGGCGAGCTGGTGAGTGCCGGCAGGCCGGGCAGCTGCTTGAGGTCGTGCTTGGCCAGCATCTTGTCCAGGCGATCAAGCGGCACGGCGGTGAGCCGGCGCCCGGTCAATTCCGCCAGACGGTTCAGGTCCAGCAGCTGATTCTGCGGGAACAACACCATGAGCGCGCCAACGGCATCGTTGAGCAGCACTGCCTGAACCTTGCGCGCAGGGTCCAGCTGCGGGTGGTCGAGCACCTCGCGATAGCTGATGACCAGCTTTCCCAGCATATCGTGAATGACAGACGGGGTGTGGGGGGTTGCGGTGTCCAGGGCAACTTCAGGCATGGTCTGTATCCATATTCCTACATGGCCGACAGTATACCCAGCTTGCAGGCGCTGCTGGATCCATCGTGCCAAGTCTTTTTTGAGCGTTACGTCGCAACCGCGGCGAAATAGCCGCGGTGGACGCGTTCCTAAACCTGTCCGTATTGCTGGCCGTGCCTCAGCCAGCGTTCCAGTAGCGGGTCGACGTGCGCAGGCCATTGCGCAAGCAAGGTCTGAGCCGCGTCCCGTACGGCTGGCAGCAGGTCGGCATCACGCATCAGGTCCGCCACCTTGAACTGTAGCAAACCGGTCTGGCGGGTACCGAGCATCTCGCCGGGCCCGCGCAGTTGCAGGTCTTTCTCGGCGATGACGAAGCCATCGTTTGTTTCGCGCATGATACCCAGGCGCTCGCGGCCGATCTGCGACAGGGGCGGGTGATACAGCAGCACGCAGTGGCTGACGGCGCTGCCACGACCTACCCGGCCGCGCAGCTGGTGCAATTGCGCCAGGCCCAGGCGCTCGGGGTTCTCGATGATCATCAGGCTGGAATTAGGCACGTCCACGCCGACTTCGATCACCGTGGTAGCCACCAGCAATTGCAGTTCGCCGGCCTTGAACTGCGCCATGATCTCGGCTTTTTCCGCCGGTTTCATGCGCCCGTGGATTAGGCCCACGCGCAGTTCGCCCAGGGCGCTGGTCAGTTCCTCGAAGGTGGTTTCGGCGGCCTGGCAGGTCAGCTCCTCGGATTCTTCGATCAGGGTGCACACCCAATAGGCCTGGCGGCCTTCGGCGCAGGCAGCGCGCACCCGCTCGACCACCTCCAGGCGCCGGCTGTCGGCCACCAGCACGGTGTTCACCGGGGTGCGGCCGGGCGGCAGTTCGTCGAGCACCGAGGTGTCAAGGTCGGCGTAGGCGCTCATGGCCAGGGTACGCGGGATGGGCGTGGCGGTCATGATCAGCTGGTGCGGGCACATGCGCCCGCCCACGCCCTTCTGGCGCAGGGCCAGGCGCTGCTGCACGCCGAAGCGGTGCTGTTCGTCGATGATCACCAGCGCCAGGTTGGCGAACTTCACTTCGTCCTGGAACAGCGCGTGGGTGCCGACCACCATGGGCGCGCCGGCCGCGATCTGTTCCAGGGCGGCGACCCGCGCCTTGCCCTTGAGCTTGCCGGCCAGCCAGGCTACTTCGATGCCCAGCGGCTCGAGCCAGCGCTTGAAGGTGATGAAATGCTGTTCGGCAAGGATTTCCGTGGGGGCCATCAGCGCCACCTGGTAACCGGCTTCCAGTGCTTGCAAGGCGGCCAGCGCCGCGACCACGGTCTTGCCCGCGCCCACGTCACCCTGCACCAGGCGCAGCATGGGCTCGCGCTGGCTGAGGTCGTAGGCGATTTCCTTGCCCACCCGTTGCTGCGCGCCGGTAGGGGCGAAGCCCAGGTTGGCCAGGTACTGCTTGGGCAGGCGCTTGGCCACGGGCAGCGCGGGCGCGCGCAGGGCCCGCAGGCTGTCACGCAGGCGTGCCTGGGACAGCTGGTGGGTCAGCAGCTCCTCGAAGGCCAGGCGGTGCTGGGCCCAATGGTGCCCCACGGCCAGCTCTTCCAGGTCGGCATCGGGCGGCGGGTGGTGCAGGTAGCGGATGGCCTCGTCCAGCGGCGCCAGTTGGTGCTCGCGGGCAAGCTCGGCGGGCAGCCAGTCGGGCAGGCTGCGCGGGCCGAGCATGGCCAGGGCCTGTTGCGACAGCTGCCGCAGCCGGGCCTGGGTCAGGCCTTCGGTGGTGGGGTAGATGGGCGTCAGCGTCTGTTCCACCGGCGCCGGCTCGTCGCCGGTGAGGGCGCGGTATTCGGGGTGGTAGATCTCCAGCCCCGAGGCACCAGGCCTGGCTTCGCCGTAGCAGCGCAGGTGGGTGCCGCGCTTCAGGGCTTCTTTCTGCGCGTTGCTGAAATGGTAGAAGCGCAGGCTCAGCGAACCGGTGCCGTCACCCAGGCGCACCAGCAGGCTGCGGCGCTTGCCCATGGCCACGTCGGCGCCGCTGACCACGCCCTCGATCACCGCGTCCTGGCCGGGGCGCAGGGCCCCGATGGGCACCACGCGGGTGCGGTCCTGATAGCGCAGGGGCAGGTGGAACAGCACGTCCTGAAGATTTTCCAGGCCCACCTTGGTGAGCTTTTCGGCCATGGCCTCGCCAATGCCCTTGAGGGCGGTGACCGCTACCTTGGACAGCTCGGTCATGTGGCGACTTTGCTCAACGGCGTCGGCTTGGCCACGGAGCACAGGCGGATGGAGTCAGCGAGGATCTCGATGGCCTTGGGCCGCGGGAAGCTGGCACGCCAGGCGATGGCCACGGTGCGGAACGGCGACGGCGGGGTGAGCGGGCGCACGTCGATCACGCCGGGGGCGTAGTGGTGGCTGTGCACCGCCGACAACGGCAGGATCGACACGCCCAGGCCGGACGCGACCATGTGGCGAATGGTTTCCAGCGAGCTGGATTCCACCGTGGTGTGCTTGGCGCCTTCGGTGCCCTTCACCAGGGTCGGGCAGGCTTCGAGCACCTGGTCGCGGAAGCAGTGGCCTTCGCCCAGCAACAGCAGGCTCTTGTCGTTGAGCAGCGACGAGTCGATGGTCTCTTTCTGGGTCCACGGGTGGCCAGCGGGCATCAGCACGTAGAACGGCTCGTCGTACAGCGGCAGCGTCAGCACATCGGCCTCGTTGAACGGTAGGGCGATGATCACTGCGTCCAGTTCGCCATTGCGCAGCTTGTCGCGCAGGATGTGGGTGAAGTTTTCCTCGATGTACAACGGCATCTGCGGGGCGACCCGGTGCAGTTGTGGGATGAGGTGCGGGAACAGGTATGGGCCGACGGTGTAGATGGCACCGACCTTCAGGGGCGCGGTCAGTTGGTTCTTGCCGGCCTGGGCCAGCTCGCGGATGCCCTGGGCCTGTTCAAGGACCTTCTGGGCCTGGGCGACGATGCCCTCGCCAACCGGGGTCAGGCGCACGGCGCTCTTGCTGCGCTCGAAAATAAGCACACCCAGTTCATCTTCGAGTTTCTTGACCCCCACCGACAAGGTCGGCTGGCTGACATGGCAACGCTCGGCGGCGTGGCCAAAGTGCTGCTCCTGGGCGAGGGTGACGATGTAGCGCAATTCTGTGAGAGTCATAACGTGCGTCCATGAAGTTGCGGGCCCAGCATAGCGGCTGCAATCGATAGACGCACGTTATCAAGGTTGCATCTGTATGTCAGAAACAGATATTCATCTTTTGTCCAGCGAGTAGACGAACGGCGCTACCACTTCCAGGCTGCCGTTGTTCAGCAGCTCCTTGGGCGGCGGCGGCAACGGCTGTGCCCGGCGGATCATGTCCAGGGTCGCGCGGTCCAGCGCTGCGCTGCCCGAACCACCGGCCAGCTCGTACGACAGCACCTTGCCTTCGGCGTCCACCACGAAGCGCAGGCGGTTCACGCCCTGCATGCCGCGGCGACGAGCGTCCTCGGGGTACTTCTTGTACTTGGCCAGGTGGCGCAACAGGTCACCCTGCCAGTTGGGCAGCGCGTTGCTGTTGGACGGCATCTGCGGCTGGGCCACGGGGGCCTTGGGCGCAGAGTCCTTCGCCGGGGCGGTGTCGACGACCTTCTCCGAAGGTGGCGTTTCCTGCGGCGGTTCCGGCTTCTTCTCAGGCTTGGGCGGCTGTGGCTTGGGCTTGGGTTTTGGCTTTTCCTGCTTGGGAATCGCAATCGTCGGCTTCGGCGCCTCGGCCAGCTTGGGCAGTGGCAGTTCCTCTACCGGGGTTGGCGGCGTGGGCGGCGTGATCACCTTGGGCGGTGGTGGCGGCGCCACTTCCGGCACTGGCGCCATTTCCACCATCATTGCCATGGGCGGCAACTCCGGTGGTGGCGCGGCGTGCCAGTTCAGCGCCAGGGCGATGGCCAGGGCATGCACCCCCAGCACCACCGCCAGGCTACCGCCGTAACGCGTCAGCTTATGGCGCGTCGTGATCATTTCTTCCCTACCGTCTCAAGGCCTACCAGGCCAACCTTCAGGTAGCCGGCGCCGCGCAGGGCGTTCATCACGTCCATCAGGTCGCCGTAGTCGACGCTCTTGTCAGCCTGGAAGAAGATCGTGGTGTCCTTCTTGCCCTTGGTCTTGGCGTCGAGCACCGGGCCCAGTTGGGCGCGGTCGATCCTGTCGTCACCCAGGTACAGGCTCTGGTCGGCCTTGACGCTGAGGAACAGTGGCTTTTCCGGTCGTGGCGCCGGCTTCGCCGTGGAGGCGGGCAGGTCTACCTTGATGTCAACGGTGGCCAGGGGGGCTGCGACCATGAAGATGATCAGCAGCACCAGCATCACGTCAATGAAGGGCGTGACGTTGATTTCGTGGTTCTCGGCGAGGTCGTCGCCACCTTCGTTCAGGTGCAGACCCATGGATTAACCCACCTTCACCATGTGTGGCGAAGCGCTGCGCTCGCCTGGCTGGTGGTCCAGGTCACGGCTGACCAGCAGCAGTACCTGGGCGGATGCGTCGGAAACCTGGGCCTTGTAGCCGGCGATGGAGCGGGCGAAGACGTTGTAGATCACTACCGCTGGAATAGCGGCAACCAGGCCCAGGGCGGTGGCCAGCAGGGCTTCGGCGATGCCGGGGGCAACCACGGCCAGGTTGGTGGTCTGGGTCTTGGCGATGCCGATGAAGCTGTTCATGATGCCCCACACGGTGCCGAACAGGCCGACGAACGGCGCAGTGGAACCGATGGTAGCCAGCACGCCGGTGCCGTTGCTCATGTTGCGGCCGCAGGCGGCAACCAGGCGCTCCAGGCGGAAGCTCACGCGCTCCTTGATGCCTTCCTTTTCGCGGGCGTTGGCTGACAGGTGCATCTCTTCCAGGGCGTCGTGCACCAGCAGGTGGGCCAGGGTGCCGGACTTGCTGGCGGTTTCGCTGGCAGCGGCAAGCGTGGTGGCCTTCTTCAGCTGGGCGATCTCGCCACGCAGGCGGCGCTTGGCGCCCAGCAGCTCGAAGCCTTTGGCGATCCAGATGGTCCAGGTGATGATGGAGGCGATGGCCAGGCCGATCATCACGATCTTCACGATGATGTCAGCGTTCTGGAACATGCCCCACGGCGACAGGTCGTGGCCCAGGCCGAAGCCGGTTTCAACGACAGGCTCGGCTGCGGCGTCGTCGGCAGGCTGTGCGTCAGTGGCGGCTGGCAGGGCAGTGGTGTCCGCAGCGGCTGGCGCTGGCGCGGCCACGGCGGCGGCCGGCGCGGCCTGGTGGGCCTGGGCAGCCGGTTCGTCGGCGAAGGCCGCCGGGGTCAGGGCCAGGCCGATCATCAGGGCGGCAATACCGCGCCAAGGGCGTGTACGAGAGGGCGAAACGCTAGGGCGATTAGGAGTCATGCTGGCCGGACCTTAGAGGAGTAAGGAGTGGATGTCCTTCCAGGCCTCGAGAGCGGGCCGAGAACAAAATGGGCCGTTATTATTGCAAGTAATTCTTGTTAACAAAAGCGATACGCTGGATTTTTTTCCTGCAATTTGTCGCTATTGTGGTATCCAGAGCAGTGTGCTGCGTTGATTCAGGAGTAAGGAAATGCCCGTGCCAAGCGTTTTGATCATTGGATGTGGCGATGTCGGCGGCCGCCTGGCCAGGCAGCTGCTTGCGCTCAATTGGCAGGTCCACGGGTTGCGCCGGCAGGTGGCCAGGCTGCCCCAGGGCGTGCTGCCGGTGGCCGGCGACCTGGCCGCGGAGCAATGCCCGGCGGGCTGGCCCCAGGGGCCCATCGACTACGTGGTGTACTGCGTGGCGGCCAGCCAGCATGACGAGGCCGGGTATCAGGCGGCTTACGTCGACGGGCTGACCCGGGTGGTAGGTTGGCTCAAGGACAACCGGCAGGCGCCCCAGCGGCTGGTGTTCGTGTCCAGCAGCAGCGTGTATGCGCAATCGGGTGGGGAGTGGATTGACGAATATTCACCCACCGAGCCCACCGCGTATTCCGGCCGCCTGATGCTGCAAGCCGAGCAGGTGGCCCGGGTCAGCGGCTGGCCGGCCACTATCGTGCGCCTGACCGGCATTTACGGCCCTGGCCGCGAGCGGCTGCTGGAGCAGGTACGCCAAGGCTATCGGGTAGCCCACGAGCCTGCGCTGTTCGGCAACCGCATCCACAGCGACGATGCCGCCGGGCTGCTGGCGTTTCTGTTGCAGCAGGATGTGCAGGGCGAACCGGTAGCCAGTTGCTACCTGGGCGTGGACGACAAGCCGGCGCCGCTGGCCGAGGTGGTGGAGTGGTTGCGGGCGCGCCTGGGCGTGCAGGGCTGGGCGGAGGAGGCCAGCGTGCGCCGCAACGGCAACAAGCGCTGCAGCAATGCCCGGGCCCGGGCGTTGGGGTGGGCGCCGCAGTACCCCAGCTATCGCGAGGGCTATGAAGCCATCCTCTCCACTCCCCTGTAGCAGCGGCCCTTAGGCCGCGTCATGGGCACCGCGGTTAGGCAGGCTCACCGCCGGACGCCGCCTGCGGCAGCTGCTACGGGAAGAGGGGTTATTGCTTCTTTAGCAGCCAGCGGCGGGCGCCGGCCTTGAAGCTGGGCATCTCGTCGGCCTGGGCCTGGTTGACCACCTCGAAGATTTCCAGCTGCTTGCCGTCACGCTTGAAGATGTACGGCGCGCCTTGCTTGTTCAGCTCGATCCACATGCTGTCGGCATCGCCGGTCATGGTCGCGCAGTCGCCCGCCAGGCACAGGGCATAGCGGTCGGCGTTGGGGAAGCCGGCCAGTTGGCCGTTGGCCATGAAATGCACCACGCCGCCTTCGCCGGCGCCTTCGACGATCTTCCATTCGCCACCCAGGTAGGCGGCATACAGCGCCTGCTCGAAGCTGCTGCCCAGTGGGGCGCCAGGGTCGACGCTGGTCTTGGGCTTGACGAACACCTGCTTGGGGCCCGACTGGCTGGCCGCCAGGATCAGCTCGTCGTCATCGGTGGTCAGTTGCAGCTGCTGGTGGCCCTGGAAATCGGCCGCCCATTTGCCTTTGCCCAACGGTTGCAGGTTGCCCTGGGCACGTTCAAAGCCGTTGCTGAAGCTGACCTGGCCAGCCTTGCTGTTGAGCTGCCATTCCAGCACCGGGCCATTGGCGCCCAGGGCGTCGCGCAGGCCTTGGCCCTTGGCGGCGGTATCGATGGCTTTCTGGTTGATCCAGACCCCGCTGGGGTCGACATTGCTGTGACTGGCGCAGCCGCTCAGTAGGGCGGCCAGCAACGGCAGGACAAGCGCGTGGCGCATGTAGGGAATCCTTCCGGGGAGGGGAAAGGCGAACCGCCTGGCGCTTCGCCGTACTCGGTTTACTCGACGACCAGGATGGCGTCCATTTCAACCTGTGCACCGCGTGGCAGTGCGGCCACGCCGATGGCGGCGCGGGCTGGGTATGGCTGCTCGAAGTAGCGGCCCATTACCTCGTTGACCTTGGCGAAGTGGCTCAGGTCGGTCAGGAAGATGTTCAGCTTGACGATGTCCTTGAACGAACCGCCGGCTGCTTCGGCCACGGCCTTCAGGTTTTCGAAGACCTGTACGGTCTGGGCTTCGAAACCTTCCACCAGTTCCATGGTTTTCGGGTCCAGCGGGATCTGCCCGGACATGTAGACGGTGTTGCCCGCCTTGATGGCCTGGGAGTAGGTGCCGATGGCGGCCGGGGCCTTGTCGCTGGTGATAACGGTCTTGGTCATTGGTGACTCCTTGGCAGGGGGAAGGCCGCGTTACGCACGCATCCGCGTGATACGGATGACGCCGGTCAGCGCCCGCAGTTTCTTGATCACGCGAGCCAGGTGCACGCGGTCGTGCACGCTGACGACCAACTGGACCACGCTGATGCGACCATCGCGCTCGTCCATGCTGATCTTTTCGATATTGCCATCGGCGGCGTTGACGCTGCTGGCCAGCAGGGCAATCAGGCCGCGCTGGTGCTCGAGCTCCACGCGCAGCTCGACATTGAATTCGCCCGTGACGTCCTTGGCCCAGGAAAGCTGGATGCACTTTTCCGGGTTGTGGCGGATTTCACTGATGTTGCGGCAGTTTTCCAGGTGCACGACCATGCCCTTGCCCGCCGACAGGTGGCCGACGATAGGGTCGCCCGGGATCGGTGTGCAGCACTTGGCGTAGCTGAGCACCAGGCCTTCGGTGCCGCGGATGGCCAGCGGGCCTTCCGGGCTGGGCAATTGCTCGCCTTCGCTGGCCAGCAGGCGGCGCGCCACCACGTAGGCCATGCGGTTGCCCAGGCCGATGTCCTCGAGCAGGTCTTCGATCTGCTCCAGGCGGTATTCGGCCAGCATGGCGTGCACGCGTTCAGCGGGAATGTTTTCCAGGGCACTGTCGAAGCCGTTGAGCACCTTGTTCAGCAGGCGTTCGCCCAGGCTGATGGACTCGGAGCGGCGCTGCAGCTTCAGCGCGTGGCGAATGTGCGTGCGCGCCTTGCCGGTGACCACGAAATTGAGCCAGGCCGGGTTCGGCCGTGCGCCCGGCGCGCTGACGATTTCCACCGTGGAGCCGCTTTGCAGCGGTTCGGACAGTGGCGCCAAGCGGCGGTTGATGCGGCAGGCGATGCAGCTGTTGCCCACGTCGGTGTGCACCGCGTAGGCGAAGTCGACAGCCGTGGAGCCTTTGGGCAGCTCCATGATGCGGCCCTTGGGCGTGAACACGTAGACCTCGTCCGGGAACAGGTCGATCTTCACGCTTTCGATGAATTCCAGGGAGTTGCCGGCACGTTGCTGCATTTCCAGCACGCCCTTGACCCACTGGCGGGCACGGGCATGGGTGCCCTTGGGCTGTTCGTCGTCGCTGGACTTGTACAGCCAATGGGCGGCGATGCCGTTGTTGGCCATCTCTTCCATTTCACGGGTACGGATCTGGATCTCGATCGGTACGCCGTGCATGCCGAACAGCGTGGTGTGCAGCGACTGGTAGCCGTTGGCCTTGGGTATCGCGATGTAATCCTTGAAGCGCCCAGGCAACGGTTTGTACAAATTATGCACGGCGCCGAGCACGCGGTAGCAGGTGTCGACCTTGTCCACCACGATGCGGAAGGCGTACACGTCCATGATCTCGTTGAAGGCGCGGCGCTTGCCGCGCATCTTCTTGTAGATGCCATAGATGTGCTTCTGGCGGCCGCTGACGTCGCCCTCGATGCCGTCCACGGCCAGGCAATGGCTCAGGGACTGCTCGATCTTCTGGACGATCTCCTTGCGGTTGCCGCGGGCGCGCTTCACCGCCTGGTAGATGCGCGCGGAGCGCATGGGGTACATGGCCTTGAAGCCCAGGTCCTCGAATTCCACGCGCACGTTGTGCATGCCCAGCCGGTTGGCGATGGGGGCGTAGATTTCCAGGGTTTCCTTGGCGATACGCCGGCGTTTTTCGCCGGACAGCACTTCCAGGGTGCGCATGTTGTGCAGGCGGTCGGCCAGCTTGACCAGGATCACGCGAATGTCGCGTGCCATGGCCATCGCCATCTTCTGGAAGTTCTCGGCCTGGGCCTCGGCCTTGGTCTCGAAGTTCATCTGGGTCAGCTTGCTGACCCCATCCACCAGTTCCGCCACGGTCTCGCCAAACTGCGAGCTGAGGGCTTCCTTGGCGATGCCGGTGTCTTCGATCACGTCATGCAGCATGGCCGCCATCAGGCTCTGATGGTCCATGTGCATGTCGGCAAGAATGTTTGCCACCGCCAGCGGATGCGTGACGTAAGGCTCGCCGCTGCGGCGGCGTTGGCCGTCGTGGGCTTGTTCGGCGTAGAAGTACGCCCGGCGGACCAGGTTGACCTGGTCGGCACCGAGGTAGGTCGATAAGCGATCGGCGAGGGCGTCTATGCTCGGCATGATGACTCCTGCCGTAGGCTGTGTTCCCGCGCCGTGCTACGTCGACCAGGCATAGGCTTAGACGGCCTCGTTGGACTCGTCCTCGAACGCTGCGAACAGCGGTTCGTCCTCGACGATTTCGGCGTTGGCGATGAACTCGTAGCTCATCAGGCCTTCGGCGATTTCGCGCAGGGCCACAACGGTAGGCTTGTCGTTTTCCCACTGGACCAGGGGCTCTTTGCCGCCGGTGGCCAGTTGACGGGCACGCTTGGTAGAGAGCATGACCAGCTCAAAGCGGTTTTCCACGTGTTCTAGACAGTCTTCAACGGTTACGCGGGCCATGGTCTTCCTCGTAGCAAATGCAGTATGCGCGCAGCCCGGATGGGCGAGCGGACTCGATAGTTTAAAAAATCACCAGCGTTTAGGGAAGCGCTGATTTTCAAACAGCTCGCCAGGGCGCTGCGTAGACACCTCAACGGTAACCTATCGCAGCGCGGAAAGCTTCATTCAAGCCAGTAATTGGCTCAATAGATCGGTAAAACGACCCTGTTGCTGGGCTTGTTCCAGGGTATTGGCGCGGAAAATCGCCTTCAGGTCGTCCAGCGCGGTGGCGAAATCGTCGTTGATCACCAGGTAGTCGTACTCGACGTAGTGGCTCATCTCGCTGACGGCTTCGCGCATGCGCCCGTCGATGATCTCGTCGCTGTCCTGGCCACGGTTGGTCAGGCGCTGGCGCAAGGCCTGCTGGGTTGGCGGCAGGATGAAGATGGAGCGCGCCGCCGGCATCAGCTTGCGCACCTGCTGGGCGCCCTGCCAGTCGATTTCCAGGATCAGGTCGTGGCCTTCGTCCAGGGTCTGCTGCAGGGTGCTCTGCGAGGTGCCGTAGAGGTTGCCGAACACTTCGGCCTGCTCCAGGAAGTCGCCGTGCTCGATCATGCGCACGAACTCGGCACGATCGACGAAGTGGTAGTTCACGCCGTTCACCTCGCCCGGGCGCATGGCGCGGGTGGTGTGCGAGACCGAGACACGAATGTTCGGCTGCGCGTTGATCAGCGCATTGACCAGGCTGGTCTTGCCCGCGCCCGAAGGGGCGGAAACGATGTACAGGGTGCCGGTGCTGTGGTTCATTCTGCGGTTGCCTTACTCAATATTCTGCACTTGTTCACGCATCTGCTCGATCAACACCTTGAGGTTGACCGCAGCCTGGGTGCTGCGCGGGTCGAAGGCCTTGGAGCCCAGTGTGTTTGCTTCGCGGTTGAGTTCCTGCATCAGGAAGTCCAGGCGCCGGCCTGCCGCGCCGCCAGCCTTGAGCACGCGCCGCACCTCGGTGACGTGGGTGCTGAGGCGGTCCAGCTCTTCGGCGACATCGCTCTTCTGCGCCAGCAGCACCATTTCCTGCTCCAGGCGCTGGGGGTCGAGCTCGGCCTGCATGTCGGCGAAGCGGTCGAGGATCTTCTGGCGCTGCACGGCCAGCATGTGTGGCACCTGGCTGCGCAGGGTCTTGACCTCGGTGGCCATGGCGTCGAGGCGGTCGTTGATCAGCCGGGCCAGCTCGGCCCCTTCGCGGTCGCGGCCGGCCTTGAGTTCCTTGAGCGCTTCGTTGAACAGCTCGATGGCTTCCTGGTTCAGCGCCTGCGGGTCGGCGGCGTCGGCCACCAGCACGCCGGGCCAGCCCAGCACTTCCAGCGGGTTGAGCGCGGCGGGCTGCTTGATCAGGCTGGCGACGGTCTCGGCGGCGGCCACTAGTTGCGCGGCGCGTTCGCGGTCGACCTGCAGCGGCTTGCCGCTGTTCACCTCGCAGAAGCGCAGGGTGCATTCCACCTTGCCGCGCGAGATGCCCTGGCGCAGTGCTTCGCGCACGGCGATTTCCAGGTCGCGGAAGGCTTCGGGCAGGCGCAGGTGCGGTTCCAGGTAGCGGTGGTTGACCGAGCGCAATTCCCAGCTGAGGGTCCCCTGGGTGCCCGCCCGTTCGACGCGGGCGAAGGCGGTCATGCTGTGCACCATGGGAGTACCTCGCAGAAAGGGAATGAAAGCCGTACGGCTGCAAAGGCGCAGGATTGTAGCGCACCGGTGCGCTGGCGCCCAAACCATTGCTGTTACAGCATGTCGACCGTCTGGCTGAAAAATGTTTCCCCTGGCCCGCGCGCCATGGTGTTGCAACTCAAGTCGGGCATTAAATGACCACAGGTCTTATAATGCTCGGCAGTTTTCGTTCCTCAGTACAGGTATCCCAGATGAAACGTCCAAGTGGTCGCGCTGCCGATCAGCTCCGCTCGATCCGCATCACCCGCAACTACACCAAGCACGCCGAAGGGTCTGTACTGGTCGAGTTCGGTGACACCAAGGTTATCTGCACGGTCAGCGTCGAGAATGGCGTGCCGCGCTTCCTGAAGGGCCAGGGCCAGGGTTGGCTGACCGCCGAGTACGGCATGCTGCCGCGTGCCACCGGCGAGCGTAACCAGCGCGAAGCGAGCAAGGGCAAGCAGGGCGGCCGCACCCTGGAAATCCAGCGCCTGATCGGCCGTTCGCTGCGCGCAGCCCTGGACATGTCCAAGCTGGGCGACGTCACCCTGTACGTCGACTGCGACGTGATCCAGGCCGACGGCGGCACCCGCACCGCGTCCATCACCGGCGCCATGGTGGCCCTGGTCGACGCGCTGAAAGTGATCAAGAAGCGTGGCGGCCTGAAAGGCGGCGACCCGCTCAAGCACATGATCTCCGCCGTCTCGGTGGGCATGTACCAGGGCGAGCCGGTGCTGGACCTGGACTACCTGGAAGACTCGGCTGCCGAGACCGACCTGAACGTGGTGATGACCAGCGCTGGTGGTTTCATCGAAGTGCAGGGCACCGCCGAAGGCGCGCCGTTCCAGCCGCAAGAGCTGAACGCCATGCTGGCGTTGGCGCAGAAAGGCATGGTCGAGCTGTTCGAGCTGCAGCAAGCTGCGTTGGCTGACTGATAGCGTCGGACGCCGCCTTCGGCAGCTGCTACGGGCGGCGTCCGAACCCACAAAAAAGCCGACCCAAGGGTCGGCTTTTTCGCGCCTCGACCATTCAGATGGTCAAGGTCCAGTCATAGTCCACGATGAACGGGGCATGCTGGGAGAAGCGCGGCTGGCGTGGCAGGCGAGCGCTGCGCACGAAGCGTCGCAGGCCTGGGGTCAGCAGCTGGTAGTCGAAGCGCCAGCCCAGGTTGAGCATCTCGGCCTGTTCGTTATCGGGCCACCAGCTGTACTGGTCGCCTTCGCGGCTGACTTCGCGCAGGGCATCCACGTAGCCCATGTTGCCAACGATCTCGTCCATCCAGGCACGTTCCGGCGCCAGGAAGCCGGGCGACTGCTGGCTGTCGCGCCAGTTCTTGATGTCCAGCTTCTGCTGCGCCACATACAGCGAGCCGCAGTAGATGTACTCGCGGCGCTTGCGGCGCTGCTTGTCCAGGTACTTGCCGAAGTCGTCCATCAACTTGAACTTCTGGTTCAAGTCTTCATCGCCATTCTGGCCCGAAGGCAACAGCAGGGTGGCGATGCTCAATTTGTCGAAGTCTGCTTGCAGGTAGCGCCCGTAGCGGTCGGCTGTCTCGAAGCCGAGGCCGCTGATTACCGCCTTGGGTTGCAACCGCGAGTAAAGTGCCACGCCACCTTGGGTGGGCACTTCGGCATCGCAGGCATAAAGGAAGTAGCCATCCAGTTGGAAGGCTGGATCGTCCAGTTCAAAGGCGGAGGCACGAGTATCCTGCAGGCAGATGACGTCGGCATTCTGTGCCTGCAGCCAACTGAGCAAACCACGCTCGACTGCGGCATGAATACCATTAACGTTCACACTGATGATCCGCATAAATGGCCCCAAAAATCTCGTGCGTGTATGATACCCGAGCTCAACTCAATTAGCTAAAGCCGTGGTATTCGGGACTTTTTATGCACGCCTATCAACGCGACTTCATTCGTTTTGCCATCGATCGCGGGGTACTGCGTTTCGGTGAGTTCACCCTGAAATCCGGGCGCACCAGTCCTTATTTCTTCAATGCCGGCCTGTTCAACAGCGGTACTGCCCTGGCCCAGCTGGGTAAATACTACGCGGCCGCCGTGGTTGAAAGCGGTATCGCCTTCGACGTGCTGTTTGGCCCAGCCTACAAGGGTATTCCCCTGGCAGCGGCCACCGCAGTGCAGCTGGCCGAGCACCATGGCATCGATATTCCGTGGTGCTTCAACCGCAAGGAAGCCAAGGATCACGGCGAAGGTGGCAGCCTGGTGGGCTCGCCGCTGGAAGGCGACATCCTGATCATCGACGACGTGATCACTGCAGGCACCGCCATTCGCGAAGTGATGCAGATCATCACTGCCCAGAATGCCAAGGCTGCCGGCGTGCTGATCGCCTTGAACCGCCAGGAGCGCGGCAACGGCGAGCTGTCGGCCATCCAGGAAGTGGAGCGTGACTTCGGCATTCCAGTAGTCAGCATCGTGTCCCTGGACCAGGTGCTGGAGTTCCTGGCCGACGACGCCGAGCTCAAGCAACACCTGCCGGCCGTGCAGGCCTACCGCGCCCAGTTCGGTATCTGACTGGGTGACTGCCGTGCGAGGTTTCGCCACGTGCTGCCTGCTGGCGGCGTTGGCGGCCTCGCCCGCGTGGGCTGCCGACGGCCCGCCGCTGGTGTTCTACCGCTACGTGGACAGCCACGGGGTGACCGTGCTGGACCGCCAGGGCGTGCCGCCTGAATACGTCGGCAAAGGCTATGAAGTGCTCAACGCCCAGGGCCGCGTGGTGCAGACCGTGCCGCCCGCCCCCAGCGCCGACGAATTGCGCCAGCAGCAGGCGGCCAGCGCCCAGGCGGCGGCGGACAACCAACTATTGCATCTCTACCCCAGCCTCAGTGAACTCGACCGTGCCAGGGCGCAGCGCCTTGCCGAGATCGATGGTATGGTGGCGATCGCGAATGGCAACCTGGTGACCATGCAAGGGCAGCGCAACAGTTTGCAGGCGCAGGCGGCGGAGCTGGAGCGCAACGGCCAGCCGGTGCCGCAGGAGCTGCTGGAACAGATGAAGGCCATCGAAGGCCAGCGTGCGGATGTCAGCGCGCGGATCGTCAACTACCAGGCCACGCGGCAGCAGATCGACCAGCAGTTTGCCCGGGACCGGGCGCGGTTGGCGAAGCTGTTGGGCAATTGAGCGGAGCCTGACGCGGCCTGGCGGCCGCGTCAGGTGGCAATCAATGACGCTTGCGGTTGCTGATCATGGTGCCCATGCCGATATCGGTGAAGATTTCCAGCAGGGTGGCGTTGGGTACGCGGCCATCGATGATGTGCGAGCTGGTCACGCCGCCCTGCACCGCTTCCAGCGCGCAACGGATCTTGGGCAGCATGCCGCCGTAGATGGTGCCGTCGGCGATCAGCGCGTTCACCTGTTCGGTGTTCAGGCCGGTCAGCACGTTGCCCTGCTTGTCCATCAGGCCGGCGATGTTGGTCAGCAGCATCAGCTTCTCGGCCTTCAGCGCCTCGGCGACCTTGCCGGCCACCAGGTCAGCGTTGATGTTGTAGGACTCGCCGTCCGGGCCCACGCCGATCGGCGCGATCACCGGAATGAAGTCGCCCTTCACCAGCATGTTCAGCAGGTCGGTGTTCACGCCGACCACTTCGCCCACGTGGCCGATGTCGATGATTTCCGGCTTGGTCATTTCCGGGGTCTGGCGGGTGACCTGCAGTTTTTTCGCGCGGATCAGCTCCGCGTCCTTGCCAGTCAGGCCGATGGCGCTGCCGCCGTGGCGGTTGATCAGGTTGACGATGTCCTTGTTCACCTGGCCGCCGAGGACCATTTCCACCACGTCCATGGTCTGGGCGTCGGTCACGCGCATGCCGTCGATGAACTCGCTCTTGATCGACAGGCGGTTGAGCAGGTCACCGATCTGCGGGCCACCACCGTGGACGACCACCGGGTTGATGCCCACGGCCTTCATCAGCACGATGTCGCGGGCAAAGCCGGTCTTGAGCTCTTCGCTCTCCATGGCGTTGCCGCCGTACTTGATCACCAGCGTCTTGCCGACGAAGCGGCGGATGTAGGGCAGCGCTTCGGACAGTACCTTGGCGACGTTGGTGGCGGCATCACGTTCGAGGGTCATGCAGGGCTCCAGTGAAACAATCAGAACGGTAATTGGAGATCAGGGGCGATTTTTTGCAGCTCTGCGCGGAAAACGTCCTGGATGCGCTCGAGTTCCGCCTGGTCGTCGGCCTCGAAACGCAGCACCAGCACAGGTGTGGTGTTGGAGGCGCGTACCAGCCCCCAGCCCTTGGGATAGTCCACCCGCACACCGTCGATGGTGGTCAGGTTGGCGTCGCCCCAGTGTGCGTCGCGTTGCAGAGCATCAATGATGCTGAATTTACCCTCGTCGGTCACATGTATATTGAGTTCGGGGGTAGAAATATCGTTCGGGAACGCCGCGAACAGCGCTTCGGCGCTGTCTTTGCCCTGGCTGAGTATCTCCAGCAGCCGCGCGGCGCTGTAGATGCCGTCGTCGAAGCCGTACCAGCGCTCCTTGAAGAAGATGTGCCCACTCATCTCGCCCGCCAGCAGCGCGCCGGTGAGCTTCATGTGCTTCTTGATCAGCGAGTGGCCGGTCTTCCACATGACGGGGCGGCCGCCGTAGCTGCTGATCAGCGGGCTGAGGCGGCGGCTGCACTTGACGTCGAAGATCACGTCGGCGCCCGGGTTGCGGGCCACCACGTCCCTTGCAAACAGCATCAGCAGGCGGTCGGGGTACACCACGGTGCCGGTGTTGGTTACCACGCCCACGCGGTCGCCGTCGCCGTCGAAGGCCAGGCCCAGGTCGGCGCCGGTCTCGCGCACCTTGGCAATCAGGTCCTCGAGGTTCTCGAGCTTGCCCGGGTCGGGGTGATGGTTGGGGAAGTTGCCGTCCACTTCGCAGAACAGCGGGATGACCTCGCAGCCCAGCGCTTCGATCAGCTGCGGGGCGATGACGCCGGCGGCGCCGTTGCCGCAGTCCACCACCACCTTCAGCCGACGCGCCAGGACGATGTCGTCGCGAATGCGCTGTACATAGCGGTCCAGTATCTCGACCTGCTCGACCGTGCCCTGGCCGCTGGCCAGGTCGTTGTCCTTCAGGCGCTGGTGCAGGGCCAGGATCTGCTCGTTGGCGAGGGTGTCGCCGGCGATGACGATCTTGAAGCCGTTGTAGTCGCGCGGGTTGTGGCTGCCGGTCAGCATCACGCCGGACTTGCCGGCCAGCACGTTGGCGGCGAAGTACAGCGCCGGGGTCGGCACCAGGCCGACGTCGGTGACGTGGCAGCCGCAGTCGGCGATGCCCTGGATCAGCTGTTGCACCAGCACCGGGCCGGACAGCCGGCCATCGCGACCCACGGCCACGTTGGGCTCGCCCTGGGCCAGGCTCTGCGAGCCAATGGCGCGGCCGATCCAGTAGGCGGCCTCGGCGGTCAGGGTGTCGCCGAACACACCGCGGATGTCGTAGGCGCGGAAAATGCTCTCGGGAAGCCGGGGGGCGACGTGCGCTTGGCCATTCATTGCGTTGCGGGGCTCCATGTTCTTGGGGGCCTGGTCGTGCGTGGGAAACGCTGGTTCGAGCAGGCCGGGGTCCGTGGGCAGTGGCACGGCAGGCGCAACTGGCGAGGCGTGGCGATTACCCTGCAGCGACAGCCGGGCGAGGCTTGCCGCCACCACGTTGAGCTCTGGCAGGCTCAGGCTGAAGGCTTTGACGGCTTTTCCGCCCGAGAGTTCTTGGATCAGCTGGGTCAATTGCCGGGCATCGCCCGCCAGTTGCTCGCGCAGGCGCCGGGCCAGCATGCCCAGGGCCAGCCAGGCGCCGCCGATGGCGAGCAGCAGGGCCAGCGGCCAGAACACCAGGCTGCGCCACTGCAGCGCCGGCTTGAACAGAGTGCCGGGGGTGAAGACCAGGGTCCAGTTGCCGGCGGTGACCGGGTAATGGTCGTCCAGCACCGCGGTGCCGGTCTTGAACAGGCTCTGCGCCGCGCCCTGGCCAAAGCGTTGCTGCAGCTCCACTTCGCCGAAATCGGCGGGCAGGGCCGCGAATGCCGTGGTCAGGGCGCCGAGGTCGAAACTCAGCAGCAGGGTGCCCAGCACGGTGGTGCCGCTGGCGTCATGGATGGGCGCCAGGCTGTACACCAGCCAGCGCTCGCCGACTTTCTGCGCCTGCAGCAGCGGCCGCGCGCCGGCCTCGACCTGGCGAATCAGGTCCAGGCTGACGAAATTGACTGGCGAGGGGCGGTTGTTGTCCAGCGCTGCCTGGCCGCGGGCGACGGCGTAGGCGTCCACCAGCCCGGGCAGGTAGTCCAGCGCGGCCAGCAGGGCGCCGGGCTGCGCGGTGGCCTGGGTGGCGTGCAGCACTTCCTGCTGGTGGGTGGCGCTGTCGGTCTGCGCCACCAGGACGGCCGCCTGCTTCTGCAGTTCCAGGCCCTGGTTGCTGGCGGCGACCTGCGCCATCGAGCGATACAGCGCGGCTGGCGACGGGCTGGGCAGGCCAAGGCCCACCAGCACGGTCGCCACGGCCAGCCCCATCACCGCCACCCACAGGGCGCTGCGGATCTGGGGCGCACTGGTGTCAGTGGCGCGGACCTGGCCGCCAGCTGTGAAATCGTTCACTGCGCATCTCCCTTTGACGCTCGGCTAGCCGGCCGCGATTTTGCTGTTACTCCAGCGTAGTCAATGGCTGCCGGAGTGGCCGAACCCCCCAGCACCACGCTGGGTTTCGTCGAATGTATCGACCAGTTCGAAGTGAGCTTGAACCACCGGCACCAGCACCAGCTGGGCGATGCGCTCGCCGACGGCGATGTTGAAGGCGGTCTGGCCACGGTTCCAGCACGACACCATCAGCTCGCCCTGGTAGTCGGAGTCGATCAGGCCCACCAGGTTGCCCAGCACGATGCCGTGTTTGTGGCCCAGGCCCGAGCGCGGCAGGATCATGGCCGCAAGGCCCGGGTCGCCGATGTAGATGGACAGGCCGGTAGGAATCAGCAGGGTCTGGCCCGGCTCAAGGACAGTGTCTTCCTTGAGCATGGCGCGCAGGTCCAGGCCGGCGGAGCCGGGGGTGGCGTACTGCGGCAGGGGGAATTCGCTGCCGATGCGTGGGTCGAGAATCTTGGCTTGCAAAGCGTGCATGGTTAAACCTGGTCGAGCCGTTGGGCGATGAAGGAAACGATCTGGCGGGCAATCTTGCCCTTGCTGGTCTGGCTGAACACCGTGGTGTTGAGCCCGCGGTCAATCAGGCTGACCGCGTTTTCCTCGCTGTTGAAGCCGATGCTGGGGTTGGCCACGTCATTGGCGACAATCAAGTCGAGGTTCTTGTCTTTGAGCTTGCGTGCGGCGTAGTCGAGCAGGTGCTCGGTCTCGGCGGCAAAGCCGACGCTGAAGGGGCGGTCGGGACGCGTGGCGATAGTGGCCAGGATGTCCGGGTTGCGCACCATTTGCAGGAGAAGGCCGTCGCCGTTTGTAGGGTCTTTCTTCAATTTCTGTGCGGCAACCACCTCAGGGCGATAGTCAGCCACCGCAGCCGAGGCAATGAACACGTCGCAGGGGATCGCGGCCTCGCAGGCGGCCAGCATGTCGCGGGCGCTGACCACGTCGATGCGGTTGACCCGGTCCGGCGTGGGCAGGTGCACCGGGCCGCTGATCAGCGTCACCCGGGCGCCGGCTTCCACCGCGGCCTCGGCCAGGGCGAAGCCCATCTTGCCGGAGCTGTGGTTGGTGATGTAGCGCACCGGGTCGATGTTTTCCTGGGTGGGGCCGGCGGTGATCACCACATGCTTGCCGGTCAGCACCTGGCGCTGGAAGCAGTCGGCGGCGCACTGGGCCAGCTCGGTGGCTTCCAGCATGCGGCCCAGGCCGATGTCGCCGCAGGCCTGGCTGCCGGCCGCAGGGCCGAACACTTTCATGTCGCGGCTTTGCAGCAGTTGCAGGTTGGCCTGGGTGGCCGGGTCGCGCCACATGGCCTGGTTCATGGCCGGGGCCAGGGCCACGGTGGCGTCGGTGGCCAGCACCAGGGTGGTCAGCAGGTCGTTGGCCAGGCCTTGGGCCAGGCGCGCGATCAGGTCGGCGGTAGCGGGTGCGATCAGCACCAGGTCGGCCCACTTGGCCAGTTCGATGTGGCCCATGGCGGCTTCGGCCGCCGGGTCCAGCAGGTCCAGGTGCACGGGGTGGCCCGACAGGGCCTGCATGGTCAGCGGGGTAATGAATTCGGCGCCGCCGCGGGTCATGACCACGCGCACTTCGGCGCCCTGGTCCAGAAGCCTGCGAACCAGCTCGGCGCTCTTGTAGGCGGCGATGCCGCCGCCGACGCCCAGAACGATGCGTTTTCGATACAGCCGCTGCATAGGCCTGCCTTCAGATCCAGTGATTACGCTCGGTGATGGCACCTCCCCGGGCCGGCTCACCGTGCAAAAAAGATGGGCTAAGATAGCACAGCGCCAAGCAGGGAGCAGCGCACACACAGGCAAGGAGATGCCATGAGTATTCGTGATTGGCCGGCGGCGGAACGGCCGCGGGAAAAGCTGTTGAAGCACGGGGCAGCGGCCCTTTCGGACGCCGAGTTGCTGGCGATATTCCTGCGCACCGGGGTGGCCGGCAAAAGCGCGGTGGACCTTGCGCGTACGCTGCTGGAGGGTTTTGGCAGCCTGCGTGCGCTGCTGGAGGCCGAGCAGAAGACCTTCAGCAGCCATTTGGGGTTGGGGTCGGCCAAGTTCGCCCAGTTGCAGGCGGTGCTGGAAATGGCCCGTCGCCACCTGGCCGAGCGCCTGACCCGTGATTCGGCCCTGGAAAGCCCGCGTGCCGTCCGCGACTACCTCAAGGCCATGCTGCGGCACGAGCCCCACGAGGTGTTTGGCTGCCTGTTCCTGGACACCAAGCACCGGGTGCTGGCTTTCGAGGTGCTGTTTCGCGGCTCCATCGACGGTGCCACGGTGTACCCCCGGCAGGTGGTCAAGCGTGCGTTGGCCTACAACGCCGCGGCGCTGATCCTGTGCCACAACCACCCTTCGGGCAACCCGGCCCCCAGCCAGGCCGACCGCGTGCTGACCCAGCGCCTCAAGGAAGCCCTGGGCCTGGTGGAGGTGCGGGTGCTGGACCACATCATCATTGGCGAGGGGGAGCCGCTGTCGATGGTGGAGTATGGTTGGCTTTGAGCCGGTGGCCGCGCCAGGGCTTATCGCAGCGCCCGGGGACGCGGCCTGTGGCCGCTGCTACGGGGTTAGGCCAAAGCCACCTCGCGTAGCAGCTGCCGAAGGCTGCGTCCGGCGCCACCACGGTACTAGGCTTTACCAGTCTTCCGGGCGTTCGGCGTGTTGGTGCAGGATCCGATAGACCAGCAGGGCGCTGCCCTTGACGCTATACACCGCGCGGTAAGGGTATTTCGAGAAGATCAGTTCCCTGCAATCGGGAATGTCGGAAGCCCGGCCGAGCTGGGGGAAGGCTTCAAGCGCGGCAAGCGCCTCGAGCACGCTGAAAACGACGGCTTCGGCCCTTTCGTTGCCAATCAAGCGAGCGTAATGCTCGAAAATGCCCTCGAGGTCACTTTCCGCCTTGCTGGTCAATGCGATTCTTGGCACGCGCTTCCCACTTAGCCTTCACGGCATCCAATTCGGTCAGGTTGCCTGCTTCCGCGTCCGCGATCCCTTCGGCTACGGCGCGAAAATGCCAGGATTCGGCTTCAACATAACGAGCCAGGGCGCGTTTCAGATGGTACTGGCGGTCACGGTCGGTTGCCGCGGCCAACTGGTCGAGTTGGTCGATCAGGTCGGGTTCCACGCGGAAGGACAGCACAGGTGAGGCCATGGTAGCACTCCAGAAATAGCACGTATACGTTGTCTACAGGTGTCGACGGTAGGGCCGGCTGTCACCAATGTCAACGTTTTGCCGAATATTTCAACCAAACGTCACGCCGCCCCCGCCGTCACCTCGAACTGCCCCACCAGCTGCTGCAGCTTGCTGGCATTGAGCTTCACCCGCTCGGCGCTGTGCTGCAGCACCACCACGGTCTGGCGCATGTCGCCGCTGGCCTGGTCCACCTGCTTGATGGTCTGGCCGCAGTCCAGGCTCTTTTCGTTGAGCTGCTGAATGATGCCGAAGAGGTTGTCCACGGCTTCGTGCAGGTGCACGTTCTCCGAGGAGGCGTTTTCGGCCAGGCGCAGGCTGTCGTCGACGTTCTGCACGCCGCCTTCCATGAACGCCACGGCGTTGCGGGTTTCGTTCTGCAGGCCCTCGACCATGCTGCGGATCTGCCCGGCCGCCTGGGCGGTGCGGCTGGCCAGGGTGCGGACTTCGTCGGCGACCACGGCGAAGCCACGACCGTTTTCACCGGCGCGGGCGGCTTCGATGGCGGCGTTCAGGGCCAGCAGGTTGGTCTGGTTGGTGATGTCGGTGATCAGCCCGGTGAAGGTGCCGATCTCGCTCATGCGCTTGTCCAGCTCCTGCACGCTGGCGGCGGAGCGCTGCACCACGTCGCGGATGGACTGGGTGCCGGCCTGCACCGAGGCGAACTGCGCCTGGGCGCGCAGCACCACCTCGTCCATGGCGCGCTTCATCTGCTCGGCGGTCAGCGACGCCTGCTGGATCTCGCCCAGCTGGCCTTCGACGATGATCATCATGCGGTGGATGGCCTGGGCCACGTCGTTGGAGGTCTGCCCGGCCATGCGGCTCTTGCCCAGCATCATCTCGTTGGTCTGGCCCACCGAATGGGACGCGGCGATGACCTGGCCCACCACGGCGTCGAGGTTGTCGATGAAGCTGTTGATCCAGCGGCCCATGTCGCCGGTCTCGTCGTTGGCCAGGGTGCCGGTGTCCAGGCGCTGGCGCAGGTTGCCCTCGCCTTCGGCAATGGTGCGGATGACGTCGGTCATGCCTTCCAGGCGCGCGGCCAGGCGCTTGGGCCCCAGGGCGCTGAACAGCCAGGCGGCCAGCAGGATGCTGCCGGCCTGGATCAGGTCGATGAAGGTCTGTGCCAGGCCGCTGTAGTGCTGCACGGCGAAGTTGCAGGCAAACAGCGCGGCCATGGTCGCCAGGTACGGCTTCATCAGGCCGTGGGTCAGCGAGCGGCGGCGGTAGACCTCTTCCAGGTCGGCCTCGCACATCATGCCCCAGCGGTCTGGCGAGCCGGGCAGCTGGAAGGTCACGCCCTTGCCGATCACGGGGATGTGGCGGTAGTCGGAATAGCCGGGGTAGCTGACGAACAGGTTGCTGCCGGCGCGCATGGTTTCGCGGATGCCGGGGTGCAGCTGGCCGGTGGCGGGGTCGGTGAAGCGCAGTTCCAGCTCGGTGTGGCGCTGCACGCGCACGGTGCCGAAGGCAGTGCGCACGCCGTCCTTGAGGTTGTCGCCACCGGTGAAGGTGCCGTCCTCGAAGCGTGACCGCGACAGCGCGGTACCGGGCGCCACGGCGGGGTCGAACTGCGGGCGCACCATGAACAGGTAGTTGTCGCCGGACTCGGGGTAGATGTGCCCGGCTTCGCGCTGGATCAGGTCGCCCAGCACGTCGTTGGGCACCCGCCCGCACAGGCAACCGACGACGTTGCCGTGCTGGCTGAGCGGCTGGTAGAACATCAGCGTCACCTCGTCGTGGAAGCGCGAGGTCGAGGGGCCTGCTTGCAGGGTCAGCGGGTCAACGTAGGGGCCATGCAGAAACGGCGCTTTCAAGCCTGCCTTGAGGGCGGCCGGGTTCACCTGGCGGTTTGCCGGGCCGGCGAACGTGCTGGCCAGCAGCGCGCCGCTGGCGTCGATCACGAACAGCTCGGAGAACGATGGCGCCTGGCGCAGTTTGTCGGCCAGCAACCCGGCGTCCACCCCGCCGGGCTCGCGCGCCAGCACTGCGGCCAGTTCGCCCAGGTGCTGCCATTGCTCCTGTGCCCAGCTGTGCAGCAGCTTCACACGGGTGTCGGCGATGGCTTCGAAGGTTTTTTCCAGGGTGTGGCCAGCGCCGCTGTTCCAGTGGCAGGCCCAGCGCATGGCCAGCTTGCCGGTCTTGCCGAACCAGGGCAGCCAGCGGCGCTCGGCGGGGGAAAGCTGCATGGAGTCGCTACGCAGGGTCATGGCCATTCCTTACATTGACTACAAAGGATGACCTGGTGATAGCAAATTGCCTGCCACGTCGTTTTCCGGCCAATCGACGGCGTTTGCAGAACAACCTGGCGGCTTGTTTCGCCCCTGAAACGTGCAGGGCCGCGATGCGGCCCTGATTTGGTGCAATTACTCCAAGCGCATCAAGGGCTTACCGTGACCTTGGCAAAGTCCTGGCGGCCAAACGGGCTGACCTCGTAGCCCTTCACGCTGCTGCGCGCCAGCACGGCGGCGGTCGGGTGTGCCAGTGGCACCCACAGCGCCTGCTCCTGGATCTGCTGCTGCGCCTGCAGGTACAGGCGGCTGCGCACGCCCTGGTCGCCGGTGGTCTTGCCGGCGGTGATCAGCTTGTCCAGCGACGGCTCGCAGTAGCGGGCGAAGTTGGTGCCCGACTGCACGGCGGCGCAGGAAAACTGCGGGGTCAGGAAGTTGTCCGGGTCGCCGTTGTCGCCGGCCCAGCCCATGAACAGCAGGTCGTGCTCGCCGGCCTTGGCGCGGCGGATCAACTCGCCCCACTCGATCACGCGGATGTCGGCCTTGATGCCGACCTTGCCCAGGTCAGCCTGGAGCATCTGTGCGCCCAGGCTGGGGTTGGGATTGAGCAGGCTGCCGGAAGGGCGGGTCCAGATGGTGGTGCTGAAGCCATTTGCAAGGCCGGCCTTGGCGAGCAGGTCGCGGGCCTTGGCCGGGTCATAGCTGTAGCCGGGCAGGTCCTTGGCGTAGCTCCAGGTGTTGGGCGGGTAGGGGCCGTTGGCGGCGGTCGCGGTGTCTTCGAACACTGCCTTGAGGTAGTTGGCCTTGTCGAAGGCCAGGTTGATGGCCTGGCGCACCTGGGGCTTGTCCAGCGGCGGGTGCTGGCTGTTGATGGCCACGAACGCGGTCATGAAGGCCGGGGTCTTGATCACCTGCAGGGCGCTGTCGCTGCTGGCCGCGGCGATGTCCAGCGGCTTGGGCGACAGGGCGATCTGGCACTCGTTGCGCTTGAGTTTCTGCAGGCGCACGGTGGGGTCGCCGGTGATGGCGAAGATCAGCGGGTCGACCGCCGGCTTGCCACGGAAGTAGCTGGGGTTGGCGCGGTAGCGCACCACGGCGTCCTTCTGGAAGCGGCCAAAGACGAAGGGGCCGGTGCCGATGGGCTGGCTGTTGAGCTTGTCCTGGGCGTTGGCGCGCAGCAGCTGGTCAGCGTACTCCGACGAGTAGATGGACGCGAAGCCCATGGTCAGGGTGGCCAGGAACGTCGAGTCGGGGTGGTTGAGGGTGAAGCGCACGGTCAGCGGGTCCACCGCGTCGACCTTCTTGATCAGGTCGGGCAACTGCATCGACTGGGCGTGGGGGAAGCCGCTCTGGGCCACCTTGTGCCACGGGTTGCCGGCGTCGAGCATGCGCTGGAAGCTGAACACCACGTCTTCGGCGCTGAGATCACGGGTGGGGCTGAAGTACTCGGTCTTGTGGAACTTCACCCCGGGGTGCAGCTTGAACTCGTAGGTCAGGCCGTCGGTGGACAGGGTCCAGCTGTCGGCCAGGCTTGGGACAACCTTGCCCTGGGCGGTATCGTAGTCCACCAGGCGGTTCATCAGCACGTCGGCCGAGGCGTTGGTGGTGGTCAGGGAGTTGTATTGCACCACGTCGAAGCCCTCGGGGCTGGCTTCGGTGCACACGGTCAGCGGGGCCGCATGGGCCAGCAGCGGGCTGAAAAGGGGAGCGAGCAGCAGCGGCAAAGTCGCTAGGCGCATGGTGGGATCCTTGGCTGATTGATGACCCATCTGCCAGTGCAGTCTGGAGAAAGGTCCTACCCTAGTGATCTCTGGCGCCGTTGACCATCCAAATTTTCGTTGCCGGTGCGACGAGCGGTTCAGGGCCAGCGCGCCCTGTAACGGCGGCCTTTGCGCTGCGGCGAGGGCTTTGGCGCGGAATTGAAAGTGCGGTCGGAGTTGTTGCACGCAGGTCTTTCTGGTATAAAGCAGCGCTCTTTTCTAGGGGCCCGGATCCTTCGCCGACAGGCGAGGCTGGTAAGACCCCTGAAGAAACGCGGCGCCTGGCGCCAAGACTGAGAGATAAGCGGCCAACCCATGCCGGGTTGGGCATGTGGTTTTAGAGGGCTGAGGCATGTCGAGAGTATGTCAAGTTACCGGTAAGGGTCCGGTGACTGGGAATAACATTTCCCACGCAAACAACAAAACCCGTCGTCGTTTCCTGCCGAACCTGCAGCATCACCGCTTCTGGGTCGAGTCCGAGAAGCGTTTCGTGCGTCTGCGCGTATCCGCCAAAGGCATGCGTATCATCGACAAGCGCGGCATTGATGTCGTGCTGGCCGAAATCCGCGCTGCTGGCGCCAAGGTCTAAGGGAGCAAAATCATGCGTGAATTGATTCGTTTGATTTCGAGTGCCGGTACTGGTCATTTCTACACTACCGACAAGAACAAGCGTACTACCCCGGACAAAATCGAGATCAAGAAATATGATCCGGTTGTTCGCAAGCACGTGATGTACAAAGAAGGCAAAATCAAGTAATTGATTTTCGCCCGAAAAAAAAGGCCCGCATCTCACGATGCGGGCCTTTTTTTTGCGTCAGGATCAGCCGAAATGGAGCGATGCAACCTGGCCGTCGGCGTTCACTGAAATGTGAATGCGCTGAGGGTCGTACTCGCGCGTGGAGATCTCGCCTGGCCCAACGATACGTGTTCGGTGGGTCAGTTCGGCAATGTAGGTTTTGACGCAAGGCACGTACGGCGTACCGATCAAATGCTGGAGCAAGGCAACGATCTGTTCATTGGTCATAGTGCTACTTCCTTGTATGGATAGTCCGGATGGACTACCCATCATGCACCGGCCTTCCTGGCTACTCGCAGCGGGTAGCCCTGCCCTTGTGGCCGTGTCAGGCTTTTTGCTCGAACATCACGTAGATCTTGCGGCACGGCTCCAGCACCTCCCAGGTGCCACGGAAGCCTGCCGGGATCACGAAGCGGTCGCCCACCCGCAGGGTCTTGGCGTTGCCGTCCAGGTCGCGCAGCACGGACACGCCTTGCACGATCTCACAGTACTCATGCTCGGTATAGTTGACGGTCCACTGGCCCACTTCGCCTTCCCACACGCCCGCGCCAAATTGCTCGCAGGGGCTTGAGTAGTGGTGGTGGACCTTTTGCGCAGGGTCGCCCTTGAGAATCTTTTCCGCGGCGGGGCGGTAGTGATCGGCTGGCGTGGTGGCCAGGGCAAAGTCGACGATGGTGGCGATGCTCATGGGCGAATCCTCCTCAGTTGTCCAATAAAACAAACATGACACGGCTTTTTACTGTTTGTTGTCAAATATATTGAAAATTCGGGTCCGGGTGGTTTAGGGTAACGGATGCCGTGAGTCGCGATTCCGGACCGGCACTATTCGCAAGCGTGCGCGATTATGCTTCGCGGGCGCTGTAAATCAATAAGAGGAGGGGATACGTATGACCACTTTGACTCGTGCGGACTGGGAACAACGTGCCCGGGATGTGAAGATTGAAGGCCGTGCATTCATCAACGGTGAATACACCGCGGCCGCTTCCGGCGCCACGTTCGAGTGCCTGAGCCCGGTCGACGGTCGCCTCCTGGCGCAGGTTGCCAGCTGTGACCTGGCGGACGCCCAGCGCGCCGTGGAAAACGCCCGTAGCACCTTCAACAGCGGCGTCTGGTCGCGCCTGGCCCCGGCCAAGCGCAAGGCCACCATGATTCGCTTCGCCGGCCTGCTGAAGCAGAACGCCCAGGAGCTGGCGCTGCTGGAAACCCTGGACATGGGCAAGCCGATCAGCGACTCGCTGAACATTGACGTGGCCGGCGCCGCCAACGCGCTGTCCTGGAGCGGCGAGGCCATCGACAAGATCTACGACGAGGTCGCCGCCACCCCGCATGACCAGCTGGGTCTGGTGACCCGCGAGCCAGTGGGCGTCGTGGCCGCCATCGTGCCGTGGAACTTCCCGCTGATGATGGCTTGCTGGAAACTGGGCCCGGCGCTGTCCACCGGTAACTCGGTAATCCTCAAACCGTCGGAAAAGTCGCCGCTGACCGCCATCCGCATCGCCGAACTGGCCATCGAGGCCGGCATTCCGAAGGGCGTGTTCAACGTGCTGCCAGGCTACGGCCACACCGTGGGCAAGGCCCTGGCGCTGCACATGGACGTGGACACCCTGGTGTTCACCGGCTCCACCAAAATCGCCAAGCAGCTGATGATCTACGCTGGCGAGTCGAACATGAAGCGCGTGTGGCTGGAAGCCGGCGGCAAGAGCCCGAACATCGTGTTCGCCGATGCCCCGGACCTGAAGGCTGCTGCCGAGTCGGCTGCCAGCGCCATTGCCTTCAACCAGGGCGAAGTCTGCACCGCCGGCTCGCGCCTGCTGGTGGAGCGTTCCATCAAGGATCAATTCCTGCCGCTGGTGCTTGAAGCGCTGAAGGCCTGGAAGCCGGGCAACCCGCTGGACCCTGAAACCACCGTCGGTGCGCTGGTGGACACCCAGCAGATGAACACCGTGCTGTCCTACATCGAGGCTGGCCACAGCGATGGCGCCAAGCTGCTGGTGGGCGGCAAGCGCATCCTCGAAGAAACCGGCGGCACCTACGTGGAGCCGACCATCTTCGACGGCGTGGACAACGCCATGCGCATCGCTCAGGAAGAGATCTTCGGGCCAGTGCTGTCGGTGATTGCCTTCGACAGCGTCGAGGAAGCCATCAACATCGCCAACGACACCCCGTACGGCCTGGCCGCCGCGGTGTGGACCTCGGACATCTCCAAGGGCCACCTGACCGCCAAGGCGCTGCGCGCCGGCAGCGTGTGGGTGAACCAGTACGACGGTGGCGACATGACCGCGCCGTTCGGTGGCTTCAAGCAGTCGGGCAACGGCCGCGACAAGTCGCTGCACGCGTTCGACAAGTACACCGAGCTGAAGGCGACCTGGATCAAGCTGTAAACAACCCTGTAGCCGCTGCCGCCAGGCTGCGCCGGCCTTCTGCCACGCTGGAGATTTCCGGCGTATATCAAAGCCAGCGCAGCCTTCGGCAGCGGCTACGAGATCTTCGACACAGCCGGGCCTTCCGCAGGGGAGGCCCGGCTGTGTCGTCTTGGCAGTTATCCACAGGAGCGTGGAAATGCGTTGGGGAACCTATTTCGCCGTGCTGAGCGCCGTGTTGAGCGTAGGCCTGGCGTTGGGCGTGAGCATGCCGCTGGTGTCGCTGCGCCTGGAAGGCTGGGGCTACGGCAGCTTCGCCATCGGCGTCATGGCGTCGATGCCGGCCATTGGCGTGCTGGCCGGCGCCGGCCTGGCCAGCCGCCTGGCGGCGCGCTTTGGCACGGCGCAGCTGATGCGCCTGTGCCTGTGGGGCGGGGCGCTGTCCGTCGGCCTGCTGGCGCTGCTACCCAGCTACCCGGTGTGGCTGGCGCTGCGTCTGCTGATCGGCATGGTGCTGACCATCGTCTTCATCCTCGGCGAAAGCTGGATCAACCAGATCGTCGTGGAGCAGTGGCGCGGCCGGCTGGTGGCGCTGTATGGCAGCAGCTATGCGCTGAGCCAGCTGTGCGGGCCGTTGCTGCTGGGCGCCGTGGGTACCGACCAGGACTACGGTTTCTGGGTGGGCGTGGCCTTGCTGGTGGTGTCGCCCTTGCTGCTGTTGGGCCGCAGCGGCGCGCCCAGCGCCGAGGCCTGCAGCGTCACCCTGCGCGACCTGGCCGGCTTCTGCCGGCGCCTGCCGGTGATTGCCTGGGCCATTTCGCTGTTTGCCGCTTTCGAGGCGATGATTCTCACGCTGTTGCCGGTGTATTGCCTGCAGCAGGGTTTCACCGCCCAGATCGCGCTGTTCATGGTCAGCACCGTGGTGGTGGGCGACGCGCTGTTGCAGCTGCCGATTGGCGCCCTGGCCGACCGCATGTCGCGGCGCACGCTGTTCTTTGGCTGCGCGGTGGCCTTGATGCTGTCCAGCCTGGCGATCCCGCTGTTGATCGAGACGATTGCCATCTGGCCGCTGTGGGTGATTTTCGGCGCCAGCGCCGGTGGCCTGTTCACCTTGTCGCTGGTGCTGATTGGCGAGCGCTACCGGGATGACGCGCTGGTGCGCGCCAACGCCCACGTGGCGCAGCTGTGGGGCATCGGCTGCCTGATCGGGCCGGTGCTGGCCGGGGCCGGCAGCCAGTGGGTGAGCGGGCATGCGCTGCCGCTGTTGATGGCTGCCGGCGCGTTTGGCCTGGTGCTGCTGGCGCGCAAACCCCATGCGCTGGAGCTGCCGGCCTGACGACGCCCAGGTACCCAATCCCGTAGCCGCTGCCGCAGGCTGCGCTGGCCGTATGCCTCGCTGGAGATTTGCAGGGGTCATGCTGGCCAGCGCAGTCTGGCGGCAGCGGCTACGGGTGTGCAGGCGTCAGAGCATCTTCTCCAGGCCGATGGCTTTGCTCATCCAGGCATTGAAGCGCCGCCACAGGTCTCCCGGCTCGGTGGTCAGGGTGTGCAGGTGATGGTTGTCTTCCGTCACCCACACCACCTTGCCGTCCTGCAGCACCGCCTGGTAGCTGAGCGCCGGCGCCATGCCCTGCAGCGCCAGCTCGCGGGTGCGCTCGGCCAGTTCCGGGCTGTGCACCAGCACGCCTACCTCGGTGTTCCACAGCACCGAGCGCGCATCGAAATTGAACGAGCCGATGAACACCCGCTGGCGGTCGAAGATCATGGCCTTGCTGTGCAGGCTGGAGTCGGAGCTGCCGTGGAAGCCCAGCAGCTTGCGCTTGGGCTGTTCGCCCGGCTGGCGGCGCAGTTCGTACAGCTTCACGCCGTGCTCCAGCAGCGCCTTGCGGTAGGGCGCGTAGCCGCCGTGCACGGCGGGCACGTCGGTGGCTTCCAGGGAGTTGGTCAGCAGGCTGACCGACACCCCGGCGTCGGCGCGGCCGGTCAGGTACAACAGGCCCGGCTCGCGGGGCACGAAATACGCCGAGATCAGCATCAGCTCCTGGTGCACATTGGCCAGCTGCGGCGCCAGTTGCGTGGTGAGCAGCAGGTGCGGGTCGGGCTCATCCACCGCCAGCACCTTGCTGGGGGCGTCCCACAGCACCTGGCTGTCGGCCCAGATCAGCTCGTTGCGCCAGGTGGCCATTTGCGGTTCGAAGCGGTAGCTCATCATCCGCTGGTACAGCGCCGGGCGCTGCTCGCGGGCGTCGGCGAGCCAGGCTTCCAGGCGCCCGCGGGTCTTCACCAGGTCCTTGGGCGAGGGCTTGAAATACAGGAACTCGCCGATGGGCCGGCTCAGGGCGCTGTTCCAGTACTGGTCGAAACTTTCCCCCAGGTGGGCGGCGGCGGGGCCGACGCTGAGCAGGTCGATGTCGGTGAAATTGAGGTTGGCCTCGGCGTCGAAATATTCGTCGCCCAGGTTGCGACCGCCGACAATCGCCATGCTGTCGTCGGCGATCCACAGCTTGTTGTGCATGCGCCGGTGCTGCTGCGACAGGTTGAACAACCGGCCCATGGCCCGCGTGGCGCCGGTGGCGCGGCCCAGGTGCAGCGGGTTGAACAGGCGGATCTGGATGTTGGGGTGCTCGGCCAGGGTGGCGATGATGTCGTCCAGGCCGTCGCTGGTGGTGTCGTCCAGCAGGATGCGGATGCGCACGCCACGGTCAGCGGCCTTGAGCAGTTCGTGCACCAGCGCGCGGGTGCTCAGGCCGTCATGGACGATGTAGTACTGCAGGTCCAGGCTCTTCTGCGCGTTGCGGATCAGCTCGGCGCGGGCGCGAAACGCCTCCGGGCCGTTGGGCAGCAGGCGGAAGCCGGACAACCCCTGGTGGTCCGCCACCTGGGCCTGCACCGACCGGCCGAACGCCGACTGGTCGGCGGGCAAGGCCTGGCTGGGTTGACGGTGGCTGCCACTGGTGGCGCAGCCGGCCAGCAGGGCGGTCATCAGCAGTGGCAACAGCCAGTGGTTTCGCAACTCGGGCATCCTTCAAGGCAGGGCAGGCGTGGCTATGACTCCAGCAGCCGGGGAAAAGTCATTCAGTGGCGTGGTCAATCTCTGCGATCAGCCGCTTGGCCGTCTCCCCGACCTTGCGCACCGCGTCTTCGATTTCCCGGGTGGCGCGCGCGGCGAAGTTCATCCGCAGGCAGTTCCGGTATTTGCCCGAGGCCGAGAAAATACTGCCCACGGCGATCTGCACGTTCTGCTCCAGTAAAGCGCGGTTCAGCCGCTGCGTATCAAAACTTTCCGGCAGCTCCACCCACAGCATGAACCCGCCTTGGGGGCGGCTGGCGCGGGTGCCCGCGGGAAAATAACGGCTCACCCAGTCGATCATCAAGTCGCGCGAGCGCTGGTACTGGCTGCGCATGCGCCGCAGGTGCGGTTCGAAGCAGCCCTCCTTGAGGAAGTCGGCGATGGCCAGTTGCGGCTGGGTGGCGGTGCAGCCGGTGCTGATGTACTTCATGTGCAGCACCCGCTCCAGGTAGCGCCCCGGCGCCACCCAACCGATGCGCAGGCCAGGCGCCAGGCTCTTGGAGAACGAGCTGCACAGCAGCACGCGGCCGTCCTCGTCGAACGACTTGATGGTCCGCGGCCGCGGGTAGGTGTAGGCCAGGTCGCCGTAGACGTCGTCCTCGATGATGGCCACGTCGTAGCGCTGGGCCAGGGTCAGCAACGCCCGCTTGCGCGCCTCGGGCATCACGTAGCCCAGCGGGTTGTTGCAGTTGGGGGTCAGTTGTATGAGCTTCACCGGCCACTGCTCCAGGGCCAGCTCCAGGGCTTCCAGGCTGATGCCGGTGATGGGGTCGGTGGGAATTTCCAGGGCTTTCATGCCCAGGCCCTTGAGGGTCTGCATGGCGCCGAAGAAGCTGGGCGAGTCGACGGCGACGATGTCCCCCGGCTGGCACACGGCGCGCACGCTGGCCGACAACGCCTCGTGGCAGCCGGTGGTGATCACCAGGTCGCTGGCCTGCAGCTGGCAGCCGGAGTCCAGCAGCAGCCGCGCGACCTGGGTGCGCAGGGCTTCGGTGCCGTTGACGGTGTCGTAGTACAGCCCCGGCATGTCCTGGCGCCGCGACAGCTGCGCCAGGCTGCGCAGCAAAGGCTTGAGCGTGGGCGTGTCGACGTCGGGCATGCCGCGCCCCAGCTGCACCACGTCCTTGCGCGGCACGCTGCGGATCAGTTCGCTGACCTGGTCCCACTGCGAGATGTCCACCGGCCGTTGCGCCGGGCGGCCCACCACCGGCAGCGCCGGCAGCTCGCGGGCGCTGGGCACGAAATAGCCGGACTTGGGGCGCGGCGCCGCCAGGCCGTTGTCTTCCAGCACCCGGTAGGCCTGCTGCACCGTGCTCAGGCTGACGCCGTGCTCGGCGCTCAGCGCGCGCACCGAGGGCAGGCGGTCGCCGGGGCGATAGAAACCCTGCTCGATGCGCGAGCCCAGCAGTTCGGCAAGATTCACGTAGAGGGTCATGGCGTACTCCCGGCGGCGTGTGCGGACCATACAGATGGCGCTGAATTGCAGCGATACAGACCGCGTTCGGGCGGATCTGTATGGCGAATATACCTGTTTTTTGGATCTGTAAGGTCGGCTGTATTGGGCGGATCATGAATCCGTACCCACACCAACACCAAGGAGCAAGGTCATGAACGGCTTGAGCGATGTGCGTCTGCTGCTGCGCAGCCAGGAACTCCAGGCATGTGATGCCCAAGGGCGGCGCGTGCGCTCGGCCCCTGAAGGCCTGGAGTTCTGGAGCCTGATGTGGCACCGCCTGACCACCCGCCGGGCCTTGCTGGAGCTGGATGCCGACCAGTTGCGTGACATCGGCGTGTCTGCCAGTGAGGCGCGGGTCGAGGGGCTGAAGCCGTTCTGGAAGGAGTGAAGGACCGGCGGGGCTTTCGTCGGGCGCCGCCGGGCAGGCAAAATGGCGGTTCGCGTCGACAGGTACCGCCCCATGAGCTGCAACCGCCACAAGATTCTCTTCCTGCGTGAGCAGATCCCTTCCTTCGAGTGCGTGCCGGGTTGCCACGATTGCTGCGGCCCGGTCACCACCTCGTCCGAGGAGATGGCCCGCCTGCCGCGCAAGACCGCGGCCGAGCAGGAAGCGGCACTGGCCGAGCTGAACTGTGTGCACCTGGGGCCCAACGGCTGCACGGTGTATGAGGAGCGGCCGCTGATCTGCCGGCTGTTCGGCACCACCGAAAGCCTGCCGTGCCCCAATGGCCGGCGCCCGGCAGAGCTGATTCACCCGTTGGCGGAAAAGGCCGTGCACACCTTCATCGCCAGCACGCGCCAGGTGCTGGTCTAGCCTGGTCCCCGTAGCAGCGGCCCAAAGGCCGCGTCACAAGCCCCCCGACGCAGCCTGGCGGCAGCTGCTACGAGTTAGTCAGGGATCGGCAGGTTCAGGCTTTCCTTCACCTCTTCCATCACGATGTAGCTCTTGGACTCGCGCACGTGCGGCAGCTTCAGCAGGATGTCGCCCAGCAGCTTGCGGTACGAGGCCATCTCCGAGATACGCGCCTTCACCAGGTAGTCGAAATCGCCCGACACCAGGTGGCACTCCAGCACGTGGGGCAGCTTGAGCACCGCGCGGCGGAATTCCTCGAAGGTATCGCCCGACTTGTAGTCCAGGCTGATCTCCACGAACACCAGCAGGCTGCCCTTGAGGTGCTGCGGGTTGAGGCGGGCGTTGTAGCCCATGATGATCCCTTCGCGCTCCAGGCGGCGCACGCGCTCGGTGCAGGGCGTGGTCGACAGCCCCACCTTTTCCCCCAGTTCAGTGAACGAAATACGCCCGTCGGCCTGCAGGATGCGCAGGATATTACGGTCGATCTTGTCCAGCTCACGTTTGCTCTGATGCTGGGTACGCATAGGCGATGCCCCTCCGTAAAAGCGGTTTTTGCCGAGAATTCTCGCCAATAATAGGACGTTATATAGTGAATAGCACTGGCTGATGTTTTTTAAACTGCGCGCATCTTCGCAATAAACAACAAATGTCAGCGGTTATCCGCGTTGAGGGATTGAGCATGCGAGTTCTGGTACTTGGTAGCGGTGTGATAGGTACCGCCAGTGCCTATTATCTGGCGCGGCAGGGCTTTGAAGTGACGGTGGTAGACCGTCAGAACGCCGTTGCCATGGAAACCAGCTTCGCCAACGCCGGCCAGGTCTCGCCGGGCTACGCCTCGCCGTGGGCCGCCCCGGGCGTGCCGCTCAAGGCCATCAAGTGGCTGCTGGAGCGCCACGCGCCCCTGGCCATCAAGGCCACCGCCGACATCGACCAGTACCTGTGGATGGCGCAGATGCTGCGCAACTGCACCGCCAGCCGCTACGCGGTGAACAAGGAACGCATGGTGCGCCTGTCCGAGTACAGCCGCGACTGCCTCGATGAACTGCGCGCCGAGACCGGCATCGCCTACGAAGGCCGCACCCTGGGCACCACCCAGCTGTTCCGCACCCAGGCGCAGCTGGACAACGCCGCCAAGGACATCGCCGTGCTGGAGCAATCCGGCGTGCCCTACGAGCTGCTCGACCGCGACGGCATCGCCCGCGTCGAGCCGGCCCTGGCTGGCGTCACCAACATCCTCGCCGGTGCCCTGCGCCTGCCCAACGACCAGACCGGCGACTGCCAGATGTTCACCACCAGGCTGGCGCAGATGGCCGTGGACCTGGGCGTGGAGTTCCGCTTCGGGCAGAACATCGAGCGCCTGGACTTCGCCGGCGACCGGGTCAACGGCGTGGTCATCGACGGCAAGCTGGAAACCGCCGACCGCTACGTGTTGGCGCTGGGCAGCTACTCGCCGCAGCTGCTCAAGCCGCTGGGCATTCGCGCGCCGGTGTACCCGCTCAAGGGCTACTCGCTGACCGTGCCCATCACCAACCCGGCCATGGCACCGACCTCGACCATCCTGGATGAAAGCTTCAAAGTTGCCATCACCCGTTTCGACAACCGCATCCGCGTGGGCGGCATGGCCGAGATCGCCGGTTTCGACCTGTCGCTGAACCCGCGTCGGCGTGAAACGCTGGAGATGATCGTCAACGATCTTTATCCTCACGGCGGTGACCTGAACCAGGCAAGTTTCTGGACCGGCCTGCGCCCCACCACCCCCGATGGCACGCCCATCGTCGGTGCCACGCCGTTGCGCAATCTGTTCCTCAACACCGGCCACGGCACGCTCGGCTGGACCATGGCCTGCGGCTCCGGCCGCTTCCTGGCTGACCTGATGGCGCGCAAGAAGCCGCAAATCAGCGCCGAAGGCCTCGATATTTCCCGTTACGGCAAACACCAGGAGACTGCAAAGCATGTCAATCCAGCGCCAGCTCACCAATGAGCGCATGAGTCAGATCGTCACCCACAACGGCACCGTTTACCTTGCCGGGCAGGTGGGCGATAGCATGGAGGCCGGGATTGAGCAGCAGACCCGTGAAACCCTCAACAACATCGAGCGCCTGCTGGACCTGGCCGGCACCGACAAGTCGCGCCTGCTGTCGGTGACCATCTACCTGAAGGACATCGACGCCCACTTCGCCGGCATGAACAGCGTCTGGGACCAGTGGCTGCCCAAGGGTGTGGCACCGGCCCGGGCCACGGTCGAGGCCAAGCTGTGCGAGCCGGAAATCCTCGTCGAGCTGTCGGTGGTCGCCGCACTGCCCTGAGAAAAACCTTGTGCCCGGTAGTGGCTGCCACCATCGCCGGGTTTTTTACGCCCACAGTCTGCCCAGAAGAAGACAGCCGTCATGCGTCCTGCCCGTGCCCTGATCGACCTCGACGCCCTGCGTCACAACTACCGCCTGGCCCGTGAACTCGCCAACGGGGCCAAGGCCCTGGCCGTGATCAAGGCCGATGCCTATGGCCATGGCGCGGTGCGCTGCGCCCAGGCCCTGGAACGCGAGGCCGACGGCTTTGCCGTGGCTTGCATCGAGGAGGCGCTGGAACTGCGCGCCGGCGGCATCCAGGCGCCGGTATTGCTGCTGGAAGGCATCTTCGAGGCGGACGAGCTGCAGCTGGTGGTGGAGCACAACTTCTGGTGCGTGGTGCATTCGCTGTGGCAGCTGGAAGCCATCGAGCAGGCGCAGTTGAGCAAGCCCATCGTGGTGTGGCTGAAGCTGGACTCAGGCATGCATCGGGTCGGCCTGCATCCCAAGGATTATGCGGGCGCCTACCAGCGCCTGCTGGCCAGCGGCAAAGTGGCGAAAATCGTGTTGATGAGCCACTTCGCCCGCGCCGATGAGCTGGACTGCCCCAGCAGTGCCGACCAGGTGGCAGTGTTCGAAGCCGCGCGCCAGGGCCTGGCGGCGGAAACCAGCCTGCGCAACTCGCCGGCCCTGCTGGGCCTGCCCCAGGTGCCCGGCGACTGGGTGCGCCCAGGCATCATGCTGTACGGTGCCACGCCGTTCGAAGCGCCCCAGGCCGAGGCCGCGCGCCTGCAGCCGGTGATGACCCTGGAGTCCAAGGTCATCTGCGTGCGCGAACTGCCCGCCGGCGAGCCGGTTGGCTACGGCGCCAGGTTCATCACCGACAAGCCCATGCGCATCGGCGTCGTCGCCCTCGGTTATGCCGACGGCTACCCACGCCACGCGGGCACCGGCACCCCGGTGCTGGTGGCCGGCAAACGCAGCCGCCTGCTGGGCCGGGTGTCCATGGACATGCTGTGCATCGACCTCACCGACGTGCCCGAAGCCGAGCTGGGCAGCCCCGTGGAACTGTGGGGCAAGCACATCCTGGCCAGTGAAGTGGCGGCCTGCGCCGAGACCATCCCGTACCAGATCTTCTGCAACCTGCGCCGGGTGCCACTGGTCTATTCCGGGGCTTGACGCCCGGTTGCGCAGGGCCGCAAGTCGCCAGGGCGTAGGCCGGGCGGGGTACAAGTGTTGTAAATACTGAACGCTGTTGCCATGATAACGTTCATAACAACACCCCTGACCGTGAATACCCCCTGGAGGCACCAGCATTGGACGTCGGTGAACGACTGCAAGCCATTCGCAAACTCAAAGGTCTGTCCCAGCGTGAACTCGCCAAGCGTGCGGGCGTCACCAACAGCACCATTTCGATGATCGAGAAGAACAGCGTCAGCCCCTCGATCAGCTCCCTGCGCAAAGTGCTGGGGGGCATTCCCATGTCCATGGTGGAATTCTTCTCCGAAGAGCTGCAGCCCGAAAACCCGACCCAGATCGTCTACAAGGCCAATGAGCTGATCGACATCTCCGACGGTGCCGTGACCATGAAGCTGGTGGGCAAGGCGCACCCCAGCCGGGCCATCGCCTTCCTCAACGAGATCTACCCGCCCGGCGCCGACACTGGCGAAGAGATGCTCACCCACGAAGGCGAGGAGACCGGCATCCTGCTCGAGGGCAAGCTGGAGCTGGTGGTGGGCGCGGAAACCTTCATTCTCGAAGCGGGCGACAGCTACTACTTCGAAAGCACCAAGCCACACCGTTTCCGCAACCCCTACGACGAGCCCGCCCGGCTGATCAGCGCCGCCACCCCGGCGAACTTCTGACCGCCAATTACAGCGCTACACTCAATGTTCAGGGAGCCGTGGCCTGCGCGCCACGGCAATACCCATGAGAACAATAAGGTTGTTCCGGGGCGGCAGGCTTTGTCGCTATACTGGACGCTGCCTGCGAAACCGTGGCCGCGGGCGCGATTAGCCACCATGAGGGTGTAGGCGTGAACTTCAAAATCAACAAGATGCTGGCCGCACCAGCAACCGCACTGGCCCTCTGGGCCCTGACTGCCCAGGCAACCACCACCGACGACATCGCCAAGCGCCTGGAACCCGTTGGCCAGGTCTGCGTGCAAGGCAAGGAGTGCCCCGGCATGGCCGTGACCGCCGTGGCCGCCGGTGGCGCCGCCAAATCCCCCGACGACGTCATCGCCAAGCACTGCAACGCCTGCCACGGCACTGGCCTGCTCGGTTCGCCGAAAATCGGCGACAACGCCGACTGGGGCAAACGCGCCAAGGAACAGGGCGGCGTCGACGGCCTGCTGGCCAAGGCCATCACCGGCATCAACTCCATGCCGCCCAAGGGCACGTGCTCCGACTGCACCGACGACGAGCTGAAAGGCGCCATCAAGAAAATGTCAGGCCTGCAGTAACCCCGTAGCAGCTGCCGAAGGCTGCGTCAGGTAACACCTCGAACATCTACATTGGCCGTGACGCGACCTGGCGGTCGCTGCTACAAAGGATGTGAGGCGCTGCAGGGATTGAATCTGCCCAGTGCGCGGTCCAAGCCCAATTGAGCGCAAGCGGAGGTGCCGATGACGCAAGTCTGTTCGATCGATCGTGCCGTGGACGAGGTGCTGGCAAGGCTGCCGGCGCATATTCACATGGGCCTGCCGCTGGGGCTGGGCAAGCCCAACAAGTTCGTCAACGCACTGTACGCGCGAATTCGCCAGTTGCCCGAGCGGCGCCTGACCATCTACACCGCCCTGAGCCTGGGCCGCCCCAAGCTGGGCGATGGCCTGCAGAAGCGCTTCCTCGAGCCCTTCGTGGAGCGGGTCTACGGCGATTACCCCGAGCTGGACTACCTCGCCGACCTGCACGCCGACAAGCTGCCCCCCAACATTCGCGTCGAGCAGTTCTTCATGCAGCCGGGCAACCTGCTGCACAGCCATGTGGCGCAGCAATCCTACGTCAGCAGCAACTACAGCCACGCCGCCCGTGACATCAACGCCCAAGGCCTGAACCTGGTGGCGCAACTGGTGGCCCAGGCCCCTTACCAGCCGGCGAAGCTGAGCCTGAGCTGCAACCCGGATATCACCCTGGACCTGCTGCCGATGCTGGCCAAGCGGCGCGAGGCCGGCGAGACCATCCTGATGCTCGGCCAGGTGCATGCCGAGCTGCCGTTCATGGCTGGCGACGCCGAGGTGGACCGCAGCCTGTTCGACCTGATGATCGACGAAGCCGACGCCACCACGCTGTTTTCCACGCCGAACATGCCGGTAGGGTTGCAGGACCACTTCATTGGCCTGCACGCCAGCACCCTGGTGCGCGACGGCGGCACGTTGCAGATCGGCATCGGCTCCATGGGCGATGCGCTGACCGCCGCGTTGCTGGCGCGCCAGGCCGACAACGCCGGCTATCGGGCTTTGCTGGAGGATATCGATCTGGCCCCTTGGCAGCCGCTGATCGAGCGCGAAGGTGGGCTGGCGCCGTTTGCCGAGGGCCTGTACGGCTGCAGCGAAATGTTCGTCAATGGCCTGCTGGTGCTGGCGGAGGCCGGCATCGTGCGGCGCAAGGTGTACAGCGACGTCGCTACCCAGGCGCTGGCCAACAATGGCAGCCTGGACGGGGCCGAGCCGCCGGGTGTCAGCATCCACGGCGGTTTCTTCCTGGGCCCGCGCAGTTTCTACCAGCGCCTGCGCGAACTGCCCTTGGAAACCCTGGACGGTTTCAACATGACCGCCATCAGCTACATCAACGAGCTGTATGGCCAGGAAGCGCTCAAGCGCCTGCAACGGCGCGACGCACGTTTCATCAACACCGCGTTTACCGCGACCCTGCTGGGCGCGGCGGTCTCCGACCAGTTGGAAGACGGCCGCGTGCTCAGCGGCGTGGGCGGGCAGTACAACTTCGTGGTGCAGGGCCATGCGCTGCACGACGCGCGTTCGATCCTGGTGCTGCGCAGCTGGCGCGAGGCCGGGGGCGAGGTGAGCTCCAATATCCTCTGGGAATATGGCCACTGCACCATCCCCCGGCACCTGCGCGATATCGTGGTGACCGAGTACGGCATCGCCGACCTGCGCGGGCGCACCGATGCCCAGGTGATCGAAGCCATGCTGACCATCACCGACTCACGCTTCCAGACCTCGCTGATCGAGCAGGCGCAGGTGGCCGGCAAGCTGCCCAAGGATTTCCGCCTGCACCCACGCTTTACCGACAATACGCCCGAACGGCTGAAAAGCCTGGCAGACAAGCACGCGAAGCTGTTCCCCGAATATCCATTGGGGTGTGATTTCACGGTTGAGGAACGGGACCTGCTGCGGGCGCTGAACTGGCTCAAGAGCAAGTTCAAACTCACCGAGCTGCTGGACCTGGGCAAGGCGGCGCTGGACGCGCCCCCGGCGTCGAGCTTCCCCGTGCATTTGATGCGCATGCAATTGGCGCAGCCAGAGGGGTTGCGGGAGGATCTGTTGCAGCGCTTGCTGCTGGCAGGCTTGCAGGCCACGGTGCAGCCGGAGCCCTTGAGCTACCTGCGGGGGTAGCGGGACGCGGCTTTTGGCCGCTGCTACGAAGACCCGTAGCAGCTGCCGAAGGCTGCGTCAGCCGTTACTCGATGAACGTAACCACGCCATCTTTCAACGATTTGACGCGCGCCAGGGATTCCACGTGGTAACCCTGGGCGTCCAGTTCGGCGCGGCCGCCCTGGAACGACTTCTCGATGACGATACCCAGGCCGGCAACGCTGGCGCCGGCCTGCTTGATGATCGAGATCAGCGCCTGGGACGCCTTGCCGTTGGCCAGGAAGTCATCGATCACCAGCACGCGGTCGCTGCTGTTGAGGTGGCGTGGCGAGATGGCCACGGTGCTCTCGGTCTGCTTGGTGAACGAGTAGACGGTGGCCGACAACAGGTTCTCGGTCAGGGTCAGCGACTGGTGCTTGCGCGCGAAAATCACCGGCACGCCCAGTTTCAGGCCGGTCATCACCGCCGGGGCGATGCCCGAGGCTTCGATGGTGACGATCTTGGTCACGCCGGAGTCCGCGAACAGGCGGGCGAACTCGTCGCCGATCTGCTGCATCAGGACCGGGTCGATCTGGTGGTTCAGGAAGGCGTCGACCTTCAGTACCTGATCGGAAAGCACGATGCCTTCTTCGCGAATTTTCTTGTGCAGTGCTTCCACGGCAGTTCCTCAATATACGTATTGGCCCCGGCTACGGGGCCGAGGCGGTGTTGAATCAGCGTTTGAGCATGGCGCGAATATCGGCCAATGCATTGTTGCCTCTTACGGCTTTGACTTCCGTGGGGGTGTCATCATTGCCTTCCCAGGCGAGATCATCCGGCGGCAATTCATCGAGAAAACGGCTGGGCGCACAATCGATGATTTCGCCGTACTGCTTGCGCTTGGCCGCGAAGGTGAACGCCAGGGTCTGGCGTGCGCGGGTGATACCCACGTAGGCCAGGCGGCGCTCTTCCTCGATGGTGTCGGCCTCGATGCTGGAGCGGTGCGGAAGGATTTCCTCCTCCATGCCCATGATGAACACGTAGGGGAATTCCAGGCCCTTGGAGGCATGCAGGGTCATCATCTGCACGCCCTCGGCACCGTCTTCCTCTTCCTGCTGACGTTCAAGCATATCGCGAAGCACCAGTTTACCGATGGCTTCCTCGATGGTCATGCCGCCTTCTTCGTCTTTTTCCAGGGTGTTCTTCAGGGCCTCCACCAGGAACCACACGTTGCTCATGCGGTAGTCGGCGGCCTTGTCGCTGGAACTGTTGGTGCGAATCCAGGTTTCGTAGTCGATGTCCATGATCATGCTGCGCAGGGCCGCGATCGGGTCTTCGCCGGCGCAGTTCTCGCGCACCTTGTCCATGTAGCGCTTGAAGCGCGACAGGCGGTCGGTGAAGCGCGCGTCAAGGTGCTCGGTCAGGCCCAGCTCGTCGGTGGCCTGGTACATGGAAATCTTGCGCTCGGTGGCGTAGTTGCCGAGCTTCTCCAGGGTGGTGGAGCCGATCTCGCGGCGCGGCACGTTGATCACCCGCAGGAAGGCGTTGTCGTCGTCCGGGTTCACGATCAGGCGGAAGTAGGCCATCAGGTCCTTCACTTCCTGGCGCCCGAAGAAGCTGTTGCCGCCGTTGAGGCGGTAGGGCACCTGGTGGTGCTGCAGCTTCAGCTCGATCAGCTTGGCCTGGTAGTTGCCGCGGTACAGGATGGCGAAGTCGCTGTAGGGCCGGTCGGTGCGCAGGTGCAGGGTAAGGATTTCCATGGCCACGCGCTCGGCCTCGGCGTCCTCGTTCTTGCAGCGCAGCACGCGAATCTCGTCGCCGTGGCCCATTTCGCTCCACAGTTGCTTCTCGAAGGCGTGCGGGTTGTTGGCGATCAGCACGTTGGCGCAGCGCAGGATGCGGCTGGTGGAGCGGTAGTTCTGCTCCAGCATCACCACTTTCAACGACGGGTAGTCGTCCTTGAGCAGCATCAGGTTTTCCGGGCGCGCGCCGCGCCAGGCGTAGATCGACTGGTCGTCGTCGCCCACCACGGTGAACTGGCAGCGGGTGCCGATCAGCAGTTTCACCAGCAGGTACTGGCTGGCGTTGGTGTCCTGGTATTCGTCCACCAGCAGGTAGCGCACGCGGTTCTGCCATTTCTCCAGGATGTCGGCGTGTTCCTGGAACAGCTTCACCGGCAGCAGGATCAGGTCGTCGAAGTCCACCGCGTTGAACGCCTTGAGCGTGCGCTGGTAGTGGGTGTAGACGATGGCGGCGGTCTGTTCCTTGGGGTTGCGCGCGTTTTCCAGGGCCTCGGGCGGCAGGATCAGGTCGTTCTTCCAGGCGCCAATCATGTTCTTGATCTCGTCGACGCCGTCGTCGCCCGAGTATTCCTTTTGCATGATGTCGGTCATCAATGCCTTGACGTCCGTTTCGTCAAAGATCGAGAAACCGGGCTTGTAGCCCAGGCGCGCATGCTCCTTGCGGATGATGTTCAGGCCCAGGTTGTGGAAGGTGGACACGGTCAGGCCGCGGCCTTCGCCGCCGCGCAGCAGGGTGCCCACGCGCTCCTTCATCTCGCGCGCGGCCTTGTTGGTAAAGGTCATGGCGACGATGTATTGGGCGCGGATGCCGCAGTTCTGCACCAAATGGGCGATCTTGCGGGTGATCACGCTGGTCTTGCCGGAGCCGGCACCGGCGAGCACCAGAAGAGGGCCGCCGACGTAGTTCACGGCTTCTTGCTGCCGGGGGTTGAGTCGGGACATGCGAAATTAGGGTCGCTAGCGAAAATGGCCGGGCATTTTAACAGGGTCGAGGAATAATGCCGCGACCATCCGACACTGTGACGCATCCCTCTATCTAAATTTGCCGCTTTTGATACTTTGCCGCAGGATACGTAACAATTTTACCGCAGATAGTCGAAAATAGCGGTCAGGGGTGGCTGCCGTCGCCATCCCGGGGTTGTCGCGTCCTGCGATGCAGTCCTTTTTCCTGCCGTATTTGCCAGTGGATTTTCCTGAGGAGCCCGCTTGTCTACGCCCGTCGAACCTGTGCGCCTGTTGCTTCTGGCCAACGACCCAGCCTGGGCGGCGTCGTTGCGCGAGTGCCTGGCACCGCTTGGCGCCGCCGCCATGCTGGTGGTGGCGCAGTCGTTCGAGGCGCTGGGCGAGGTGTTCCAGACCGACCGCACCGCCGTGGTGCTGGCGACCCCGCAGCTGCAACCGGTGCCGGGGCGTTGCAGCCTGCCGGTGGTGTTGCTGCTGGAACAGGAGCCGGCGCAGCCGCCCATGGGCGCCAGCGACTGGTTGGTACGCGACACCCTGACCGTCGATGCGCTGCGCCGCTGCCTGCGCCACGTGCGCGAGCGCGGGGTGCTGGAAGGCACGCTGCAGCGCCTGGCCGAGCAGGACCCCCTGACCGGCATCGCCAACCGCCAGGGCTTCCAGACCCTGCTCAACGCGCGTTTGGCCGAATTCGAGGGCCGCGGCCTGGCCCTGGGGCACCTGGACCTGGACAACTTCCGCCACGCCAACGACGCCCTTGGCCACCAGGCCGGCGACCGCCTGATCCTGCAGGTGGTGGCCCGCCTGCGCAGCCAACTGGACGCCGGCGACCAGCTGGCACGCCTGGGTAGCGACGAGTTCGCCCTGCTGATCGACACCCGCCGCGACGCCGAGCGCGCCGAGCGGCTGGCCGAGAACATCGTCGAGGCCCTGGCCGAGCCCTACTGGGTCGATGGCGAAAGCCTGCTGATCGGCTGCAGCCTGGGCATTGCCCACGCCCGCGCCCAGGCCGGCGCCGACCCGCTGATGTGGCACGCGCACATCGCCATGCAGCAGGCCAAGAGCACCCAGGGCTGCACCTTCCATGTCTTCAACGAGCGCATCAACCGCAACGCCCGCAGCCTCGCCGACCTGGAAAGCGAGCTGCGCCGCGCCTTGCGCCGTGATGAACTGGAACTGCACTACCAGCCGCGCCTGGACCTGCAAAGCGGCGCCATCGTCGGCCTGGAGGCGCTGGTGCGCTGGCGCCACGCCGAGCGCGGGCTGTTGCCGCCCAGCGAGTTCGTGCCGTTGGCCGAGCAGAGCGGGCTGATCGTGCCGTTGGGCTACTGGGTGATTTCCCGCGCGCTGCGCGACATGCAGGCGCTGCGCGAAGCTGGCCTGCCGGAGCTGCACATGGCGGTGAACCTGTCGTTCCGCCAGTTCCAGGACAGCCAGTTGCTGGCCACCCTGGGCCGGCTGATCGCTGACCGTGGCATCGATGCGCGCTGGCTGGAGTTCGAACTGACCGAAACCGCGGTGATGCGCCGCAACGACCTGGTCAAGCAGACCATGGACGCGCTGGGCCGCCTGGGCGTGCGTTTCTCGCTGGACGACTTCGGCACCGGCTTTTCGTCGTTCGTGCACCTCAACAGCCTGCCCATCGCCCTGCTGAAGGTGGACAAGAGCTTCGTCGGCGGCATGGAGCAGCGCGAGGAGAACCGCAAGCTGGTGCACGCCATGATCAACCTGGCGCACAACCTGAGCCTGGAAGTGGTGGCCGAGGGCGTCGAGACGCCCGAGCAACTGGCCCTGCTGCGCAGCTTTGGCTGCGACCAGGTGCAGGGTTACCTGATCAGCAAGCCTCTGCCCCTGCCCGAGCTTCAGGAGTACCTGATGTTTGGGCTGTCCCAGCGCGCGGTGCAGGGCTGAGCGCGGCGGCGGCCTTGAGCCGCCGCACGCGCCACTCGAACGCCAGCGTCAGGCTGGTGGCCGAGCAGGCCAGCCCCAGCGCCAGGCCCCACCATACCCCCTGCGGCCCCCAGCCCAGCGGGAACGCCAGCAACCACGCCGCTGGCGCGCCAATCAGCCAATAGCAGCCCAGGCCGACCAGGAAGGTCACCTTGGCGTCCTTCAGGCCGCGAATGGCACCCATGGCGATGGTCTGCACGCCGTCGAACAGTTCGAACCAGGCGGCGATGCCCAACAGCACCACGGCCAGCTGGATCACCCCGGTGAAGCCCGGGTTGTCGCGGTCCAGGAACAGCTCCACCAGCGGTTGCGGTGCCACCCAGAACAGCAGGGCGAAGCCGAGCATGGCCAGGGCGCCGAAGCCGATGCCCACGCGGCCGGCCAGGCGCACGGCGTGCAGGTTGCCGGCGCCATAGTGCTGGCCCACGCGCATGGTCACCGCATAGGACAGGCCGGCCGGCACCATGAACGCCACCGAGACGATCTGCAGGGCAATCTGGTGGGCCGCCAGCTGCGTGCTGCCCATGGTGCCCATGCACAGGGCCGCGAAGGCGAACAGCCCCACCTCTACCGAATAGGTTCCGCCAATCGGCAGGCCCAGCCGCCACAGCTCGCGCAGCGCCGCCAGTTGCGGGCGCGCGAGGCCCTGGCGCAACGGGTAGGGCTGGTAGGCCGCATGCAGGCGAATGTACAGCGCCAGCGCCACGGCCATGCCGGTGGCGACGATGGCCGTGACCAGGCCGATGCCGGTCAGCCCCAGTTTCGGCAGGCCGAACAGGCCTTCGATCAACGCATAGTTGAGGCCGAAGTTGGCCACCACCGCCACCAGGCTGATCATCATCACCGGGCCGGCGCGGCCCAGGGCGCTGGTGAAGCCGCGCAGGGCCATGAAACTCAGGTAGCCGGGCAGGGCGAAGGGCAGCAGCAACAGGAACTGCCGCGCGCCGTCGACGTTTTCCGGCGTCTGGCCCAGCATCAGCAACAGCGGGCCCAGGTTCCACATCACCAGCGCCCCCGCCAGGGCCATGGCCCAGGCCAGCCACAGCCCGGCCTGGGCCAGGCGCGTCACCCCGGGCACGTCGCCGGCACCCTGGCGGATGGACGCCAGGGTGCCCACGGCGGCGATCACGCCAATGCAGAAAATCGACACGAAGGTGTAGCTCACCGCGCCCAGGCTGCCGCCGGCCAAGGCTTGCGGGCCGAGGCGGGCCATCATCAGGGTGTCGGTGAGCACCATCAGCATGTGCGCCAGTTGCGAGGCAATCAGCGGCCCCGCCAGGCGTAGCAGGGCACCGAGTTCGATACGGATGGCGGAAGGCATGGGCAGGCTCGTTTCACAGGTAGCAGGAGAGCGGCAATTCTGGGCGCTTGTCGACTTTGGCACAAAAGGATAAAAACGATGCCTGGCATGAGTTTTACTCATTCGAGCAACGTCGCTTGCCAGCGCCCGTGATTTTTCCAGGAATTGCCCTCATGTCCCGTCGCCTGCCGCCTCTGTATGCCCTGCGTGCCTTCGAGGCCGCCGCCCGCCACAGCTCGTTCACGCGTGCGGCGGATGAGTTATCGATTACCCAGAGCGCGGTCAGCCGGCACATTCGCACGCTTGAAGAGCACTTTTCCTGCCGGCTGTTCCAGCGTAACGGCCGCAACCTGCAGCTCAGCGAGTCGGCGCGCCTGCTGCTGCCCGGCGTGCGCGAGGGCTTCGCCGCCCTGGAGCGCGCCTGCGCCACGCTGCAGAGCGAAGACGACGTACTGCGCATGAAGGCGCCTTCCACCCTGACCATGCGCTGGCTGCTGGCGCGGCTCAGCCGCTTCCGCCACCTGCAGGCCGGCAACGAGGTGCAGCTCACCAGCGCCTGGATGGACGTGGACCACGTGGACTTCAACCACGAGCCGTTCGACTGCGCGGTGCTGCTGGGCGACGGCAACTTCCCGCCCGACTGGCAGGCCACCTACCTGTTCCCCGAGCTGCTGATCCCGGTGGGCTCGCCGGCCTTGATCAGCGACCAGCCGTGGACCGTGGAGCAACTGGCGGCGGTGGAGCTGTTGCACCCCACGCCGGACCGCCGCGACTGGCGCGACTGGCTTGAGCGCATGGGCCTGGCCGAGCGCATCTCGCTCAAGGGCGGCCAGGCCTTCGATACCCTGGAGCTGGGCATGATCGCCGCCGCCAGGGGCTATGGCGTGTCCATCGGTGACCTGCTGATGGTGGCCGAGGACGTGGCCCAGGGCCGCTTGAGCCTGCCGTGGCCGACCGCCGTGGCCAGCGGGCTGAATTATTACCTGGTGTGGCCCAAGACCCGCCCGGGTGGCGAGCGTCTCAAACGCCTGAGTGATTTCCTGCAGGCCGAGGTGCAGGCCATGGAACTGCCGGTGGTCGAAATTCTGCGCTAGGTGGCGAAAAGCCTTTAAAATGCCATCAGTTTAACGTTTGCGAATAACCTGCCCAAGCACTCAAGTATTGGCCGTCGCAGCCGAATCTACAGGGTGCAGGACCTCATCCAGAAAGGTCCGTTTAAAACCGAATCGAACACTACGCCGCCTGGCCCCGAGCATCTCGGGCGTGCCCTGCGGTCAGGAGCCATCATGTCTCAACCCCGTGCCCGGATTGCCTCGCAACTCGGTATCGCCCTTGCGGCCATTCTCGCTGTCGTCATTACCGGCAGTACTGTCTTTGCCCTGCGCTCGCTGGACAGCGCCAACCTCGCCACCCGCGAGCAGCACCTGGCCAGCGAGGCGCGCCTGCTGGCCGACCAGCTCAGCACGTTCCACGGCACCCTGCGCGACAGCACCCAGCGCCTCAGCGGGCTGTTCGAGAAGCGCTTCGCCAGCGGCCTGACCCTGGACAGCGACACGCCCATCACCGTGGCCGGCGTCGCCACCCCGGCGCTGCTGCTCAACGGCAAGGCGCTGAACAACGACTTCCGCGAAGTGGACGACTTCCGCCAGATGACCGCCGGCGTGGCCACCGTGTTCGTGCGCAAGGGCGACGACTTCGTGCGCGTCAGCACTTCGTTGACCAAGCAGGACGGCAGCCGCGCCATCGGCACCCTGCTCGACCACCAGCACCCGGCGTACACACGCCTGCTGGCCGGCCAGAACTACGTGGGCCGCGCGTTGCTGTTCGACCGCTACTACATGACCCAGTACACCCCGGTCAGCGACCGCAACGGCCGGGTCATCGCCGTGCTGTTCGTCGGCTTCGACTACACCGACGCGCAGAACGCCCAGTTCGACAACCTGCGCCGCTTCCGCATCGGCCACACCGGTTCCCTGGCGCTGCTGGACGAAAACAGCAAGTGGCTGGTGGCGCCCGCCGGCGTGCAGGGCCTGGCCAAGGCCACCGACATTCTCGACGACTTCATCAAGCACCCGGGCCAGGGTGACTTCTGGAGCGACACCAACGAAGACTTCTACAGTGTGGCCGTGCGCTTCGACGACGGCCCCTGGAGCGTGCTGGCGACCATGCCCAAGGCCGAGATCCGCGCCGTGACCTGGAGCGTGGGCATTCGCCTGGCCATCGGCAGCCTGTTGGCCATGCTGCTGGCGGTGGGCGTGTCCATGTGGCTGCTGCGCAGCAAGCTCAAGCCGCTGGGTGACCTGGTGCGCCAGGCCGAAGCCCTGGGCGCTGGCGACCTGGACGCGCGCCTGAACGTGGCCAGCAATGACGAAATTGGCCAGCTGGCGCGCAGTTTCAACCACATGGGCGAAGCCCTGGCCACCATGGTGACGCACATCCGCAACGCCGCCCACGAGGTCAGTGGCCGCGCCCAGGCGCTGTCGGGCATGTCCACTGGCGCCTACGAGGGCATGGAGCAGCAGTCCGGCGAGATCAGCAGCATGGCCGGCGCGGTGGAAGAGTTCAGCGCCACGTCGCTGAACATCGCCGACAACATGGGCAACACCCAGCGCATGGCCCAGCAGAACGCCGAGCAGACGCGCATCGGCCGCAGCTCGATGACCGAGGCGTCGTCGTCGCTGGAACAGATTGCCGGCGCGCTGAACAGCACCGCCACCGTCATCAACACCCTGGGCCAGCGTTCCCAGGAAATCGGTGGCATTGTCGGCGTGATTACCTCGATCGCCGAGCAAACCAACCTGCTGGCGCTGAACGCCGCCATTGAAGCGGCGCGCGCAGGCGAGCAGGGCCGCGGCTTTGCCGTGGTCGCCGACGAGGTGCGCAGCCTGGCCTCGCGCACACGCCAGGCCACCGATGAAATCTCGGCCATGATCGGCAGCATCCAGCACGAGACCGGCAATGCCATCAGCACCATGGAGCAGGGCAAGGAACTGATGGAAGAAGGCTTGTCGCGCAACGCCAAGGTCGCCGCGGCGCTGTCGCACATTGATGAGCAAAGCCGCTCGGCGGGCGAGCAGTTCGCCGCCATCACCACGGCCACCCAGGAACAGAGCAGCACCGCCACCTTGCTCAGCAGCAACCTGCAGAGCATTGCCCTGGCCAACAGCGAACAGCGCGAAGTGGTCTCCAACCTGGCCATCACCGCCCGCGAGCTGGAAACCCTGGCTGCCGACCTGCGTCAGGAAGTGAACCGCTTCCGCGTCGGCCGCTAAGCCTCAGGCCAGGCTCGCCAACCCCAGCTGCGCCGCGCACTGTTGCAGTGAGCGGCGCTGGCTCTGGGCGTACAGCTCAAGCTCGTCGAGCACCGGCCGGCCCAGGGCCTGGTGGAAGCTGTCTTGGGTCGAGCCGCCGGCATAGTTGCTCTGGGCCGCATCGCCGAGGTTGGATTGGAAGATCCCGGCGGCGCTGACGGGCAGGAAGTCCTCGTACACCAACGGCTCGAAGTGCACGTGGCCGGCGTCGATCAGCCCTTGCAGGCTTGTGGGGCGGCCTGCCTGGTCGCGTGCCGCCAGGCCTTGTTCAGTGGCGAAATAGCGGAAGTAGGCCAGGTCCTGCTCGCGCATCTGCCGCACATCATCCGGAAACTCGGCGAAATGTTCGCCCAGCTGGCGCATGTACTCTTCGGCATTGCTCTCGCTGGGGAAGCCTGCCAGCGCCTCGCGGGAATTGTTCAATAAACGGTCGTACAGCGCTCGCCCCTTGGGCGTCAGCGCAGCGCCGCGCTGTTCGATCTCGCCGAAGCGCGCGGTGTGGCTGCCACGGGTGCCGTGTTGGTCGGTGAAGGTGATGCTTTCCTGCAGGGCCTTGAAGCTGGTCTGGCGCAGCAGGATAGGGTGACGGCGGGTGGGCGGGCCTTCGATCACGGCCTTGGGGGCGACGCCCTTGCCGGGCATCGCCGCCTGCACGGCGTCGATGTCCAGGGTACGCGGCGTCAGGTGGTTGATGTGCGGGCCCTTGAAGGCCACCACGTCGGCGATCAGCCGGTGCTGGTCGTGCAGTTGCTGGTACTGCGCGCTGCTGACGGTGGCGCTGTGGTGCCAGCGGAAGGTTTCCAGGGCCTGGGTGACGAAGGCCTCGGCGTCCGTTTCATCGAGGCCGCCGTCGCGTTCGCATTGGTCAATCAGTTGCAGCGCGCGCGGGGTGAAGATCTGCCGTTGCGCCAGCAGGCCCTGGGCCAGTTCGCGCAGGGGCAGGTTGTCGATCAGCTCCAGGCGCAGCAGCGAGGTGAACACGCGGAACGGGCTGACTTGCAGGGCCTGCTCGTGCACCGCGCGGAAGGCCGTGGAATGCACCGGCACACCCGCGGGCGTCAGGTCGTAATAGCCCACGGGCTGCATGCCCATGACCGCAAACAGGCGAGCGATGGTGGCCAGCTCCGCAGCGGTGCCCACGCGGATGGCGCCGTGGCGCTCCATGTCCAGGCGCTGGATTTCGCCGGTCCATTGCAGCGCCTCGGCGACCTCCGGCTGCTGGGCCATGACGGCCTGGTTGACCTCGCCTACCAGGTCCAGCAGCGCCCCGTAGAGCGGCACCTCCTGCTTGTACATGGCGGACATGGCCCGCGAGAACCGGGCGCGGATCTGGTCGGGGCTGACGAAGCTGGGCATGGCGAAACTCCGAGTGAATGAGCTGCGCCTATGAAAGCGGGGAATGACCAGGGGCCGCAAGCGAAAAAAAGTCGGTGTTTCATTCCGCAAATTCGTGCAAGCCCGGACGCGGCCTGGGGCCGCTGCTACAGGAACCGTGTTGCCTTCATCGCGATCGGCGGATTTCGCGCACCCCTGTAGCAGCTGCCGCAGGCTGCGTTCGGGGTCGCTGCGGTGTGCCGGGAACACCGCGGCACCTTGGACGCGGCCTGGGGCCGCTGCTACAGGAATCGTGTTGCCTGCATCGCGACCAAGGTCGGCTCCTACCGCGTGCGGGGTAGGAGCCGGCCTTGGCCGCGATGCAAACGGCGCGATCAGCGGATTTCGCGCGCCCCTGTAGCAGCTGCCGCAGGCGGCGTCCGGGTTCGCTGCGGTGTGCCGGGAACACCGCGGCACCTTGGACGCGGCCTGGGGCCGCTGCTACAGGAACCGTGTTGCCTGCATCGCGACAAAGGTCGGCTCCTACAGCGTGCGGGGTAGGAGCCGGCCTTGGCCGCGATGCAAACAGCGCGATCGGCGGGCTGCGCGCCCCCGTAGCACCTGCCGCAGGCGGCGTCCGGTTTCTCTGCGGTGTGCCGGGAACACCGCGGCACCTTGGACGCGGCCTGGGGCCGCTGCTACAGGAATCGTGTTGCCTGCATCGCGACCAAGGTCGGCTCCTACCGCGGGCGGGGTAGGAGCCGGCCTTGGCCGCGATGCAAACAGCGCGATCGGCGGGCTGCGCCCCCCGTAGCAGCTGCCGTAGGCTGCGTCGTAGGGCTAGGCCAACTGGTCAGTGACCCAATCCACCAACGCCCGCACCTTCGGCACTTCCGCCGAATGTTCCTGGTACGCCAGGAAATACGCGCCGTTGCTGCGCATCGCGTGCTGCCACGGCACCACCAGCTTGCCTTCGGCCAGGTCGCGCGCCACCAGGTAGCGCGGCACCAGCGCCACGCCGCAGCCCGACAGCGCCGCGCTGATGCACATGTAGAAGGTGTCGAAGCGCGGGCCGTGGTAGCTGTTGGCCGAGTGCAGGCCCTGTTCCAGGAACCATTCGTGCCAGGTCTCGGGCCGCGAGGTGCTTTGCAGCAGCACCTGTTGCGACAGCTCCTCGGCGCTGGCCAGCTCGCGACCGCCCAGCAGGTCCGGGGCGCACACCGGCACCACTTCTTCGGTGAACAGCTCCATGCAGGTGGCGCCCGGCCAGGTGCCCTGGCCGAAGAAGAACACCACGTCGGCCTTGGCCTGCAGCAGGTTGAAGGGCTCCAGTTCGTTGCGGATGTCCAGGTGGATGTTGGGGTGGCGCTTGCCGAAGCCCTTCAGGTGCGGGATCAGCCAGCCCACGCCGAAGCTGGGCTGGGTGGCCACGGTCAACACTTCGGTTTCCTGGCCGTAGGAGAGGATGTAGCGGCTGGACATGTCCACCTGCACCAGGATCTTGTTCACCTCGGCCAGGTACAGGCTGCCGGCCGGGGTCAGTTGCAGGCGCCGGCGGATGCGCAGGAACAGGTGGTGGCGCAGCATCTCTTCCAACTGGGCCACCTGTTTGCTCACCGCGCTCTGGGTGAGGTGCAATTCCTCGGCGGCGCGCGTAAAACTCAGGTGGCGGGCGGCGGCTTCGAAGCACTGCAGGGCGGCCATCGAGGGCACCAGGCGTTTGGACATGTCGATCTCGGCGGGCAGACGGGGGAAACATCATGCCCTGGAGGAATGATGTGCTGAATAAAGGTCGTTTGTTGCGTATCACTATTCGGATTAATACTGATCCCATCGCTTGATTTCAACAACTCATCGCATGCAGGAGAAGACAATGGTTGATGGACTGCTTCAGAGCCTCGGCGTCGCGGCCAGTGCCTACACCCACGGCAACCATCCCGTTCACACCCCCATCGATGGCAGCCAGATCGCCTCGGTGACCCTGGAAGACAAAACCCAGGTGCTGGCCAAGATTGATGTGGCGCAGCAGGCTTTCCTGGCCTGGCGCGACGTGCCGGCGCCGCGCCGCGGTGAGTTGGTGCGCCTGTTCGGCGAAGTGCTGCGCCAGCACAAGGCCCAGCTCGGTGAGCTGGTGTCCATCGAAGCCGGCAAGATCACCCAGGAAGGCCTGGGCGAAGTGCAGGAAATGATCGATATCTGCGACTTCGCCGTGGGCCTGTCGCGCCAGCTGTACGGCCTGACCATCGCTTCCGAGCGCCCTGGCCACCACATGCGTGAAACCTGGCACCCGCTGGGCGTGGTCGGCGTGATCAGTGCTTTCAACTTCCCGGTGGCGGTGTGGTCGTGGAACACCGCGCTGGCGCTGGTGGCTGGCAACTCGGTGATCTGGAAGCCGTCGGAAAAAACCCCGCTTACCGCGCTGGCCTGCCAGGCCCTGTTCGAAAAAGCCCTGAAGCAGTTCGGCGAAGCGCCTGTGGGCCTGTGCCAACTGGTGATCGGCGACCGCGACGCCGGCGAGGCCCTGGTGGACGACCCGCGTGTGCCGCTGGTCAGCGCCACCGGCAGCACCCGCATGGGCCGCGAAGTGGGCCCGCGCGTGGCCGCCCGCTTTGGCCGCAGCATCCTCGAACTGGGCGGCAACAACGCCATGATCCTGGCCCCCAGCGCCGATCTCGACCTGGCCGTGCGTGGCATCCTGTTCTCTGCCGTGGGTACCGCAGGCCAGCGCTGTACCACCCTGCGCCGGGTGATCGTGCACTCCTCCATCAAGGATGAAGTGGTGGCGCGCGTGAAGGCCGCCTACGCCAAGGTGCGCATCGGCGACCCGCGCAAGGACAATCTGGTCGGCCCGTTGATCGACAAGGCCTCGTTCGACGCCATGCAGGGCGCGCTGGCCAAGGCCCGCGACGAAGGCGGCCAGGTGTTCGGCGGCGAGCGCCAACTGGCGCAGCAATACCCGAATGCCTACTACGTGAGCCCGGCCATCGCAGAAATGCCAGGCCAGAGCGACGTGGTGCGCCACGAGACCTTCGCGCCGATCCTGTACGTGCTGGCCTATGACGATTTCGAAGAGGCACTGCGCCTCAACAACGAAGTGCCGCAAGGCCTGTCGTCGTGCATCTTCACCACCGACCTGCGCGAAGCTGAGCGCTTCCAGAGCGCCTCGGGCAGCGACTGCGGCATCGCCAACGTCAACATCGGCACCAGCGGCGCGGAAATCGGCGGGGCGTTTGGCGGCGAGAAGGAAACCGGCGGTGGTCGCGAATCAGGCTCCGATGCCTGGAAAGCCTACATGCGCCGCCAGACCAACACGGTGAACTACTCGCGCGAACTGCCGCTGGCCCAGGGCATCGTGTTCGATTGAGTCCGGCCCCCGTGGCCCCTTTCCTTTGATTTGACCGGGTTCGCGTCATGACTCAATTGCGTCAGGAATGTCTTTGGGAACACCTTACCCCGCCAGCCGCCGCCACTGCAGCACTGGCGGGCTCGGCCAAGGCCGATGTCTGTGTGATCGGCGGCGGCATCACCGGGCTCAATGCCGCCATCGCCTTGCTGGAGCAAGGCCAGCGGGTGGTGCTGCTTGAGGCGCATCAGGTCGGCCATGGCGGCTCGGGGCGCAACGTGGGGCTGGTCAACGCCGGCACCTGGATTCGCCCCGACGACGTCGAAGCCACCCTGGGCCGCGAGCAGGGCAGCCGCTTGAACAAGGTGCTGGGCGAGGCGCCGGCAGCGGTGTTCGCCATGATCGAGCGCCTGGGCATCGACTGCCAGGCACGCAACGCCGGCACCCTGCACATGGCCCACAACGCCACCGGCGTGGCCGACCTGGAAAGCCGCAACGAGCAGTGGCGCCGCCGCGGTGCCGACGTGGAACTGCTCACCGGCGCGAGCTGCGAGGCGTACTGCGGCACCACGAAAATCGCCGCCGCGCTGCTGGACCGCCGCGCGGGCACTATCAACCCCATGGCTTACACCCAGGGCCTGGCGGCCGCGGTAAAGCGCCTGGGCGGCGCCATTCACGAGCATTCGCCGGTGGAGCAGCTGCAACGCCAGGGCGATGGCTGGCTGGTGAAGACTGCCAAGGGTGAAGTCAGCGCCGCCAAGGTGGTGATCTCCACGGGCGCCTACACTGAGGGCGACTGGACCGACCTCAAGCGCCGCTACTTCCGTGGCTATTACTACCAGGTGGCGTCGAAGCCGCTGGTGGGCGCAGCGGCTGATGCGGTGCTGCGTCACGGCCAGGGCTCGTGGGACACCCGCACGGTGCTCAGCAGCATCCGTCGCGACGCCGATGGCCGCCTATTGCTGGGCAGCATGGGCCGGGTCGACAACAAGCCGGCCTGGTTCGTGCGGCGCTGGGCCGACCGCATCCAGGGCCATTACTTCCCGGCCTTGGGCAAGGTGGATTGGGAGATGCACTGGACCGGCATCATCGACTTCACCCCCGACCACCTGATGCGCCTGTTCGAACCGGCGCCCGGGGTGGTTGCGGTGACCGGCTACAACGGCCGCGGCAACACCACCGGCACGGTGGTGGGCAAGGCGCTGGCGGACTATCTGCTGAGCGACGACCCGGCGGGGCTGCCGCTGCCGTTCTCGCTGGACAAGCCGGTGACGCGTCCGGCGCTGCGCACCGGGTTCTACGAGACAGGGTTCTCGCTGTACCACGCGGGGCAGTGTTTGCGGGTGGTGTTGTAGCGCGTGGACGTACCACGTGTAGCCGCTGCCGAAGGCTGCGCTGGCCCTTGACCACGCTGAAGATCTCCGGCGTTCATAACGGCCAGCGCAGCCTTCGGCAGCAGCTACAGGTGCTCAGCGCTCTTTCAGATGCAACCAGTTCAGGAATCCACCCTTGCGGATTTCCGTCGGCTTCTGCAACAGCAACGACTGGCTCTTGCGCTGCCGGTAGTGCTGCAACTTGGTGAACGCCGCCACCACCTCGCTACGCTCGCCCATGCAGGCCTTCAGCGCCTGCTTGTCGATGCGGTACAGGATGCAGGTGGTCAGCGAGCGGAACTCCGCCATCGAGGTGCCCTCGGACACCAGGTTGTCCTCGCCCAGTATCTCCCCAGGCCCCATGCGTCCCGCCTCGATCATCCTGTCGCCGTCCTTAATGCGCGCCGACACCACGCCCGTGCCGATCACCAGCAGGAATTCGGACGTGGCGCCGTAGGCCAGGATCAAATGGTCCTCGGGGTATTCCACCGGGCTCATGCTTTCGGCCAGGTGGTCTTTGTCCTCGTTGCTCAGCGAGCGGAACACCCGCACCTCTTCCAACAGGCTGCGCTGCCGCGACCATGGCCGCTCCGCAGCTTCCAGCGCCCAGCTCACGCCCGAGGCCTGCAGGTGCCGGTGCGCCAGGTCGAACAACAGGTTCTGCGCTTCGGTCTTCTGGTCCATTGAACGGATGAAGCCGCTGGCCTCGTATTCCATGTATTCCAGGGTCGAGGCCTTCACCGCCGCCTTGGGCTTGGGCGAAATCAACAGCGCCGTGGTGCCTTGCAGGGCCTTTTCCAGCGCGTCCAGCACCTTGCGCGGGCGCACCTGGGCGGGCACGGCGATGCTGATGGACACGCCATGAATATTGCTCGGCCGGCTGAAGTTGAGGATTTTCGCCTTGGCCGCCACCGAGTTGGGGATCACCGCCATGGCGCCGTTGCTGGTCATCAGGTGGGTGGCGCGCCAGTCGATGTCGACGACCTTGCCTTCGGTGCCGTCGATGGCAATCCAGTCATCCACCTGGTAGGGCTTGGTGGTGTTCAGCACGATGCCGGAAAACACGTCGCTCAGGGTGCTTTGCAGTGCCAGGCCGACGATGATCGCCATGGCGCCGGAGGTGGCCAGCAGGCCTTTCACCGGCAACTGCATCACGTAGGCCGCGGCGGCGACGATGGCGATCAGGAAGATCACCGCGCCCATCACGTCCTGCAGCAGGCGCCCGGTGTGGCCATTGCGCTGGAACAGCACGGCGCCGAGGATCACCGTCAACAGCCGCGCGGCGAACAGCCACCAGACGATCTCCAGCAGCGTCGCCACCATGTTCAGCGTGGCGTCGTCGGGCCAGGGCGCTGGCGTCAGCGGGCTCATGCCGGTGGAATTGAGCACCCAGCTGAACAGGATGAAGGCGCTGGCGCGGGTGGCCAGGCGGGCCATGCGGTGCTTCTGCGGGATCGAGTGCCACACGGCCAGGTCGATCAATAGCAGCACGGTACCGATGGCCAACGGATGATTACTGATCAATGAGAACATGGCGGCCCCAGGGCGATTCGGCTGTTCTAGTGTGTTCGAGTATCTGCCGCGCCGCCACTGTGGATCTTGAATGAATGGGCTGGTTCTTGCGCCGGGATATGGCTACGATGCTAATCGTTAGCTAGCTATGCAGATTTGCAGGCAATGGCGATATTTCCCCGCGCACTGAGCGACTTTTCCAAGGCGGTCTTCAACCCCTCGACCCCGGCGCTGCAGTTCGCCCTCAAGAACATGCTGGGCGGCGGCCTGGCGCTGTACCTGGCGTTCATCCTGCAGATGCAGCAGCCACAGTGGGCGCTGACCACAGTGTTCATCGTCAACCAGCCGCTGAGTGGCATGGTGCTGTCCAAGGGCGTCTACCGCCTGCTGGGCACCTTCGTCGGTGCCGTGGTTTCCCTGGGCATGATCGCCGCGTTCGGCCAGGCCTCGTTGATGTTCCTGCTGTGCATGGCGCTGTGGCTGGGCTTCTGCACCGCCGGCGCGTCGCTGTACCGCAACAACGCCTCCTACGGTTTCGTGCTGGCTGGCTACACCACGGCGATCATCGCCTTGCCCTCCACCGCCGCGCCCCTGAACGTGTTCGACCAGGCCCAGGCGCGCTTCTTCGAGATCACCCTGGGCATCCTTTGCGCCTCGTTGGTCAGCACCGTGCTGTGGCCGCGCCGTGTCGAGCGGCAACTGGCGGCGCAGGCCCGCGGCGCCTGGCAGGCCGGCATGGCCGCGGCAGCATCGGAACTGCTGGGCGTGGACCAGCGCCAAGGCCTGCTGGATGCCCTGGGGCGCATCGTCTCGGTGGACGCCCAGCGCGACCACGCCGCCTTCGAGGGCCCGCTGGGGCGGCTGCGGGCCCAGGCGTTGCGGGTAATGAGCCGGGATTTGCTCAGCCTGTTGCGGGTGGCGCGGGGTGTGGCGCGCTTGCGGCAGATGCTGGATGAAGCGGCAGGCGAACGCCTCGACCCGATGATCCAGGGCGTGGCCCAGGCCCTGGCCGACGGCAGCGAAACAGCCCTCAACCAGCAGGGCGTGGTGCTGGACGAAAGCCTGCTCGACCCCAGCTTCGAACCCCAGGTGCACACCTGCCTGATGCGCCTGACCGTGGTGGTGCGCCTGGCCAGCGTGGCAGTGCAGACCTTGCGCGCCGTCGAGCAAGGTGACCCGGTCAGCAACGCCCCCGGCCCGCTGGCCTGGCACCGCGACATCGAACAAGGCGCCATCTCCGGCCTGCGCAGCGCCCTGGCGTTCCTCGCCGTGGCCGCGTTGTGGGTGTTCACCGCCTGGCCGGCGGGCCTGGGCGCGGTGTCCATCTGCGGCGTGGTGCTGAGCCTGTTCGCCGGCCGCGAAGCCCCGGCAGGCGCGGCGCTGAACTTCCTCAAGGGCATCGCCCTATCCGTGCCCGTGGCGGCGTTGGTGGCCTACGGGCTGCTGCCTGGCTGGGAAGGCTTCCCCATGCTGTGCCTGGGCCTGGGCGTGCCGCTATTCATGGCCTCGCTGTGCCTGAGCCAGCCGAGCATCGCGCCCATCGCCTCGTCGTTCTGCATCTTCTTCGTCAACAACGTCGCCCCCAACAACGTCATGAGCTACGACCTGGAACAGTTCCTCAACAAGGCCCTGGCCACCCTGTTCGGCGTCGGCATCTCGGTGGTGGTGTTCCGCCTGGTCACCCTGGGCCCTGGCCTGCGCCACTACCGGCGCCTGGTGCAGGCGTCGCTCGCCGACCTGTCCCAGCTCACCCAACGCCCGCTGAGCCACGCCGAGGGCTGGTTCGGCGGGCGCATGGCCGACCGCCTGATGCGCTTGGCGCGCTATCGCACCCAACACCCGGACGAACCCAACCTGCACTGGCACGACGGCCTCTACGGCCTGGACCTGGGCGGCGAACTGCTGCACCTGCGCGGCTGCCTGGTGGACGCCACGGGCACCGTCGCGGCGGCGCGTGACCGCTACCTGCGGCAGGTAGCGCGCCTGCTCAAGCAGGGGCCGCCGGCGCCGGCGCGGGCGGCGGTGCTGGATGAGCCGAGCGAGCGGCTGTTGGCGGTGCTGATGGCGGATACGCAATTGACCGAACGGCGCCGGGAGCTGGCGCGGGCGGCGGTGGTGCAGTTGCGGTTTGTTTGGCGGGGGTGGTGCAAGAAGAGCTCCTGAGCTAAGTGCTGCTGGGCCGATATTGCAACGCCTCCGCCACATGCCCCCGCCCAACCTGCTCCACCTCTTCCAGGTCCGCCAAGGTGCGCGCCACCTTCAACAGCCGATGCGCTGCCCGCAGTGACAGCGTCAGCCGCTCGCAGGCGGTTTCCAGCCATTGCTCATCGGCTGTGGATAACTTGCAGTGTTCCTTCAGCCCCGGCAGGTCGAGAAAGGCGTTGGCGCAGCCCTGGCGCCGCAGTTGCCGATCGCGTGCGGCGGCCACGCGTGCGGCAGCGTGGGCGGTGTCGTCGCCGGGCTGTGGGGTTGGGTTGAGGGCGGTGGTTTCGCGGGCGACGGTGACGTGCAGGTCGATGCGGTCCAGCAAGGGGCCGGAGAGTTTATTGCGGTAGCGGGCGATCTGCTCGGTACTGCAACTACAACGGCTGCTGGGGTCGCCGAGATATCCACAGGGGCAGGGGTTCATGGCCGCCACCAGCTGGAAGCGCGCGGGGAAACGGATTTTATCGCGGGCGCGGGCGATGACGATTTCGCCGGACTCCAGCGGTTCGCGTAGCACCTCCAGCACCTTGCGGTCGAACTCTGGGAGTTCGTCAAGAAACAGCACGCCGTGGTGGGCGAGGGTGATCTCCCCTGGCTGCGGGCGGCTGCCACCGCCAACCAGCGCCGCCCCGGAAGCTGAATGATGTGGGTGGCGAAACGGCCGCTGCGGCCAGTGCTTCAAAGGCGCCAGGCTGGCCACCGACTGTATGGCCGCGACCTCCAGCGCCTCGCGCTCATTCAGCGGCGGCAGCAGCCCGGGCAAGCGGCTGGCGAGCAGCGTCTTGCCGGTGCCGGGCGGGCCGCTGAACAGCAGGTTGTGCGCCCCGGCGGCGGCTACCAGCAGCGCACGCTTCGCCGCCGGCTGGCCCTGCACCTCGCTGAGGTCGGGGTAGGGCCGGTCCAGCAGGATCAGGCCGTTGGAGCTGAAGGGGCTGATGCGCCGCTGGTCATTGAAATGGCAGACCAGCTCCAGCAGGTTGCTGGCGGCAATGACCACCAGCCCTGACGCCAGGCTGGCCTCCTCGGCATTCTCGCAGGGCACCACCAGCGCCCGCCCGGCCTCGCGCGCAGCGAGCGCGGCAGGCAGCACGCCCTGCACCGGCCGTATCGCCCCCGACAACGCCAGCTCGCCCAGGCATTCCACGTCCTGCAGCGCCGCCGTAGGGAACTGCCCGCTGGCAGCGAGAATGCCCAGGGCGATGGCCAGGTCGTAGCGGCCCCCGTCCTTGGGCAGGTCCGCAGGCGCCAGGTTCTGGGTGATGCGCCGCGCGGGGAAATTCAGGTTCGAGTTGACGATGGCGCTGCGCACCCGGTCCTTGCTCTCCTTGACCGAGGCTTCCGGCAGGCCCACCAGCGTCAGCGAAGGCAGGCCGTTGGCCAGGTGGGTTTCCACCGTGACGGCCGGCGCGCCGACCCCGACCTGGGCGCGGCTGTGGACGATGGCTAGGGACATGATTGCTCCGTGCAGGGGTAGGGAAGGACCGCTTCCTTGCGGTGCTTTCAGGGTAGTGGCTGGTGAGGGGAGTGCCAGGGGGGTATTGCGTCGGGGTGTTTCTGCACTGCGCTCGTGCGCGGAAGAAGAGAAGCAAATAAGTGATGGAGGCATCGAACTGACACCAGCGTTGCCACACCAAGGGCAGGTTTCCAGTTGTCGGTTGGTATCGACCGTGGCCTAAATTTGGGCCACTATGAGTTCTCACACTCTTCCCTAGCGCAGTCTTCGTCTGCGCACCCTGCACCATCCGCCAGTGAGGTTTTCCATGAGGGTTGAAACCATCAGTTACCTGAAAAAGCATGCAGCCGACCTGGAATTGGATGAACCTATGGTGGTCACCCAAAACGGCAAGCCGGCCTATGTGATCGAGTCCTATGACGAGCGCGCGCGTCGTGACGAGGTAATCGCGTTGGTCAAGCTGCTGGCCATGGGTTCACAAGAGTACAAGGAAGGCAAACATTGCTCTGGCGATGAGCTCAAGGCGCGCCTTGCCAAAAGATTTACGTCTGAATCATAAGGATATCGTGTGGCGGAATCCGGAAGGCCTTTCAAGCTTCTATTCACCCCTACTGCTGTTCAGAGTATTGAAGATCAAGTGTCGTTCCTGGCCTCGACACCGGCTCACGATGATGCTTCAGCCTACCGCTGTCTTACCGAGTTGATCGACCAACTGCAGGAGCGCTTGTGCAAATTTCCTTCTGGATTTCCAGTCTCACCAGAGGCAAGTGAATTGGGGGTTGTCAGTTACCGACGCGTGATAATTGGACCATTTCGGATCTTTTACGAGATCCTGGAAGCGCCTCGTGAGGTTGCCGTGCTCCTTGTATTGCGCCAGAGGCAAAGCGTTGAGAAAGCCCTGATTCGATACTGCCTGGTGAAGCCTTTTTCCTGAAAGGCTGCGAAGTCAGCGCGGCAAATCACTCATGAACGCCTCCAGCCGCGACCTCAACCACCGCTCCCCCGGGTCCGTATCCATCACGCTCAACCACACCATCGACAGGTCCAGCGTAGGCGTGTCGAACGGCAGCGGCTCGGTGTACAGGTTGCCGTAGCCCACCATCGCGTTCGCCGCGTAGTCGGGGGCGCCGGCGAGCAGGTCGGTGCCGGCCAGCAGGGCGGGCAGGGCACTGTATTGGGGGACGGAGAGGACGACGTTGCGCTTGCGGCCGATTTCCTCCAGCCACTCGTCCACCACGCCGCTGGTGTTGGCCATGTGCGAGACCAGCACGTGGGGGCGTTCGCAGTATTCGTCGAGGGTCAGCGGGTGGTCGGATTTGTCGGCGCGCAGGATGCGCGGCTGGATGCGCCGCAGCAGCTTGCGCTTGGCGTTGGCCGGCAGGCCGCGGGTCTGGCTGATGCCCACGGTGATTTCGCCGGAGGCGAGCAGGTCGGGCACGCGCCAGTAGTCCACGTGCTGCACCACGAACACCACCTTCGGCGCCTCCTGGCGCAGGGCGCGCAGCAGGGGCGGCAGCAGGCCGAACTCGACGTCGTCGGACAGGCCGATGCGGAAGGTGGAGTTGCTGACGGCGGGGTCGAAGTCGTGGCTCAGGCTGATGGCGATGGACAGCGCGTCCAGGGCCGGCGACAGGTGCCGGGCCAGTTCCTCGGCGCGGGCGGTGGGCTCCATGCGGTGGCCGACACGCACGAACAGCGGGTCGTTGAACATGCTGCGCAGGCGGTTGAGCGCCGAGCTGATGGTGGGCTGGCCGAGGAACAGCTTTTCGGCGACGCGGGTGACGTTGCGCTCGAGCATCAAGGTCTCGAACACCACCATCAGGTTGATGTCGGCCTTGCGCAATTCATTGCGGTTCATCGGCGGCTGCCCCCAGTCCATTCGCATATGGCTGGAGTGTAGAGGGGCGGGTTTGTATGACGCAATGCTACAAACCCAACGCCCCGTAGCAGCGGCCGCAGGCCGGGTCACCGGGCGCGAGCAGAGCCGTTATTCCGCAGGTGGCGCCAGGCGTGCTTCGAGTTCGGCCATCTTCGCTTCCAGCGCTTCCAGGCGCGCGCGGGTGCGGGCCAGCACCACCATCTGGCTGTCGAATTCTTCCCGGCTTACCAGGTCCAGCTTGCTGAAGCCGCTTTGCAGCAGCACCTTGAACTGGCTTTCCAGCTCGGCGCGTGGCTGGCTGGTGTCGCTGCTGAACAGGCGCGAGGCGTGGTCGCCAAGGGCGTCGAGGAAGGCTTTGGGCGCAAGCATGGTGAAATTCCTGAATCTGATGGCCTGGAGTGTAACACGCAGGCGTCTATAGTCAGTGGCGTGGCGGCCGCACGGTTTTTGCGCATCGCCACGTTCGAGTGCGCACCAGGATAGGGCGCAACCGTTGATCAGATGTGGGGCGAGGGCGACAAGCAAGGGGAAACACGCCGAATTTGTTGGGTTGCACGGACATGGCAAGCTTTCTGCTTACACAGCATTGACCCATGCACTGATGCAGTCGATGTGACGAATGCAGTGCGCAGGCGGAGCGGGATGTGTTTCGTCAGGAGCGGTACTGGTGGTTGGTCTGGGGATGTGGGACCGACGACGCGTTACAAAGCCAGGCACTGCGCTTAGACTTGAGCTGGGTTTGTTTTCCTGGGGCAAGTCCACTAATTCGGGAGAGAGTTTCATGAAGCTAGTCACTGCCATCATCAAGCCGTTCAAATTGGACGACGTCCGCGAGTCGCTGTCTGAAATCGGCGTGCAGGGCATTACCGTAACCGAGGTGAAAGGCTTCGGGCGCCAGAAGGGTCACACCGAGCTGTATCGCGGCGCGGAATACGTGGTCGACTTTTTGCCCAAGGTGAAGATCGATGTCGCCATTGACGACAAGGATCTGGACCGGGTGATCGAGGCGATCACCAAGGCTGCCAACACCGGCAAGATCGGCGACGGCAAGATTTTCGTGGTCAATCTGGAACAGGCCATTCGCATCCGTACCGGCGAAACCGATACCGACGCGATCTAAGCCGCCCCAAACCCAACGCCCCAGGAGAAAACAATATGACTCTGCGTCAATTCGCAGGGCTAGGAGCCCTGTTGTCCCTCGTAATACCCGGCATGGCCCTGGCGGCTGATCCGGTTCCGGCACCGGTGCTCAATTCGGGCGATACCGCGTGGATGCTGACGTCCACCGCCCTGGTGCTGTTCATGACCATTCCTGGCCTGGCGTTGTTCTACGGCGGCATGGTTCGTTCGAAAAACATTCTTTCCGTGATGATGCAGTGCTTCGCCATTACCGGCCTGGTCAGCATTCTGTGGACCATCTATGGCTACAGCCTGGCGTTCGATACCACCGGTATGGAAGCTGGCGTCGTCAACTACAACTCCTTCTTCGGCAGCATGGCCAAGGCGTTCCTGGCGGGTATCACCCCGGCCAGCATCACTGGCCCTGCGGCGCTGATTCCGGAAGCGGTGTTCGTCACCTTCCAGATGACCTTCGCCATCATCACCCCGGCGCTGATCGTGGGTGCCTTCGCCGAGCGCATGAAATTCTCGGCCATGCTGGTGTTCATGGGCATCTGGTTCACCCTGGTGTACGCACCGATCGCGCACATGGTCTGGTCTGGTCCGGGCTCGCTGCTGGGTGACTGGGGCGTGCTGGACTTCGCCGGTGGTACCGTGGTGCACATCAACGCCGGTATCGCAGGCCTGGTGGCGTGCCTGGTGCTGGGCAAGCGCAAAGGCTTCCCGACCACCCCGATGGCCCCGCACAACCTGGGCTACACCCTGATGGGCGCAGCGATGCTGTGGGTAGGCTGGTTCGGCTTCAACGCCGGTTCCGCCGCCGCTGCCAACGGCACCGCCGGCATGGCCATGCTGGTCACCCAGATCGCCACCGCCGCCGCTGCACTGGGCTGGATGTTCGCCGAGTGGATCACCCACGGCAAACCTAGCGCCCTGGGTATCGCTTCGGGCGTGGTTGCCGGCCTGGTAGCCATCACCCCAGCTGCCGGTACCGTGGGCCCGATGGGCGCCCTGGTCATCGGCCTGGCGGCTGGCGTGGTGTGCTTCTTCTGCGCCACCACCCTGAAACGCAAGCTGGGCTACGACGACTCCCTGGACGCCTTCGGCGTGCACGGTATCGGCGGTATCCTCGGCGCTATCCTGACCGGCGTGTTCGCAGCCCCGTCGCTGGGCGGCTTCGGCACCGTGACCGACATCGCTGCCCAAGTCTGGATTCAGTGCAAGGGCGTGGCGTTCACCATCGTCTACACCGCCGTGGTGACCTACGTCATCCTCAAGGTGCTGGACGTGGTCATGGGCCTGCGCGTCAACGACGAAGAAGAGTCGGTTGGCCTGGACCTGGCGCAACACAACGAGCGCGGCTACAACCTGTAACCGCCTGCGAAAAAATGCCCGGCTTGCCGGGCATTTTTTTGCCTGCGATTTGTCATTTGTCCAGGGCGCAAACGGTTTCTGCCAGCCAAGTTCCAGCAACCGTGCCATGTAGGCGAAAGGCTTACAGGCAATGATGAATTTAGCCCCTTTGCTTTTTCCCAGAGCGCGCTAGAATGCGCCCCGAACGTGTGGAGAATGGTATGTGGCAGCAACGGTTGATCACCTTGAAGCCAAGGCCGCGCGGCTTTCACCTGGTAACGGATGAGCTGCTGCACGACTGGCCAGAGTTGCGTGCATGCCGTATCGGCCTGCTGCACCTGCTGCTGCAACATACGTCGGCGTCGTTGACCATCAACGAGAACGCCGACCCTGCGGTTCGGCGTGATTTCGAGCGTTTCTTCAACCGCCTGGTGCCCCAGGGCGACGGCGGCTATGAACACAACGACGAAGGCGCGGATGACCTGCCGGCACACTTCAAGGCCAGTTTGCTAGGCTGTCAACTGACGTTGCCGGTGCGGGACGGGCGGCTGGCGCTGGGTACCTGGCAGGGTGTGTATTTGGGTGAGCACCGTGATCATGGCGGTGCTCGCAGGGTGCTCGCCACGTTGCAGGGCGAGGCCAAATGACCGTCGGCAAACCGACGGATATGAATTTTTCCTGGCAGCCATCGACAGACGGTCAGGCTGCGCTATAAATAATCTGCTTTTCGCAAGTCATGAGGTAGAACATGAGCGACGATGATCTGGAAAACGACGAACTCGAAGTAGGTGACGAGGACGATACCGAGGAAGGCCTGGAAGCGGCAGCTGAAGACGTTGCCGACGACAGCGGCGACGATACCCCCGCGCCCTCGGCCAAAGGCAAATCCAAGGCTGCAGTGTCGGTAGACGAACTGCCTAGCATTGAAGCCAAGAACAAGGAGCGTGATGCCCTTGCCCGCGCCATGGAAGAATTCCTGGCTCGTGGTGGCAAGGTGCAGGAAGTCGAGGCCAATGTGGTCGCCGACCCGCCCAAGAAGCCGGACAACAAATACGGCAGCCGCCCTATCTGAGTCCCTGCTTGCATGAAAAAAGCCCGCCGTCGCTGCGGGCTTTTTCATGCCTGGGCGTTGGTTATTTCCAGCGTGCGAGAATGTGCGGGATCTCCAACAGGCTACGCACCTCGGCGTCCGGCTTGTGATCCGCCTCCCACGCCTTGCCCTGCGGGTTGAACCAGATGGCCCGGAAGCCGGCCTGCTGGGCGCCGAAAATGTCGTCGCCGGGGTGGTCACCCACATGCACCGCGGCACTGGCCGCTACGCCACCGGCGCGCTTGAGCGCCTCGTTGAACAGCGCCGGGTCCGGCTTGCCGATGCCCAGGTCCTCGGCGCACAGGGCAAAGCCGAAGCGGTCGGCCAGGCCCAGGCGGCGCACGTCGGCGTTGCCGTTGGTGACCACGCCCAGGGTGTAGTGCTGGCCCAGTTGTTCCAGTGCCGGTAGCACTTCGGGGAATACCTCGATCTGGTGACGGGCGTGTAGGAATACCTCGAAGCTCTTTTCTGCAAGCGGCACGGCTTCGGCCTCCGGGTAGCCGGCTTCGCGCAGGGCGTGCAGCAGCACCAGGCGGCGCAGCGCACTGATGCGGTGCTTCAGGCCAGGTTCGGCATCCACCAGGCGCTGGCGAATGGCGAACAAATGCTCGACCTCAACGCCGCCCAGTTTTGGTGCGTGCCTGGCCAGCCAATCGCGCAGCACCGCTTCGGCGCTGACGATGACGGGCGCGGTGTCCCACAGGGTGTCGTCGAGGTCGAAGGTGATCAGCTCGATGCTCATGTGTCACTGTCCTTGCTGCGTTTGGCCCGTGGGTGGGCGCTGTCGTAGACCGTGGCCAGGTGCTGGAAGTCCAGGTGGGTGTAGATCTGCGTGGTGGCGATGTCGGCATGGCCGAGCATTTCCTGCACCGCGCGCAGGTCCTGGGACGACTCCAGCAAATGGCTGGCGAAAGAGTGCCGCAGCATGTGCGGGTGCAGGTTCTGGCCCAGCTCGCGCTCGCCGGCGGCCTTGACCCGCAGCTGGATGGCCCGCGGGCCCAGGCGTCGGCCCTGCTGGCTGACGAACACGGCGTCGTCGGCGGGGTTGCTCAGGCCGCGCAGGGGCAGCCACTGCTGCAGCGCCTCGCGCGCCTTGCGCCCCACTGGCAGCACGCGGGTCTTGCTGCCCTTGCCGTGCACTTGTACCAGGCCGTCGGCCAGGTCCAGCTGCTCAAGGTTCAGGCTGGTCAGCTCCGACAGGCGCAGGCCCGAGGAATAGAACAGCTCCAGCATGGCCTGGTCGCGGTGGGCGAGAAAATCGTCCTCCACGGCGCCTTCCAGCAACTGCAGCGCACGGTCGGTGTCGAGGGTGCGCGGCAGGCGCCGCTCGCCCTTGGGTGGCGACAGGCCGTTGGCCGGGTCGTGGCTGCAGATGCCTTCGCGGTTGAGGTAGCGGTACAAGCCGCGCACCGCTGATAGCAGGCGGGCCAGGCTGCGCGAGGATTGCCCCTGCTGGTGCAGGCGGGCGACCAGGCGGCGCAGCTGCTGGATGTCGAGGGCGTTCCAGCTGGCCAGCTGTTCTTTCTCACAGAACGCCAGCACCTTGTCCAGGTCGCGCCGGTAGGCTTGCAGGGTGTGGTCGGACACTTGCCGCTCACTGCGCAGGTGCGCGCAGTAAGCGTCCAGGTGCGCCTGCATGGTCAGCGTACCGAGCGCAGGCTGCCGGTGAAGCGCGGCAACACGCGGCCCAGCACCTCGGCGATGTAGCTCAGGAACAGCGTGCCCACCGAGCTCTTGTAGTGCTGGGGGTCGCGGCTGCCGATGGCCAGCACGCCGTGCAGGCCCTGGTGGGTCAGCGCGACCACGGCGGTGGAGCCGACCTGCTTGCGCTGTTCCTCGCCGAACAGGAAGTCCAGCTCATGGTCGCGCAGGCTGCCGCTGACGGTCTTGCCGCCCGACAGCAGCGCGCCGATGGCCTGGTGCGCCTCGCTGCTGCTGACCCAGCGGCCCACCGGGGTGGCGATCTCGCTGAACAGGATGAGGCTGACGAAGGGCACCTGGAATTCCTGGCGCAGGCTGTCTTCCACGGCGATGACCACTTCTTCCAGGCTGGCGGCATCGAGGATGTCGAGGATCAGCCGGCGGGTCTTGTCGAACAGGCGGTCGTTGTCGCGGGCCACGTCCATGAGCTGCGACAGGCGGTGGCGCATCTCGATGTTGCGCTCGCGCAGCAGCTTCATCTGCCGTTCCACCAGCGACACGGTGTCGCCGCGCTGGTGCGGCAGGCGCAGGCTGATCAGCAGCTCCTCGCGTTCCACGAAGAACTCCGGGTTGGCTTGCAGGAACGCCGCGACCGCATCAGCCCCGGGGGCCGGCGCCGTGCTGTCCTCAACGTTATCAAGGGGCTGTGGTGCAGGTGCCTGGGGCTTCTTGGTCATGGTCGTGGCTCGCTCATAGACGCACTTGTCCTTCGTAGACGCGCACCGCCGGGCCGGTCATCAGCACGGGCTGGCCGGGGCCCGCCCATTCGATGGACAAGCGCCCGCCGGGCAGGTCGATCAACAGCGGTGAATCCATCCAGCCCTGGCTGATGGCGGCGACCGCGGCGGCGCAGGCGCCGGTACCGCAGGCCTGGGTTTCCCCGGCGCCGCGTTCCCAGACGCGCAGTTGCGCGCGCTGACGGTCGATCACGTGCAGGAAGCCGACGTTGACCCGCGCCGGGAAGCGCGGATGGTGTTCGATTTTCGGGCCCAGCTGGTGCACCGGCGCGGCGTTGATGTCGTCGACCTTCAGCACCGCATGGGGGTTGCCCATGGACACCGCCGCCAGGTTCACCACCTGGCCGTCGACCTCGACGTCGTAGTTCTTCGCCTGGGCGTCGGCCACGAACGGGATGTCGGCGGGCACCAGGCGTGGTGGGCCCATGTCGACGCTGATCTGGCCGTCGTTGCGGATATCCAGCTCGATGATGCCGCTCTTGGTTTCCACGCGAATGCGCTTCTTGGCGGTCAGGCGCTTGTCCAGCACGAAGCGGGCGAAGCAGCGCGCGCCGTTGCCGCACTGTTCCACTTCCGAACCGTCGGAGTTGAAGATGCGGTAGCGGAAGTCGACGTCCGGGTTGCTCGGCGCCTCCACCAACAGCAGTTGGTCGAAGCCGACGCCGGTGTGGCGGTCGCCCCATTGTTTGGCATGCTTGGGCAGGATATGCGCGTGTTGGCTGACCAGGTCCAGGACCATGAAGTCATTGCCCAGCCCATGCATCTTGGTAAAGCGCAGCAGCATGGGTTTACTCCGGCAACAGGCTTTCGCCCGCGAACAGTTCGGCGACCGTTTCACGGCGGCGCACTTCAAACGCCTGGTCGGCATCGACCAGCACTTCAGCGGCACGGCCGCGGGTGTTGTAGTTCGAGCTCATGACGAAACCATACGCCCCGGCCGAACGCACGGCCAGCAGGTCACCTTCTGCAAGGGCCAGCTGGCGCGCCTTGGCCAGGAAGTCGCCGGTCTCGCAGATCGGCCCGACGATGTCATAGCTGCGGCCTTCGCCTTCGCGCGGCTGTACGGCGCTGACGTCCATCCACGCCTGGTACAGGGCCGGGCGGATCAGGTCGTTCATGGCCGCGTCGACGATGGCGAAGTCCTTGTGATCGGTGTGCTTGAGGTACTCGACCTTGGTCAGCAGCACGCCGGCGTTGGCGACGATGTAGCGCCCCGGCTCGAACACCAGCGCCAGGTCGCGGCCTTGCAGGCGCTCGCGCACGGCCTTGATGTAGTCGCCGGCCAGCGGTGGTTGCTCGTCCTGGTAACGCACGCCCAGGCCACCGCCCAGGTCGATGTGTTGCAGGAAGATGCCGCAGTCGCCCAGGCGGTCGACCAGGCCCAGCAGGCGGTCGAGGGCGTCGAGGAAGGGTTCCAGGCTGGTGAGCTGCGAGCCGATGTGGCAATCGACGCCTATCACTTCCAGGTTCGGCAGCTGGGCTGCGCGAACGTAGACGTCTTCGGCGGCGACGATGTCGATGCCAAACTTGTTTTCCGCAAGGCCGGTGGAGATGTACGGGTGGGTGCCGGCGTCGACGTCGGGGTTCACCCGCAGCGACACCGGGGCGCGCACGCCCAGCTCGGCGGCTACCTGTTGCAGGCGCTCCAGTTCGTCGGTGGACTCGACGTTGAAGCAGTGCACGCCCACTTCCAGAGCGCGGCGCATGTCTTCGCGGGTCTTGCCGACGCCGGAAAACACCACGCGGTCGGCACGGCCGCCAGCGGCCAGGACGCGTTCCAGCTCACCGCCCGAGACAATGTCGAAGCCTGCACCCAGGCGGGCCAGCAGGTTCAGCACGCCGAGGTTGGAGTTGGCCTTGACCGCGAAGCAGACCAGGTGCGACATGCCGGCGAGGGCGTCGGCATAGGCCCGGTACTGCTGTTCGATGTGCGCACGGGAATAGACATAGGTTGGCGTGCCGAAACGCTCGGCAATGGAAGCCAACGACACGCCTTCCGCGAACAGCTCACCGCCGCGGTAGTTGAAAGCGTCCATGGTCTTCCCTTACATCATGTGTTTGTGCGATTTCGACGAGCCGTCCTGTTGCACGGTGGATTTTTGGCCGTCCGGCAGGAACAGCGGGCCTTTCTGGCCGCAGGCGGACAGCAGGCAGGCAGCCGCGACCAGCGCAGCAAGGGCGGAAATCAGGCGCTTCATGGCGAAATCCTTTGTAAAAGCATTAATTGCGCCCGAGTATACCGGCCACCCGGCGCCTTGCCTATTGATGCCCGGTCGCTGCGCCCAGGGGGGGTAACTGGTCGTAATAACTTTGCAATCGGCGCCCGCTGCTCGTATCTTCCCGCGCTTGCAGTGTGATTGGACACTTACGAGGTTCCCGCAATGAGTTTGACCGAAGCGCGCTTTCATGACCTGGTCGATGCCACGCAACAGGCATTGGAAGAACTGTTCGAAGATCACGCCGACGACGTCGAGATTTCGTCCGGCCTGATGACCATCAAGTTCGACAACGGCAGCCAGCTGATCATCAGCCGCCAGGAACCCCTGCGCCAGCTGTGGCTGGCCGCGCGTTCGGGTGGCTACCACTTCGACTACGACGAAGAGATGGGCAAGTGGGTGTGCGAGAAGTCCGAAGAGCTGCTGGGCGAGATCCTCACCCGCGCCACCTGGGAACAGGCCGGCGTGAAGCTGGACTTCGAAGAGATCTGAGCGTGACCACCCAAACGCCAGCGGCCCGCCCGCCCAAGCCCTTGTTCAGCAACGTCAGCCCGGCGGTGCCGTCACCCTGCATCAGCCTGTGCCGGCTCAATGAGCAGAAGGTCTGCAAGGGCTGTTTCCGCCACGTGGAAGACATCCGCGAATGGCGTTCGGCCGACGACGCCCGTCGCCGGCAGATCTGCGACCAGGCCGCCGAGCGCCGCGCAGGCACGGCCTGAGGCCTACATCTGGCTCAAGGCGTTGTTCAGTGAGCGCTCAAGGTCGGCCTTGTAGCGCAGGTACAGGTGGGTGGCGCCCGGCGTGTCGCCCAGCAGGCCGGACAAGTCCAGGTCAGTGATGTAGCAGCGGTAGGCCATGGGCTCGGTGCGCTGCTTCAGGATCTGGCGGGCCACCACGCTGAACAGTTGCTCGCCATGCTCCAGCTCCGAGAACTCGCGTTGATTGCAGTACAGGGTCACGTGCACCTGGCCGGGTGGCGAGCGTTCGATAATCGCCTGCACATCGTAGTAACGCTTGCTGGTGGCCGTCGGCGGACCCGGCCGAGGTTCGGCGCTGCGGGCGCGGCCGCTGCCGGTGGGCAGCAGCTGGTAATACAGCACCTGCTCGTCATGGCCTTCCACGGCCTGCAGCGCGTTGCGGCGGCGCAGCACCGACTGCAGGAAACGCTGCATCGGCACCAACAGGCTAGCCTCGTCGTGTAGCGGCAGGCGCTGGTGCCATAGCGCGTTCAACTCATCCAGCACGTAGACGTCCGCCCAGCTGTCCTGCAGGCGGTAGAACAGCTGCACGCATTCGGGTTGCCCTAGCGGCAGCACAACGGCCAGGTCGTGATCTTCCAGCGCGTTGCCGTCCAGGTGCAGCGGGCTGTAGCCCGGCAGGTCCTCGCCCAGGTATTGCACCAGTGCCGCCACCGTAGGCAACGCCATGTGGCGCACGTTGCCCGGTACCAGTTCCAGCACGTGATACTGCTGCTGCACCTGGATCAGGTAGCGGTAGTGCAGGCCGCTGCGCAGCAACTGCTGGGCGGTGGCCAGCAAGGCCTCCACGCGCTGGGCGATGGCCTGGGCGCGGTTGTGGCAGAAGCAGCGCACACGCACCCGTGGCGTGGTGCCGGCGGGGAGATGATTGAGGTAGTCGCGCAGGCAATCCATCAAGGCCGTCGGGCCGTCGAAACGGTTGACCAGCACCTCGTTCCAGCTGTTGAGCACGACCTGGTCCAGGGTCAGCACCAGGTTCTCCCGCACCCCCGCGTAGCTCAGCGAGTCGGTGCGTTCGGTGGTCATCAGGATGTTCAGGTCGCGGTGATGCTTGAGCGGGTCGATGCCCACGTTCACCAGCAACAGCACTTCAACCGGCACCGTGGGCCGTAGCAGCTGTTCATCGGCCACCGTGCCCAGGGGCAGGGGGATGCTCTGTTGCAGGCTGGCAATCAGGTTGAACAGCTCGAATTCGGTCAGGTCGCTTTCGCCAGGGTGCAAGGCCAGGCGCGTGCTGCTGTCGATCACGCCGTTGCGGTGGCACCACACCAGCATTTCCAGCAGGTAGCGGCTGCGCTTGAAGGGCGCGAAGTGTTCCCACTCGTAGGCGCCCAGGTTGCCGTTGTACAGCCCCCACAGTACTTGCCCCGGTTCCTTGCGGTTGGGCGACTGCACCAGGGTCAGGGTGTCCTCGGCCAGGTCCGGGGCGATGCCGGGGTTGATGAACTCGACCTTGCCGGCCTTGCGCTCGAACGCTGCGTACAGGCGCCGGCCGAGAATGCTCAGGTCGCGACTGTTGATCCGGTTCACCGCTTGCTGGTCGCGGGCGAACTGGGTGAGGAAGCGGTAGCTGTAGTTGAGTTCGTTGACCAGCGCCCGGCGCTCGCTGGTCACCTGGCGCACCTTCCACTGGCTGCGGCTGTCGAGCAGCGCCAGGTGGCGGTTGTCCCAGCCCCATTCCGCCGCCAGGCGCTGCATCACCTGCCGCTGCCAGCTGGGCGGGCGTTGCCGGGAGCCGGCGGTCAGCTTCTTGTTGACCTTCAGGTACAGGCTGCGGCGCGCCAGCTCCAGGCGGTCGATGTCGCCGCGTGCCAGCAGGTATTCCTCGATGCGCCGGTACACCACCATGTAGGGGTCCAGTTCGTCGATGTCGACCTGGTTGGCGTACACCGCCTGCTTGAGGCGCAGGCTGAGGCAGCGCACCTCTGGATGTTCGCTGGCGTAGGCCTCGGTCAGCAGCAGCTTGAGCACTGACTTGTAGGGCGAGTCGATGCCCTTGAACAGTTGCCACAGCCCGGCGCCGATGAACTCGCCGGCGGGAATGTGCGCCAGGTGGCCCAGGTCCAGCACGTCCTCGGCGCGGATGAAACGCTTGCCCAGCAGGGTCTCGGTGTACTGGGCGTAGCGCGTCTCTTCGTACACCGGCACCAGCCACCACAGCGGCGTGCGGCCGGCCAGCCAGATGGCGGTGCGGTAGAACTCATCCAGCAGCAGGTAGTGCTGGCTGGTGCCGCAGTCTTCGGAGCTGAGTTCGGTGTCGCGCTCGCCACGCACGAAGCGCGGCGGGTCGATCAGGAAAAAGTGCGCCTCGGCGCCCTGGGTCGCGGCCCAGGCTTCCAGCAGCTGGCATTTCTTGCGCAGCTCGGCGATTGCGTCAGCGCCCAGTTCGGTGTCGTGGCACACCCAGAAGTCCATGTCGCTCTGTTCGGCCTGGGCCAGGGTGCCCAGGCTACCCATCAGGAACAGCCCGTGCAGCGGGCGTGGCGGGTTGCCATGGCGCGCCTTGTAGGAGAACGAGCGCGTCAGGCGCTGGGCTTCGGCCAGCACCTCGGGCTCGGGCTCGTAGTTCGACAGGCCGGCCGGGGTATTGCCCGAGACATAGCCGGGCAGCAGCGGGTGGTTGACGTGAAAGAACAGCGGCAACAGCGTCAGCACCTGTTGCTGGCGGGTCGACAGCCCTTCCATGGCGCGCCCCAGGCGGCCCTGGTTCAGCGTCAGGAAGCGTGCGCGCAGGGTCGCGAGAACCTTGCGATCGATTCCCTCGTCCAGATCGGGGCGGATTTCATGGGTGCGCGGCATCTGTGGCTCGAATCGACTGCTGGGCGACGTGACGTGGGCAGGGCGGAACACCCGCCTTCAGCCGGTTATCGGCAGCCTTGAGAAGAGTTTGAGCCGGGTTGGCAAAAATAACGGCAGCGCCGGCACCCCATCTGGCGCCGGCGCGAGCAGTGGCGTCAGGCGGGTTCGCCGACACTCAACACGGTCAGCAGCGCCTGGGCGTGCTGCGCAGCCTGTAGCCCGCCGCTGGTCAGGTAGCCGCCGTCGACCTGGGTGATCAGTTCCTTGTCGTGCAGCCGCTTGGCCGCCGCAATGGCCTGTGGGGTGGCGGTGTGGTGGATCTTGAGGCCTTCCTGGGTGTTGTCCAGATTGAACAGCGCGAGGATTTCCAGTTCGGCGACCAGCTCAGGGGTATACGACATAGGTACTCCGGACTTTTCTAGGAATAGACGGCCAACCCCAGCGGGGGCAGGCCGTGGAGGCCCCGGTTTGCGTGGAGGGCAGCGGGGCATCTCCAGTGTAGTAAGGCCGCAGCGATTCTGCCGGGAAACTCAGTCCTGCTCGGGCTTCGCCTCGGGTGGCAGCTCGGGCAGGGCGCGCAGGGCCTTTTCGTACCATTCGGTGTCGAACGCGCGGTCTTCTTCCAGGATCTTGTCGATTTCTACGGCAAGTACGTGGGCCATCATTTCCAGGATATCGTCGCGCTCGTAGCCGACCAGCGTCAGCTTGTTGAACGTGGCCTTGGCAGCGGGCGGGTTGTCGCTCTCGATCTGGTTCTCGATGGCCTGGATCAGGGTGTCTTCGGCGAATTGTTCGTCTTCGTCGTCGCGTTGGGTGGCGTCGGTCATTGCAGGTTCCTCACGGTAGGCCGCCAGTTTAACGGTATTGGTCGGCTTTGCATCAGCTGACGCGTCTTGAAATACAGAATGGCCCATCGCCCAACGGCGGCTGCCTAGTTTGGCGGCTCTCGTTCAAGGCCATGGAGGTCAGGTGATGCTCAAGTTGTACGGGTTTGCGTCCAGTAACTATTTCAACATGGTGCAATTGGCGTTGCTGGAGAAACGCCTGCCGTTCGAGGAGGTGTTGCTACACGGCTGCCAGAGCCCCGGGGTCATGGCGGTGAGCCGTCGTGGCAAAATCCCGGTGCTGGGCACCCCGGACGGATATTTGACTGAAACGGACGTGATCCTCGGTTATCTGGAGGAGGTGTACCCGCAACGGCGATTATTGCCTTGCGACCCGTTCGACCGGGCGCGGGTGAAGGCGTTGGCCAAGGAAATAGAGCTGTACATCGAGCTGCCCGCGCGGGTCTGCTACCCGGAGGTGTTCTTCGGCGGGCGCGCAACGCCACCGGCCTTGAAGGAGAAGGCCAGGCGAGACCTGGTGAAGGGGTTTGCCGCGTTGGCTGAAGGGGCATCATTTACCCCGTACGTCGCGGGGCGCGAGCCTACGCTTGCCGATATCTACTTCCTGTACAGCGTGGACCTGGCCAGGGAGGTGGGGTTGAAGCTTTTCGACATCGATTTCCTGGAGGGCCTGCCGGGTGCGCAGGCGCTGCTGGCGCTGTTGGCGCTCAACCCCAACGTGGTGGAGGTCGCCAGCCGCAGGGCCGATGACCAACTGCGGTTCCTGGCGCAACTCAACCCGGTAACCGCTGCCGCAGGCTAGCGGCAGCGGCTACAGGCGATCAGCGCTGGGCCAGCAGGGCCTGGCCGCGGATCACGGCGGCGCGTACCTGGGCTGGCGCGGTGCCGCCGATGTGGTCGCGGGCGTTGACCGAGCCTTCCAGGGTCAGCACCTCGAAGACGTCCTGGTCGATCTGGTCGCTGAAGTGGCGCAGTTCTTCCAGGCTCATCTCGGCCAGGTCCTTGCCGCTGTCCACGCCGTATTTCACGGCATGGCCGACGATTTCGTGGCAGTCACGGAACGGCAGGCCGCGGCGCACCAGGTAGTCGGCCAGGTCGGTGGCGGTGGAGAAACCGCGCAGAGCCGCTTCGCGCATGATGGCGTGCTTGGGCTTGATGGCCGGGATCATGTCGGCAAAGGCACGCAGCGAGTCGCGCAGGGTGTCGGCGGCGTCGAACAGCGGTTCCTTGTCTTCCTGGTTGTCCTTGTTGTAGGCCAGTGGCTGGCCTTTCATCAGGGTCAGCAGGCCCATCAGCGCACCGAACACGCGGCCGCTCTTGCCACGCACCAGCTCGGGCACGTCGGGGTTTTTCTTTTGCGGCATGATCGAGCTGCCGGTGCAGAAGCGGTCGGGCAGGTCAATGAACTGGAACTGGGCGCTGGTCCACAGCACCAGCTCTTCGGAGAAGCGCGACAGGTGCATCATGGCGATGCTGGCGGCGGCGCAGAATTCGATGGCGAAGTCACGGTCCGACACGCCGTCCAGCGAGTTACCGCCCACGGCTTCGAAGCCCAGCAGCTGGCAGGTCAGTTCGCGGTCGATCGGGTAGGTGGTGCCGGCCAGCGCGGCGCTGCCCAAAGGCATGCGGTTGGCGCGTTTGCGGCAGTCCACCAGGCGCTCGTAGTCGCGGCTGAGCATTTCGAACCAGGCCAGCAAGTGGTGGCCGAAGGTAACCGGCTGTGCAGTCTGCAGGTGGGTGAAGCCGGGCATGATGGTCTCGGCTTCGCGCTCGGCTTGCTCCAGCAGGCCTTTTTGCAGGCGGGTGATCTCGCCCAGGATCAGGTCGATCTCGTCGCGCAGCCACAGGCGGATGTCGGTGGCCACCTGGTCGTTGCGGCTGCGGCCGGTGTGCAGCTTCTTGCCGGTGATGCCGATGCGGTCGGTCAGGCGTGCCTCGATGTTCATGTGCACGTCTTCCAGGTCCACACGCCACTCGAAGGTGCCGGCCTCGATCTCGCCCTGGATGGTCTTCAGGCCATCGACAATGGTGTCGCGCTCGGCCTCGGTAAGCACGCCGACCTTGGCCAGCATGGTCGCGTGGGCGATCGAGCCCATGATGTCGTGACGGTAGAGGCGCTGGTCGAAGTTGACGGATGCGGTGAAGCGGGCGACAAAGGCGTCGACGGGCTCACTGAAGCGGCCGCCCCAGGACTGGTTGGTCTTGTCAGTACTCATGAATTCGCTCGTTGAAGGCGTGAACGGGAAATTGGCTGCAATAATAACAGGGCTTCAATCCGCTCGGGGATTGAGTGCCCAGTGGAATGCACATAATGCCTACAGATGGACGCAAGGCCGCACGCCGCCAGCGTGCGCAACAGGAGTTCTTCCTGCCGGTGCTGTGCGAGGCGCAGGCATTGCTGGTGCTGGTGATGCTGGCCGAACTGCTGGTGCTGGTACTGGTGCTGGCCGATCCCGGTGCGCCGGGCTTCGACTGGTCGCGGCTGGCCCTGACGTCGCTGTTCGTGCAGTGGCTGGTGCTGTTGTCGGCGGCGCTGCTGTGCGGCCTGCGCCCCTGGCTGGCGCGCCTGCACCCCGGCGCCGCCGGCGGCACCTGCTGCGCCATGGTGGTGGCGCTGACCCTGCTGGCCACCGGGCTGACCGATTACCTGCATTTGGTGCCGGCTACGCCTGCCTCGGATCTTTCCTTCGGCATATTCAACCGTTACCTGCGGCACGGGCTGATTGCGCTGATCATGTCGGCGCTGTTGCTGCGCTATTTTTACCTGCAGAGCCAATGGCGCATCCAGCAACGGGCCGAGCTCCAGGCACGGCTGGAAGCCTTGCAGGCGCGCATCAAGCCGCACTTCCTGTTCAACACGCTTAACAGTATCGCCAGCCTGGTGCCGGTGGACGCAGTGCGCGCCGAGCAGGCGGTGCTCGACCTCTCTGACCTGTTCCGCGCCAGCCTTGGCAAGGCCGGCACCCTGGTGAGCTGGCGCGAGGAGTTGGCCCTGTCGAAACGATATTTACGGATTGAGCAATATCGTCTTGGCGAGCGTCTACAGTTGGACTGGAGGGTCGACACAATTCCCGATGACCTGCCGATCCCGCAGCTAACCTTACAACCGTTGTTGGAGAACGCCTTGATCCACGGAGTGGCCCCACGCATAGAAGGGGGTGTGATCCGGGTGGAAGCCGACTATAAAGGGGGAGAGTTCATATTGTGTGTAAGCAATCCCTACGACGAAGCCGCCCCGCCGCGGGCTTCGGGCGGTACTCACCAGGCACTGACAAATATTGGTGCTCGACTTGCGGCACTTTTTGGCCCGCGCGCGAGTCTGAGCGTGGATCGCCGTGACGGTCGTCACTTCACCTGTCTACGCTATCCTTGTGCGAGACTCACGCAGGAATCCAGTGCTATATGAATGTCCTGATCGTTGATGACGAACCCCTGGCCCGCGAGCGCCTGACCCGATTGGTCAGCGATCTCGAGGGTTACAGTGTGCTAGAGCCCAGCGCCACCAATGGCGAGGAGGCCCTGGCCCTTATCGACAGCCTCAAGCCCGACGTGGTGTTGCTCGACATCCGCATGCCCGGCCTTGATGGACTGCAGGTTGCAGCCAAGCTGTGCGAGCGCGAGGCGCCGCCGGCGGTTGTGTTCTGTACCGCCCATGATGAATTTGCCCTGGACGCCTTCCAGACCAGCGCCCTGGGCTACCTGGTGAAACCGGTGCGCCCCGAGCACCTGCTCGAAGCGCTGAAAAAAGCCGAACGCCCCAACCGTGCGCAGCTCTCCGCGCTGACCCGTCCGGCCGCCGAAAGCGGCAGCGGCCCGCGCACCCATATCAGCGCACGCACGCGCAAGGGTATCGAGCTGATTCCGCTGGACCAGGTCATCTATTTCATTGCCGACCACAAGTACGTGACCCTGCGCCATGAAGGCGGCGAGGTGCTGCTCGACGAGCCCCTCAAGGCACTGGAGGACGAGTTCGGTGACCGCTTCGTGCGTATCCACCGCAACGCGCTGGTCGCCCGCGACCGCATCGAGCGCCTGCAACGCACGCCCCTGGGGCATTTCCAGTTATTCCTCAAGGGCCTCAATGGCGATGCGCTGATCGTCAGCCGCCGCCACGTGGCCGGTGTGCGCAAAATGATGCAACAGTTGTAGGCCGTCCGGGGCGGGCGAACCCGCTCCGGCCGCCATGCTGTTCCCGCGATGCTGGTATGATCGGCCCATCTACCCAGCACGGATTGATTCATGCCTACTCGCGAGATCCGCATCGCCACCCGTAAAAGCGCCCTGGCCCTGTGGCAGGCCGAATACGTCAAGGCCCGCCTGGAACAGGCTCACCCCGGCCTGGTGGTGACCCTGGTGCCGATGGTCAGCCGCGGCGACAAGCTGCTTGATTCGCCCCTGTCGAAAATCGGCGGCAAGGGCTTGTTCGTCAAGGAGCTGGAAAACGCCCTGCTCGACAACGAAGCCGACATTGCCGTGCACTCCATGAAGGACGTGCCCATGGACTTCCCTGAAGGCCTGGGCCTGTACTGCATCTGCGAGCGCGAAGACCCGCGCGACGCCTTCGTTTCCAATACCTTCCCAAGCCTCGAAGCCCTGCCTGCCGACAGCGTGGTCGGCACCTCCAGCCTGCGTCGCCAGACCCAGCTGCTGGCGCGCCGCCCCGACCTGCAGATCCGCTTCCTGCGCGGCAACGTGAATACCCGCCTGGCCAAGCTCGACGCCGGTGAGTACGACGCCATCATCCTGGCCGCCGCCGGCCTGATCCGCCTGGGCTTCGAGGAGCGCATCACCGACAGCATCAGCATCGAAGACAGCCTGCCAGCCGGCGGCCAGGGCGCCGTAGGCATCGAGTGCCGCACCGCCGACAGCGAAATCCACGCACTGCTGGCGCCGCTGCATCACAGCGACACTGCCGCCCGGGTCACTGCCGAGCGTGCCCTGAACAAACACCTCAACGGCGGCTGCCAGGTGCCTATCGCCTGCTACGCCGTGCTGGAAGGCGAGCAGCTGTGGCTGCGTGGCCTGGTGGGCGAACCCGATGGCGGCCGCCTGCTCAGTGCCCAGGCTCGCGCCCCGCGGGGCGACGCCGAGCGCCTGGGCATCGAGGTCGCCGAAGCGCTGCTGCACCAGGGCGCCGACCAGATCCTCAAGGCCGTCTATGGCGAGGACGGCCACCCGTGACGGGCTGGCGCCTGCTGCTGACCCGCCCTGCCGAGGAATCGGCCGCGGTGGCGCAAGCGCTGGACGCCGCCGGCATCTACAGCGCCAGCATGCCCCTGCTCGATATCGAGCCCCTGCCGGTCACGCCGCAAATGGTCACCCAGGTGTTGAACCTGGCGCAGTACTGCGCGGTGATCGCCGTCAGCAAGCCGGCCGCACGGCTGGGCCTGGATTTGATTGACCAGTACTGGCCGCAGCCGCCGCTGCAAAGCTGGTTCAGCGTGGGCGCCGCCACCGCGGCCATCCTCGAGGACTACGGCCTGCGCGTGCACGTGCCGCCCCAGGGCGACGACAGCGAAGCCCTGCTGGCCCTGCCGGAGTTGGGCCAGGCGCTGCAGCAGCCTTACCCGCGGGTGCTGATCCTGCGCGGCGAGGGCGGCCGCGAATTGTTGGCCGAGCACTTGCGCGAGCAGGGTGCTACTGTCGATTATCTGCAACTCTACCGTCGCAGCCTGCCCGATTACCCGGCGCAGGCGCTGTACCAGCGGGTAACGGCGGAACGCCTGAACGCGCTGGTGGTCAGCAGTGGGCAGGGTTTCGAGCATTTGCAGCAACTGGCCGGTGAGCACTGGCCACAATTGGCCGGGTTACCGCTGTTCGTGCCCAGCCCGCGAGTCGCCGCCCTGGCCCAGGCCGCCGGCGCTCGCCATGTAGTGGATTGCCGTGGCGCCAGCGCCGCGGCCTTGCTGGCGGCCCTGCAAGAACACCGCCTACCCGGGTGAAACCTGCCCTATGCAAAGGATGGATACGTGAGCGAAACAGTCTTGCCCCAAGATGATCTGCAGTCGACGCCCCAGGCGGCTGTCCCCCCTGTGGTGAAGAAGTCTGGCCGTGGCGCCGCCGGCATCGCGGTCGTGGCCTTGCTGCTGGGCGCTGCCGGCGTCGCGGTCGGTGGCTGGAGCGTCTGGCAGTTGCGCCAGTTGCAGGCGGGCCACCAGGCCCAGTCCGGGCAATTGCAGGCGCTCGACAGCCAGGCCCAGGCGTTGAGCCAGGGTGAGCAGGCGCTCACCACGCGGCTGGGGCAACTGCCTAACGCCGATGAATTGGAAGACCGTCGTCGCCTGGTGGCGCAGTTGCAGGGCGACCAGCAGCGCCTCAGCCAGCGCCTGGAAACGGTACTGGGTGCCAGCCGCAAGGATTGGCGCCTGGCCGAGGCCGAGCACCTGTTGCGCCTGGCCAGCCTGCGCCTGTCGGCGTTGCAGGACATTGCCAGCGCCAAGGCGCTGGTCCAGGGCGCCGACGAGATCCTGCGCGAACAGGATGACCCCTCGGCCTTCGCTGCCCGTGAACAGCTGGCCAAGTCCCTGGCGTCGCTGGCCAGCGTCGACCAGCCGGACCGCACCGGCCTGTTCCTGCAATTGGGTGCCCTGCGCGACCAGACCGTGGGCCTCTCGGCCCTGGCGCCGGAGTTCCAGGCCCAGGGTGACGCCGAGCGTGCCGCCCTGGCTGGCGACGATGACCGCTGGGAGCGCTGGTGGCACAAGATTTCCAGCTATTTCCGCGTTGACTTCCGCCCCGACCAGAACATTCGTCCGCTGCTGGCCGGGCAGAGCCTGAACCAGGTGCGCCTGGCGTTGAGCCTGGCGCTGGAACAGGCCCAGTGGGCCGCGCTCAATGACGAGCCGAAGGTCTATGGGCAGGCGCTGGATGAGGCCCGCAGCATCCTGCTGGCCAGCTTCAACCAGGACAACACCGAGAGCCGTTCGATGCTGGCCCGCCTGGATGCCCTCAAGGGGCAGCCGGTGTCGGTGGTCACGCCGGACCTCAACGCCAGCCTCGAGGCGGTGCAGAACTACCTGGAGCATCGGCACATGCCCGCCGAGGCACTGATGACCCAGCCGCAAGCGGGGGCACGCCCATGAAGCGTGCCTATGTCCTGGTCTTCATCGCCATTGCCGTGGCCGTCGGCCTGGGGCTGGGCATCGCCAAGCACCCAGGCTACGTGCTGATCGACTACCCCCACGTGTTCCGTTATGAGTCGGGGCTGTGGGCCACCCTGGCGGCGCTGGTGGTGCTGGTGCTGGCGGTGTTCGTGCTGTGGGTGTTGCTCAGCCTGGTGCTGACCTCTGCGGGGGTGGTGAACCCCTGGTCTGGCCGCAACCGCCAGCGTCGCACCCAGGTGGCCATCGAGCAGGGCCAACTGGACCTGGCCGAAGGCCGCTGGGCCAGCGCCCAGCGCAACCTGCACCGTGCCGCCGAGGCTGAGCGCCAACCTTTGCTGTATTACCTGGGTGCTGCGCGCGCGGCCAACGAGCTGGGCCGCCACGAAGACTGCGACAACCTGCTTGAGCGCGCCCTGGAGCGTCAGCCCCAGGCCGAGCTTGCGGTAGCCCTGACCCACGCCCAACTGCAAGTGGACCGCAATGACATGCAGGGCGCCCGCGACACCCTGGAAGCCATGCGCGAGCGCCACCCCGGCAACGTCCAGGTGCTGCGCCAGTTGCAGCGCCTGCACCAGCAGCGTGGCGACTGGACCGCGGTGATCCACCTGCTGCCCGAGTTGCGCAAGAGCAAGGCGGTCACCGCTGCCGAACTGACCGAGCTGGAGCACCGGGCCTGGGGCGAGAACCTCACGCTCACCTCTACCCGCGAAGACGGCGAAGCTGCGGTCGAGGCGCTCAAGCGTGCCTGGGAACAGCTCAGCGCTGGCCAGCGCCAGGAGCCTGCGCTGGTGCTGGCCTACGCCGACCAACTGCGCCAACTGGGCGCCCAGGCCGACGCCGAGGCCATCCTGCGCGCCACGCTCAAGCGCGGTTACGACAGCCACCTGGCACGCCTGTATGGCCTGGTGGTAGGCAGCGACCCGGCCAAGCAGTTGCAGGCCGCCGAGGGCTGGCTCAAGCAGCACGCCGACGACTCCAGCCTGCTGCTGACCCTGGGCCGCCTCAGCCTGCAGAACAGCTTGTGGGGCAAGGCGCGCGATTACCTGGAAAGCAGCCTGCGGCTGCAGCGCAACCCCGAAGCCTGCGCTGAACTGGCACGCTTGCTGGCGCGCCTGGGAGACACCGAACGCAGCAACCAGCTGTTCCAGGAAGGCCTGGGGCTGCTGGACGAGCGCCTGCTGGCGCTGCCCCTGCCTGAACCAGCCCGCGCCTGAAACTGGCGTGATAAACGGCCTGGTAACGTGGCTTGCACGTTGCCGGGCCGCTTCCCTCGATCGACTTTGCCCTGTCCCTGCACTTCAGTCGGATTTTCCCTACACGATTAGAGAAATGTCCTTCAGGACACAGCTTGAAAGCATTCCGGGCTTTCCTCTACCGTAGTTTTCCAACTGTCGCGTAACTGGATTTGCCATGGTACTGGCTCGATCGCGCTCCTTGTTTCTGCTGGGTTTCCTGGTGTCCACGGGCATCCTTGCTGCTGCGTTTTACCTGCAATGGCAGATCGGGCTGGTGCCCTGCTCGTTGTGCCTGGTGCAGCGTTTCTTCATTGCCCTGCTGGCCATTGCCTGCCTGGCAGCCTGTGTCCATGGCCCGGGCCTGAGGGGCATCCGTCGCTATCTGGTTGTTCATACGCTGCTGATCAGCGCGGCTGTCGCGGCGGCCTTGCGGCAGTTGTGGCTGCAGGCCAATGGCGAGCAGCCCAAGGTTGCCTGCCAGCCGGGGCTGGATTACCTGATGGCAACGCTGCCGTTTCCCGAGGCGCTCAAGACCCTGCTGCTGGGGACGCCAGAGTGTGCCCGCGTCAATTGGACACTGTTGGACATGAGCGTCCCGGAATGGAGCCTGCTGGCCTTGAGCGGCTTGCTGCTGTTGACCCTGGGTGGGTGGCTGCAAGCGTTGCGCCTGGGCGCCCGCGCGCCATCCTGACCCGGGCCGGTGCCCGGATTTCGGGGGTGGCGTGCGGGTACGCCGGTTAAACACTTGTATGAACTTTATCGAAGGGACACTTGAAGCGGCAGACGCACGGGCATAATCTCCCAGCACGCACCATAGAAAAACAGACTGCTTCGATTGCTGCTTTTTTCCGAACGGTTCCGCATCCCAGCTGTCTTGGAATGGGCCGATGGCGGCATGACCCAAAAGGGAAGAAAAGACCATGTTGGAAAGTTGTCAGAATGCTCAGGAACGCTGGGGTGGGGTGCACAAGCTGATCGATCGCTGGCTGCAGGAGCGGCAAAAGCTGGTCGAGGCTTTCGACAAGCTTGGCGAGACGCCCGAAGCGCTGGCCGGCAACCGCAAGAAACTCAAGGAGTTCTGCGGCGTGCTGGTGGACTATGTGTCCGCCGGGCACTTCGAGATCTACGAGCAACTGATTGCCGAGGCCAGGGCCTTCGATGACGAGCGCGGCCTGGAGCTGGCCGACACGATTTTCCCGCGCATCGAAGCCATCACCCAGTTTGCCCTCGACTTCAACGACCACTGCGACAAGGGCGACTGTTCCTGCGCAACCACCTTGACCGGCAAGCTCAAGGAGCTGGGTTCAAGGCTGCACGAGCGCTTCGAGCTGGAAGACTGCCTGATCGAAGTGCTGCACAACGCGCACAAGGACGAAGCCACCGCCGTCCAGGCGTGATTTCCCGCCGGCGCTGCTGGGGGCGGGCGTCAGGCGCCCACGTCGAGCAGGCTTATCTCGAACACCAGCGGGCTGTAGGGTGGAATCAGGTCGCCGGCGCCGTCGGCGCCATAGGCCTGCTGGGAAGGGATCACCACTCGCCATTTCGCCCCTTTCGGCATCTTCGACAGGGCGGTGCGCCAACCGGCGATCACCGCGTCCAAGCGGAACCACTGCGGTTGCTGGTTCTGGTCGAACACGGTGCCATCGGGCAGGGTGCCTGTATAAGTCACCTGCACGCGGCCATCGGCCGGCGGCAGCGGCCCGCTGCCAGGCGTCAATTCGCTCATCAACACCCCATCTGCCAGCTCATGCACGCCCGCCTTCGCACGTTCGGCGGCCATGAAGCGCTGTTCGGCCATCAAGGCCTTTTCCACCGGCGACGGGGCAGGTTCGGCGCTGGCCTGTTCGTCGTGTTCGCGCAGGATCTGCTCGATGCGCTCGGGCGGCAGCGCCAGGGGCTTGCCTTCGTAGGACTGCTGCAGGCCCTGCAGCAGCGCCTGGATGTCCACCCCGGGTGCTTCTTCACGCAAGCGTTCGCCCAGGCTGGCGCCAAGGCTGTAGGCCAGGTCGTGCGGGCTGGTGGGGGTGTCGGCATGGGCCAGGCCAATCAATAGCCACGGCAACAGCAGCAGGTAACGCGACATGGAGAATTTCCCTGTTCGGAGGCGGGTGATTATGCCAGTCTCGCAAGTTGCCAAGCGAAGAGATTTCAGGTCGATGACAGCAGACTTTTCCATAACTTCTACACTTGTCTCGAACTGCCCTTAACAACAACTTTGCCCAGGCATGCAACGCGGCTCGTTTGGCACTGTCAACAATGTCTAGCGGTGACACTTGCACAGGTCTAGTATGAGCCGCAATCACGTCAGCCAGGAGGTAACCCATGTCGGCTAACAAGAAGCCAGTCAATACCCCGTTGCATTTGCTCCAACAGCTATCGAGCAGCCTGCTCGAGCATTTGGAAAGCGCCTGTTCCCAGGCCCTGGCTGATGCCGAGAAACTGCTGGCCAAGTTGGAAAAACAACGTGGCAAGGCTCAGGAAAAACTGCACAAGTCACGCAGCAAACTTCAAGAAGCCGCCACCGCCGGCAAAGCCAAGGCCCAGGCCAAGGCAAAAGCGGCGGGTGCTGAACTTGAAGAACTGCTGGAAGCCCTGAAAGATCGCCAGGCCGAAACACGTAATTACATCGTGCAACTCAAGCGCGATGCGCAAGAAAGTTTGAAGTTGGCCCAAGGGGTGGGTCGGGTACATGAAGCGGCCGGCAAGGCGCTGACCCAACGTTCGGCCAAGCCTGCTGCCGCTGCTGCAGCCAAGAAAGCCCCGGCTCGCACCGCTGCCAAGCCTGCCACTGCCACCAAGGCTGCTGCCAGCAAGCCAGCCGCTGCCAAACCGGCTGCCACCAAGGCCGCTGCTGCCAAGCCAGCTGCTGCGAAAACCGCCGCGGCCAAGCCAGCGGCGAAAACCGCTGCCGCCAAACCGGCCGCCGCCAAGGCGCCAGCCCGGGCTGCTGCCAAGCCGGTAGCTGCAAAAGCCGCCGCCAAGCCAGCCAGTGCAGCCAAGCCTGCGGCCGCGAAACCAGCCGCAGCCAAGCCTGCTGCTGCCAAGCCTGCGGCCAAGCCTGCTGCGAAACCGGCTGCCAAGGCCGCTGCGCGCCCTGCGGCGAAGAAGCCGGCAACCCCTGCAGCCAAGCCGGCAACAGCCGCTACGCCAGCACCGGCCAGCGCGCCAACCCCGGCTGCTGCCTCGCCTGCGCCATCGAGCCCGGCCAGCAGCAGCGCGCCAAGCGCCTCCTAACCGGCGACACTCGCGGCGTGCAGCCTTTGCAGCGCGCCGCGTTGTTTCTCCCGGGCAATGGGCGGCGCCACGCCGTCCAGCCAGGCCGCCAGGTCGTCGGCGCCTTCTGCTTGCCAATCCTGGGCAAGCAGCTCGATACGTTCCAGCAACTGCCGTTCGGCTTCCAGCTCAAGGGCCTTGACCTGTTCGCGCAGTGCTTCAAGCTCCGGGTCGCTGGCTGCGGCCTCGCGCCAGTTCTGGCGCAGCTGGCGCAAGGGCCGTATGACTTCGTCATGCCAGGGCTGGCCCAGGTCGCGCAGGCGTGCCAGGCGGTCGCCGTTGCAGGCCACCCCCAGTTGCCCCAGCCACGCAGCGCCTAGCAGCAGGCACACATTGGCACCTTCGGCCTGCAATTCAAGGCAGGCTTGCTCGATGCCCAGGCGAGTGTAAAGATCCAGGGAAAAGCTCCACAGGTCAGAGTGCATAGTCCTTCTCGCGCCAGTTGTCGTCGAAGCTGGTAGACTCCGCCGCCATTATGATTCGACTTCAAAGCCTTACTTTACAGCGTGGCCCGCAGCGTCTGCTAGAAGACGCCGAGCTGACCCTGCACGCCGGTCAGAAAGCCGGCCTGATCGGTGCCAACGGCGCCGGCAAATCCACCCTGTTCGCCCTGCTGCGTGGCGAGCTCGTGCCCGACTCCGGTGACTGCCAGTTGCCGGCGGATTGGCGCATCGCTCACATGCGCCAGGAGGTCGATACACTCGACAGAGTAGCCGTTGATTACGTGCTCGACGGGGATTTGCGCCTGCGCGAGGTCCAGCAGCAGCTGGCCGCGGCCGAGGCTGCCCATGACGGCGCAGCGCAGGCCCGCCTGCACGCCGAGCTGGACAGCGCCGACGGCTACACCGCCGATGCGCGCGCCCGCAAGCTGCTGGCTGGCCTGGGCTTCACCAACGAGCAGATGGACCGCCCGGTCGGCAGCTTCTCCGGTGGCTGGCGCATGCGCCTGAACCTGGCGCAGGCGCTGATGTGCCCATCCGACCTGCTGTTGCTCGACGAGCCCACCAACCACCTGGACCTCGACGCCATCCTGTGGCTGGAAGAGTGGCTCAAGAGCTACCCCGGCACCCTGATGCTGATCTCCCACGACCGCGACTTCCTCGACGCCGTGGTCGACCATGTGGCCCACGTGGAGCAGTGCAAGCTGACCCTCTACCGTGGCGGCTACACGGCCTTCGAGCGCGCCCGCGCCGAACGCCTGGCCCAGCAGCAGCAAGCCTACGAGAAGCAGCAGGCCCAGCGCGCGCACATGGAAAAGTACATCGCCCGCTTCAAGGCCCAGGCCACCAAGGCCCGCCAGGCCCAGAGCCGGATCAAGGCGCTGGAGCGGATGGAAGAGCTGTCCGCGGCCCACGTCGATTCGCCGTTCGACTTCGTCTTCCGCGAATCGCAGAAAATCTCCAGCCCGCTGCTGGACCTGTCCGAAGGCCGCCTGGGCTATGGCGACAAGGTCATCCTGGAGAAGGTCAAGCTGCAGCTGACGCCAGGCGCACGCATCGGCCTGCTGGGCCCCAATGGCGCCGGCAAGTCGACCCTGATCAAGAACCTCGCCGGTGAGCTGTCGCCCATCGGCGGGCGCCTGGTGCGCGGCGAGAACCTCACCGTGGGTTACTTCGCCCAGCACCAGCTCGACTCGCTGGACAGCAAGGCCAGCCCGCTGCTGCACCTGCAGCGCCTGGCGCCGACCGAGCGCGAGCAGACCCTGCGCGACTTCCTCGGTGGTTTCGACTTCCGTGGCGCGCGCATCGACGAGCCGGTGCTGAACTTCTCGGGTGGCGAAAAGGCCCGCCTGGCCCTGGCGCTGATTGCCTGGGAACGGCCGAACCTGCTGCTGCTCGACGAGCCCACCAACCACCTGGACCTGGAAATGCGCCTGGCGCTGACCATGGCCCTGCAGGAATTCAGTGGCGCGGTGCTGGTGGTCTCCCACGACCGTCACCTGCTCAAGAGCACCACCGATGACTTCCTGCTGGTGGCGGACGGCAAGGTCGAGGCCTTCGACGGCGACCTGGACGACTACACCCGCTGGCTGGCCGACTATCGCCTGCGCAACGCGCCGGTGAGCAGCACCCCGGTCAACCCCGACAAGACCGACAAGAAGGCCCAGCGCCAGGCCGCGGCAGCCCTGCGTCAGCAGTTGGCCCCGCACAAGCGCGAGGCCGACAAGCTGGAGGCCGAGCTGGGCAAGGTCCACGAGCAGCTGGCGAAAGTCGAGGCGGCGCTGGGTGACAGCGGCATCTACGAGGCTGCCCGCAAGGACGAGCTGCGGGACCAGCTGGCCCAGCAGGCCAAGCTCAAGGCCCGCGAGGCCGAACTGGAAGAGGCCTGGATGATGGCGCTGGAAACCCTGGAAACCATGCAGGCCGAGCTCGAGGCGTTGTCGTAAGGGGGGGATGCGGATTCGTAGCAGCGGCCGCAGGCCGCGTCCGCCCGCAAAACCGATATTCTCGTGGCGTTTTCCCCCCACAAGCAGTAGGTTTACCGGTCTACTGATTTTGTTACGAGGTGCGTCATGGCGCTGCAAACCTGGCTGGCATTCTTTGCCGCCTGCTGGATCATCAGTCTTTCCCCGGGCGCTGGCGCCATCGCGTCCATGTCCTGCGGCCTGCAGTACGGTTTCGTACGCGGCTACTGGAATGCCCTGGGGCTACAGCTGGGCCTGATCCTGCAGATCGCCATCATCGCCGCCGGCCTTGGCGCCGTGCTGGCCGCCTCCGCTACCGCGTTCACCCTGATCAAGTGGTTCGGCGTGTTCTACCTCGTCTACCTGGCGATCAAGCAGTGGCGCGCGCTGCCCATGGACATGTCCGCCGACTCGGCCGTGCGCCCCATCGGCAAGCCCATGAGCCTGGTGTTCCGCGGCTTCCTGGTGAACGTCAGCAACCCCAAGGCGCTGGTGTTCATGCTGGCGGTGCTGCCGCAGTTCATCAACCCCCATGCGCCGCTGGTGGCCCAGTACGTGACCATCGCCGCCACCATGATCAGCGTCGACCTGCTGGTCATGGCCGGCTACACCGGCCTTGCCGCCAAGGTGCTGCGCCTGCTGCGCACGCCACGGCAGCAACAGCGGGTGAACCGCACCTTCGCCGGGTTGTTCATCGCTGCGGCGACCCTGCTGGCGACCCTGCGCCGCGCGCCGGTGTAGGGCGCCCGGCGCCGCACGTTTTTGGCTAAGGAGATATTTCCTACGAAAGCTTGGGATTCGTCCGGCATTTTCGACTCCGTGCCTCCCTGACACTGGTCCTTTTTCGCTGACGCGCTCAAGGACCCCGAATGCCCTACTCGGCCGCCAACCAAAGCCGCTTCCATCTCGACCTGCTGGGCATCGAGCACGACTTCAAGGTGCTGGCCTTCACCGGCACCGAAGGCGTCAGCCAGCTCTACCACTTCGACATCGAGGTGGTCAGCGAGCGTTCCGACCTCGACCCCGCCCAGTTCCTGCAGTGCCCCACCTTCCTCGGTATTGATGCCGGCGGCTTCCATGGCGTGATCAGCGCGTGCCAGGTGGGCGAGCGTGGCACGCGCCTGAGCCATTACCACTTCACCCTGGTGCCGCAGCTGGCCAACCTGCAGCACCGGGTCAACCAGCGCATTTTCCAGGGCCAGACCACCGCGCAGATCATCACCCAGGTGCTGAAGGAGCACGGCATTCTCGGCGACCGCCAGCGTTTCGAGCTCAGCCCGGTGGAGTACGTCCCGCGCCCGTACTGCACCCAGTACGGTGAAAGCGACCTGTATTTCATCCAGCGGCTGTGCGAAGAGGAAGGTTGGCACTTTCGTTTCGAGCACGCGCCTGGCCAGCATGTGCTGGTGTTTGGCGACAGCCAGGGGTTCTTCCCCAAGCTCGAGCAACCGGTACGCTTCGCGGCGGATTCGGGCATGGCCGCGGAAGAGCCGGTGGTCAGCCGTTTTCGCCAGTACGTGCGCACCCGGCCTACACGGGTGACGCAGCGCGATTATGACTTCGCCCACCCCAGCTTCATTCCTGAATACACCGCCCGGCCTGCGCCGCAGGAGGGTGAGCGCAGGCTGCACGAGCTGGAAGTGTTCAGCTTTCCCGAGCCGCTGCCAAACGCCCGGCACGGCAAGCGCCACGCGGCCCGCGCGCTGGAACGCCTGCGCTTCGAGGCCTGCCTTGTCGAGGGCGAGGGCGACGTCGCGCGGCTGGCCAGCGGTTGCCTGATGACCTTGCAGGAGCATCCCCGCGCGGATGCGAACGGGCTGTGGCTGTTGTACGAAATTGAGCATGAAGGGAAACAGCCCCAGGCGCTGGAAGAG
>NZ_JBWGIG010000015.1:0-150933 GCF_056312595.1 Pseudomonas sp. GYB4201 | reverse complement strand
CGGCCTTGGCCGCGATGGCGATATTGCGGGCCCCATCGCGGCCAAGGCCGGCTCCTACGGTCGGTGTTTGCACCCCTGGTTTTGCGTTATCGGTGCTCTATTGGCACGTACTTGCGCTGTTCCACGCCCACATACTCGGCGCTGGGCCGAATAATGCGGTTATTGGCACGCTGCTCGAACACATGCGCCGCCCAGCCGGTCAGCCGCGAACAGACGAAAATCGGCGTGAACAGTTCGGTGGGAATGCCCATGAAGTGGTACGCCGAGGCGTGGTAGAAGTCGGCGTTGGGGAACAGTTTCTTCTGTTCCCACATGGTCTTGTCGATGGCTTCGGACACCGGGTAGATCACCGTGTCGCCCACTTCGGCCGCCAGCTTTTGCGACCAGCCCTTGATCACTTCGTTGCGCGGGTCGCTGTCCTTGTAGATGGCATGGCCGAAGCCCATGATCTTGTCCTTGCGCTCCAGCATGCTAAGGGTGCCACGTACGGCTTCCTCGGGGTTCTTGAACTTCTCGATCATGGCCATGGCCGCCTCGTTGGCGCCGCCGTGCAGTGGGCCGCGCAGGCTGCCGATGGCGGCGGTCACGCAGGAATGCAGGTCCGACAGGGTCGAAGCACACACTCGCGCGGTGAAGGTCGAAGCGTTGAATTCGTGCTCGGCGTAGAGGATCAGCGACACGTTCATGACCTTGCGGTGCAGCTCGCTGGGCGCCTTGCCGTGCAGCAGGTGCAGGAAGTGCCCGGCCACGTCCGGTTCGTCACTGGTGCAGTTGATGCGCACCCCGTGGTGGCTGAAGCGGTACCAATAGCACATGATCGCCGGGAAGGCCGCCAGCAGGCGGTCGGTGGCGTCGTGCTGCTGGGCGAAGGTCTTTTCCGGTTCCAGGTTGCCCAGGAACGAGCAGCCGGTGCGCATCACGTCCATGGGGTGGGCGTTGGCGGGGATGCGTTCCAGCACTTCCTTCAGCGCCTTGGGCAGGTCGCGCAGGGTGCTGAGCTTGTGCTGGTAGTGGTCCAGGTCCTGGTGGTTGGGCAGCTCGCCGTACAGCAGCAGGTAGGCCACTTCCTCGAAGGTGGCGTGCTCGGCCAGTTCGCGCACGTCATAGCCACGGTAGGTCAGGCCGGCGCCGGCCTGGCCCACGGTGGACAGGGCGGTCTGCCCGGCCACCTGGCCACGCAGGCCGGCACCACTCAATACTTTTGCTTCGGCCATGGTTGTCTCCATTCTTGAATTTATTCTTCGGATTACACGGTTTTGTAGCCGCTGCCGCAGGCTGCGCTGGCCCTGTGGTTCACTCGAGATACTCAGGGTTCACACCGGCCAGCGCAGCCTGGCGGCAGCGGCTACGGGTATGCTTCAGCCTTTCTTTTGGGCAAACAGGGCGTCCAGCTTCTGCTCGAACACGTGGTAGTCGATGGCGTCGTACAGCTCCATGCGAGTCTGCATGGTGTCGATGACATTTTGCTGCGTGCCGTCGCGGCGAATGGCGCCGTAGACGTTCTCGGCGGCCTTGTTCATGGCGCGGAACGCCGACAGCGGGTACAGCACCAGCGACACGTCCACCGACGCCAGCTGCTCGGTGGTGTAGAGCGGCGTGGCGCCAAACTCGGTGATGTTGGCCAGGATCGGCGCGCGCACGCGGTCGGCGAATTGCTTGTACATGGCCAGTTCGGTGATGGCCTCGGGGAAGATCATGTCGGCGCCGGCCTCGATGCAGGCTTCGGCACGTTCAAGGGCGGCGTCCAGGCCTTCCACGGCCAAGGCGTCGGTGCGCGCCATGATCACGAAGCTGTCGTCGGTGCGGGCATCCACGGCCGCCTTGATGCGGTCGACCATTTCCTGCTGGCTGACGATTTCCTTGTTCGGCCGGTGGCCGCAGCGCTTGGCGCCCACCTGGTCTTCGATGTGGATGGCGGCGGCGCCGAACTTGATCATCGACTTGACCGTGCGCGCCACGTTGAACGCCGAGGAACCGAAGCCGGTGTCGACGTCCACCAGCAGCGGCAGGTCGCAGACGTCGGTGATGCGGCGCACGTCGGTGAGCACGTCGTCCAGGCCGCTGATGCCCAGGTCCGGCAGGCCCAGGGAGCCCGCTGCCACGCCGCCGCCGGACAGGTAAATAGCCTTGAAGCCGGCGCGCTTGGCCAGCAGCGCATGGTTGGCGTTGATGGCGCCCACCACTTGCAGCGGATGTTCGCTGGCCACGGCGTCGCGGAAGCGTTGGCCGGGACTGTTCTTATTGTTCATGACTCACCTCTCAGGCTGGGTGGAAGCGTCCGGGTAGTGACGCTCGATATTGCGGCGCGATGCCCCGATGTGCCGGCGCATCAGCAATTCGGCCAATTCGCCATCGCGGTCGGCGATGGCATCCAGAATGCGGTGGTGCTCGGCAAACGCCTGGCGCGGGCGGTTGGGCGTGGCCGAGAACTGGATGCGGTACATGCGTACCAGTTGGTACAGCTCGCCACAGAGCATCTGCACCAGGGTGCGGTTGCCGCTGCCCTGGATGATGCGGTAGTGGAAGTCGAAGTCGCCTTCCTGCTGGTAATAGCCCACGCCGGCCTGGAAGGCTGCGTCACGCTCGTGGGTGTGCAGCACCTGGCGCAGTTCCTCGATCTCGGCTTCGGTCATGCGCTCGGCGGCCAGGCGGCAGGCCATGCCTTCCAGCGATTCGCGAATTTCGTACAGCTCGATCAGCTCGGCATGGCTGAGCGACACCACCCGTGCACCCACGTGGGGAATGCGCACCAGCAGGCGCTGGCCTTCCAGGCGGTGGATGGCCTCGCGCAGCGGCCCGCGGCTGATGCCGTAGGTGCGCGCCAGCTCCGGCTCGGAGATCTTGCTGCCGGGGGCGATGTCGCCCTTGACGATGGCGGCCTGGATGCGCCGGAAGACGTTTTCGGACAGGGTCTCGGAGAGCTCAGCAGGTACATCAATATGAGGAGAAGCTGCCATGACTGTCTACACATTGGTAATCGTATAGATGTTTTTTAGCGTAGATAACTCGTTTTTGTCAAGTTCTTAAATCAGATTGTCGACAGTATTGGGGATGTATCAAGCTCGCGGTCATGAATCGATTGGCTCGCGCATCAACTCGATGACGGCCTCAAACCCTGCGGTGCACGTTGGATGCCGGTAGAGACGACAGTTTTTGGTGAGGGAGCTGGCAAGCCCGCTCGGTTGGCCGAGGACCTGGTGCCCAGCCAGGTTGCGCTGGCGGCGGCGTGCCTGCAGGCAGCGAGCTGGGTGGGCATCTATGCCGCCGGGATGTCCGAGGTTAACGCACTGGACACCGAGCACAAGTTTCAGCGCCTGGGCCTGCGCTGCCAGGCCTTGGTGGGAGCCAAGCGTCAGGACATGCACGCCAAGGGTGCCAGGGACGGCGAAGTGGCACTGGTTTTTTCCCAGTCCGGCCATACCCGGCAGTTGGTCGAAGTAGCCAACGCGGCGAAGGCGGGGGGGGCGCGGGTGGTTGCCGTGACCGCGGATGACGGCCGGTGGCGCTCGCCTGCGACCTGCTGATTGCGGTGCGGCCTTATGAGCACACGGAGTTGATGACGCCCTTGTCCTCTCGGCTCAACCACCACCTGGTGACCAACATGCTGGTGGCAGCCATTGCAGTTGCCAGCGGCAGCCAATTTCCAGACCAGTTGACGGCGCTGGACTCATGGCAGACCGAGAAGATCTGAACACCAACAACGCGCGCCAGGGTTGCGCGCACACAGGAGCGGTTGATGGACAATCAGCAGAACGAAGCAAAGAAGACGGCGGCGCGCCGGGTCATCGAGGATTTCGTGCAGGACGGCATGACTCTCGGACTGGGGTCGGGCACCACTTCACACTTTTTTGTCCGTGAATTGGGCAGGCACGTGGCGCAGGGGCTGCGCCTGACCTGCACGGCCACCTCTCGCGCCACCATGGAGGTGGCGCGAGAGATGGGCATCGCGGTGTGCGACCCCAACGAACTGGATGAGATCGACCTGACAGTGGATGGGCCGGACGAGATCGACCGGCACTACAACATGATAAAGGGCGGCGGTGCCTGCCTGTTGTGGGAGAAAATCATTGCCCATGCATCCCGCCGCATGATCTGCGTTTGCGATGAAAGCAAGATCGTCGACTGCCTGGGGCGGTTCCCGCTCCCGGTCGAGGTACTGCAGTTCGGCTGGCAGCAGACCCAGCGCCAGGTGGCCAAGGTGCTGCGGGAACAGGGCATTGCCGCGGTGACGATTGTACGGCGGCCACGGGCCGGCCAGCCCGTGGTGACCGATAGCGGCCATTTTATCCTTGACTGCCATTGCGGGCCGGTCATCGATCAGCCGGTGCCGCTTGAGATCGAGCTCAACCGCATTCCGGGCGTTGTCGAAAACGGCCTGTTCACCCGTGAGGCCGCAGGCATGGTAGTGGGTTGCTTCGACGGTACTTCGTTCGTGCGCCTGCGTTGAAACCACCACTCCCGCGACGCATCGGGTGGGCAGTACTGATCAATGAATCGTGCAAAGACGGGGGAAGCCTTTTGCCTGTAGTGAGGAAGCTTGCCTTCAGGTTGCCCGCCGGCGTGTGCCATCCGTGCTAACAGGACAGTAATTATTTGATTTGAAACAGCAAGTTGGAGTGAATGCCATGACAAAAATAACGATTGATGGCGTTACCCGTCGCAGGTTCCTGGCGGGGAGTGTGGTAGTAGGGCTGGGCGCCATGTTCGGCAATTCGGTGCTGGCGCAAAGCCGCCTGGCGATACCGTATTCCAACAAAAGCCTGGACTACTACTTTTTCGTGATTCAGGAAGAGGCAGTCAAGCGCGCCGTGCAGGCCCAAGCCGGTATTTTCCAGGCTACCAATGCCAATTTCGACAACACCCGCCAACTGGAACAGTGGCAAAGCCTGATGTTGTCCCGCCCCTCGGCGGTGATTTGCGACCCCATCGACAGCCAGGCGATCGTCTCGGCTATCCGTCGCTACAATCGGCAGAAGATCCCCGTGGGCATCATCGACACGCCCGCCGATGGTGGCGAGGTCGCGATTACCGTCAGCTTCGACAATTTCCAAGGTGGAGTGATGGCCGCCGAGCAGATCGTCAATCGCCTAGTGGCCAAGTACGGCAGCCCGCGGGGTACTGTGCTCAATTGCTACGGTTCGCTGGCATCAGTGGCTTGGCGGTTGCGCAAGGAAGGCATGGAGTCGGTGTTCTCCCGCTTCCCCGACATCAAGTACCTGGCGCGCCCCACCGAAGGCCAGTTGCAAAACATGCTGGCCGTGACCTTGTCGACCCTGTCCGAATTCCCGGAACTGGATGCAGTGCATGCACCCTCCGACTCGCCGGCGCGAGGAATCGTCACGGCCTTGCAGCAGAAAGGTCGCTGGAAAAAGGTGGGTGAAGACGGCCATGTAATCTTTGTCACCATTGACGCTGAACCGATTGCGCTGAAGTGGATTCAGGACGGCTACCTGGACGCCTGTGTCTCGCAGGACCCGGTGGCCTACGGTGAAATCGCGGTCGAACTGATTACCCGCCACTCACTGGTCGGCGAAGCCGTTCCGCTAGGTGCCTACCGCAACACCAAGTATGTGTGGGAGTCAGCCAACATCACTTCCGGCAAGGCCGGGCCGACCCTGGTCATACCCGCGTTCGTCATCGATGCCGCCAACGCCCGTGATCCCAGGCAGTGGGGCGCCGTGGCAGAGCAGCAATGGGGCATCGCCTACAGCTGACGGCACGCCTGTACCGTACTTGGCGCAGGCGCGCCTGGACCTGCGGCTTCGATAATGTGAAGGGGAGTGGGCGGATGAACGTACAGCAACAGCAGCAACCACCAATGGTCGATGACATGATTCTGCGCGTGGAGAACGTCGCCAGGCATTATGGTGCGGTCCATGCCCTGCGAGGCGTTACCAGGCTGATACGGCGCGGCTCTATCCATGGGCTGCTTGGCGAGAATGGCGCCGGCAAGTCCACCTTGGTCGGCATCATTCCCGGGCAGGTGCGGGCCTCGTCCGGGCGGGTGGTGCTTGATGGGGTGGAAATGACGGGCGTCGACGTCAGGGGTATGGAGCAGGCTGGGGTGTTCCTGGTCACCCAGGAGCCCATGATCATTGACACCATGACCGCCGCCGAGAACCTCATGCTGGGTATCTGGCCGAGCAGGCATGGCTTCATCGACAACCGGCAGCTTACGGCGGATTCCACGCGCATGCTCGCAGGGTCGGGTATCGAGCCGGGCATGTTGGCCGGGCGACTGGACGCAGTGGCCAGGCGTAAGCTCAATATTTTGCGGGCAATGTTCTCCGGCGGCAAGGTTATCATTCTCGATGAGCCGACGGCGGCGCTCACCGTCGGCGACCGTCGCCAGCTGTTCGACTTCATGCGCACCTTGCAGCGCGACCAGGTCACGTTCGTGTTCATCTCCCACTACAACGACGAAATCCTCGAGATATGCGACAGCGTGACGGTTCTGCGCGATGGGCGGCTGGCGGGCGCCTGCGACGATGTCTCGGCGCTGACCTCCCAGCAATTGACACAATTGGTGATGGGGCGCGGCGTCGACCTGTTCCAGCGCAGCCGGCGAACCTTCGATACTGCTCAACCCGGCGTCAGGCTGCGTGATTTGCGCGGCCACTGCCTGGCCTTGGAGAGCCTGGACATCGCGCCGGGCGAAGTGGTGGGGTTCACCGGCTTGCCCGGCGCTGGCGCCAAGGAAGCTGCACGCGCCATTTTTTTGGCTTGCTGCCAGCCAGCGGGCAGATCGCACTCGCAAGGCAGCGCCTGCAACGTCTGCCGCGTACGCCGCGCGCTGCCTTCGATGCCGGCATCGCGTACCTGTCCGACGACCGCCGGCGTGACGGTGCAGTCGGACACTTGTCCATTGCCGCTAATATCGCCCTGTCCTCGATGAACGCCCGCACCCGTTACGGTTGCATCAACCAAGCGGCGGAGCGCGCTGTGGTCGCGCATTATTTCGAGAAGATGGGGGTGAAGGCGCCCAATCCCGATTATCCCGTGGATACGCTCAGTGGCGGAAACCAGCAGAAGGTCTGCCTGGGGCGAATCCTTGCTACCGCGCCGCGCCTGCTGATTGTCGACGAGCCGACCCGAGGTATCGACATTGGCGTAAAACAGGAAGTGCTGCGCCTCATCGAGGCGCTCAGCGACACCGGCGTGGCGGTGATCATAGTGTCCACTGACACAGATGAGTTGGTACGCGCGGTGGACCGTATATGCGTATTCGACAATGGCAGCATCAAGCAGAGCCTCACTGGCGAGGCCATCAGTGTCGAGCGTCTGCGCGCGGCGGTGATGGGCTGATACCCGACAATAACAAACGAGGATATCTCAATGGAAAATACGACCCAGGCTGGTCAGGTGCTTATGCCAGTCGTAGGCAAAGTCAATCGTCAGGCAGTCACGCGATGGGTATTGCACAACGTGGTGTGGATCTGGCTGATAGCGCTTGTGGCTATGTTTGGCTTGTTCAACCCGTTTTTTTTCAGCCTGTTGAACCTGCAGAACGTGATGGTGCAGGCCACTGTGTTGGGCACGCTTGGCCTGGCGGTGGCGTTGCCGTTGCTGGTGGCCGAAGTAGATCTGTCGATCCCCGCCAACGCGGGCTTCAGCGCGGCCGTAGGCGCGCTTGCCTATTCGGAACTGGGCCTGGCCTGGCCAATTGCAGTGGCCGCCGGCTTGGCCGTGGGCACGTTGATCGGTTTCTTCAACGGGCTATGCATCACCCGCCTGAAAATGGTGTCGTTGATCGAGACACTGGCCATGATGATCATTCTGCAGGGCACCCTGCTGGCCCTGACCCAAGGCAAGACGTTGACTGATTTTGCCGATGGCTACCTGTGGATCGGCCAAGCTGGCGTTGAGGGCTGGCCGTTGATGCCACTGGTCTTCGTGGTCGCGCTGGCTGCCGTTGGCGTTGTGTTGAGGCGTACTGTCCTGGGCCGCTCGGTGTACGCCGTTGGCGGCAACCCAGCGGCGTCGGTCTGCGCGGGCATTCGAGTGGCAAGGGTCAAGGTCATTACTTACACCCTTTCCGGTTTCCTGGCAGCGCTGGCTGGCTTCCTGCTGGCTTCGTGGCAGGGAGCGATAACCTCAAACCAGGGTTCCAGTTACCTGTTGTACGCCATCGCCGCACCGATCATTGGTGGCGTCAGCGTGTTTGGTGGTCGCGGGAATACCCGGGGCGTGCTGGGTGGCGTGCTGTTGCTCACGGTGATCCAGATCGGCCTGGCCGTAGTCAACGTGCCGTCTTTCTACGTCGGTATGGTGGGTGGAGTAATGATATTCATCGCCGTGGCCATCGACGCTTTCCGGGTTCGTTATATAGGTTGAGAAGCTATTTTTTCAGCTTTACGGTTTGACGTGAGGGGTTGGCCTCGCTACCCCTCCCGATGGCATAGTGCGTTTCAGTACCACGCCAGCGGCGCGCAGGGGTAGAGGGCGGTCGTCGATGACATGGGGATTGACGGATTGCGCGGCAGCAGGCGGATTACATTTGCCCGCTGCCGCCAGACCGCGCTGACCCTAAGCCAGGCTTTAGATCGTCAGGGGGTATCAACGCATACTCTCCTACCGCCAACTCGCGCTTCAAATACTCGATACACACCCGCACCTTCGCCGACTGATCGCTGCGCGCCACCGTCACCGCCCACACATCAGCCGGCTGGCTCCACTTGGGCAATACCCGCACCGGGCGGCCATCGGCCAGTTCCTGATCCACGTTCCAGTCCGCCATCATCACGATCCCGCGGCCCTCCAGGCACCAGCGCAGCGCCACGTCGCTGTCGTTGGACGCCAGGCTGCCGGTGACGGTCACTGTCTCCCAGCGCTGCGGGCCTTTGAGTTTCCAGGTGCCAAACGGCGCGTCGCGGTCACGGAATACCATGCAGTCATGCTACGTCAGGTCTTGAGGCGTGCGCGGGTTGCCGTGGGTGTCCAGGTGGCGCACAGGATGCGCGGGGTGCTGGCGATATGGTGGGGGATCAGGCCGGCTTCTTCCACTTCACCCACGCGTATGTCGATGTCGAAGCCTTCGGCGACCAGGTCCACCCGCCGGTCCATCAGTTCCAGCCACACTGACAACGCTGGGTTGGCCTGTTGCAAGGCACTGATGATCGGGGCGATGTGCCGTCGCCCCAGACGCTGGCTGGAACTGACGCGCAGCGGCCCGCTGGGCAGCGCGCGGGCACCGGCCAGGTCGTCCTGCAAGGCCTGTGCTTGGTCAGGCATGTGCTGGGCCCATTGGTACACCGCAATACCGGCCTCCGACACCCGTACCGTGCCCGTGGTGCAGTGCAGCAGCTTAACGCCCAAGGCGGTTTCCAGCTGCATGATGCGTTTGCTGATGGAGGTCTGGGTGGTGCCGCAGGCCTGGGCAGCGGCCTGGAAACCGCTGTTTCGCACCACCAGGCAGAACAGGTGCAGGTCGCGCAGGGGGACCTCGGTGAGGGCCATGGGAGGCCTTGTTCAGGGAGCCCCAGCTTGCGCCACATCTTCGTGCCCTTGACCACGAACGGCGCCCACAAGGGGTTCTTAGTGATGATGTGTCCTTCGTCCGTCACCATGATCACTGGCCGCCCCAGGTATTGATCGCGTTCGGCCAGGTTGTTCACGGTGTTCATCAGGCTGATGTAGCTAATCGACATCTGCGCCTCATACCCCTCGCGGGCATAGGTCGCAAGATCTACGATGGTGACGTTACTCTCGGGCCATGGCGTGCCGGTCCGGTCAAACAGCGTGCCCTCGAAGCCCTGGCAGAACAGGTCGATGGACTCGGCCATCTCCTGGGCGCGTTCGCGGCGCTTGTCGGGCAGATGCGCATCACTGGCCACCCGCAGTAGCGCATCCCGCACGTCCTGGGTCATAACCTGCAGCTGGGCATCCGCGCACGCCTTGGCGGCATCGAGGATGCATTCCCGGATCAGGCTGCGGTCCGCGCGAGTCAGTCGCGCTTCTTCCTTGGCTTCGCCGCCGGTGATCATCAATCGTGCAGTAATCTCCAGCTCGCCCAGGACATCACGTTGCTCTTCGTTGTCCGGGCTGCTGTCGTCGAGGTCATCGGTGGCCAGGGTCGCCATCTAGTCGGGGCGTTCGACCAGCCGCCGTGCGTCGGCGAATGGCGCCAGGCTCAACCCGCTGCCTGGCTTGAGTTGGACCTTGTTGACCGATAGTCCTAGGGTGGCGAAACAGTCGCCTTGCAGGCCAAACGAGTTGCCGGCTTCGACGATGAAAAGCCTCGGCCGGTAGATGGCCATGACCTGCATCAAAATCGAGACCAAAGTGGCCGACTTACCCGCACCGGTGGGCCCAAACAACAACAGATGGCCGTTCATGGACCGGTCAAAGCGCGACAGCGGGTCGAAGGACAGCGGAGCCCCGCCGCGGTTGAAGAATGTGATGCCTGGATTGCTGGTGCCGACGCTGCGCACCCAACTAAATTATTGTTTTATAACGAATTTATGGATGTCAGTGGAACTTGATCACAGGCTATCCGGGTCCACGACCGTCATCTCACTTTAGGTGTGTCTGAACACTCTTTAGCAAAACCAAAGTCTTCGCTTTGCCTATCCCGCGCTACGTAGCACGCTTCCTCAGCTCCCCTGTATGCGTGCAACACCTGCGACGCATTGGGGGTATTCACCGATGAGTCTTGAACAATTCAACCATAAGGTTACACAGCCAGCGGTTGCCGCTGTCCAGTTGGCCAGGTTTTCACCTATATGGGGAGCAGGCTGGCGATCAGGTCAGTGGTGCCGATGATGGCAGGGTCGATGCGGCAAAGCTGCCCCCAGAGGCAGGCGGGGCAGTACTGGTAGAATGCTGGCTAGAATCCAGCAGCAGCTTGGTCCAGGCGCTGGTCCATTGGCGGATTTCTACAGTAGCTCTCCAAGCCAAAAACGTTGATCCTACTGGCTGGACCCGGGATCGGCGCCTGCATCGCTGGATGTGCGGCAAGCACACCTGGGCAATCGCAGCGAAGCGTCCTGTCGTAGATGCGGTAATTTGGAAATGAGCATGGATTTACTCGACCGTTTTTTCAGCCGTGGCCTCAAACTTCATCACCTGCGCGTGCTGGTCATGCTAGGCCAGTGGGGGCAGGTGCGCCTGGTAGCACAGAAGCTGGGCGTCACCCAACCGGCAGTGTCCCGCCAGTTGGCAGAGCTTGAGGAAGGGCTGGGTCTAGACGTGGTACGCCGGGTCAGCAACGGACTGGTGCTCACCGAGGCCGGCCAGATTCTGCTGGCCCGGGCGCGGGAAATCATGTTCCAGCTGGAACAAGCCCGGCAAGAGCTGGGCAGCATGTCGGCCGGTCTGCGCGGCGAGATCACCATCGGCGCGGTGCCTAGCGTAATGCAGAGCCTGGCTACGCCGCTGCTGACGCTGCTGCAGGAGCGCGCGCCAGGGGTGTCGATCAACCTGCTCAGCGAGACCAGCGACAAGCTGTACACCTCACTGGTCAACCGCACCTTGCATGTATTGTTCAGCCGTGCCGTGCCACCGCAGTTCGCTGACCCAACCGTGGCGGGGGAATTGCTGTATGAAGACCCACTGGTGATTATCTGCAGCCGCAGCCATCCCTTGGCCCTAAAAGAACACCTTGTCCCCCAAGACCTCGATCATCAGCCCTGGGTACTGCCGCCCACCGAGTCGCCGGCCTTTGAGGCCTTGAACACCTGGATGCAGGAAAATCGCCTGACCCAAGGGCCCGGCAGCGTGCGTACCACGTCCAGGGAGGTGTACCGTTCAATGCTGGCGGGGGGCACGCGGCTGGGCATGATGAGCCTGGGCGCAGCGTTGGCACCGGAAATTACCGCAGAGTTTGCCGTGCTGGCGTTGCCCGGTGCGCGCTTTCTGCCCTCGGTGTGGATGTTCCATACGCGCACCGAGGCCACCTCGGCGGTGCGCGTAGTGGTGGAGTGCGCGCGGGAGGCGGCGTACGGGATGGCATAACGATTTGGTTATCCCCTATATAATTTTTTATGGTTATTGGTTTAGTAGTTATTCGAATTTCACATAAGCGGTGCTGATCGCTAGAGTGCACCTACCTGCTACCCGGCAGGGCTGCGGACAATACCCTACGCTGGATTTGCCCCTGATGTTTTCTTCGACCGCCCTGCCGTGGGCGGTCTGGAGCAGGAGCGCACCGATGTACCTTCGACTTCCCTTATGGCCGGCCACCGTCGCGCTGCTGCTGGCGCTTGCGTGTCCCGCCGCCCAGGCAGCGCCATTGCTGACCCTGGCCGACCAGAACGAGGCTACCCAGGCCTTGCTCGAAACCTGGGGTGCAACCCAGCCACAGCCGCTACCGCTCAGCTACGCCAATTTCGCCGGTGGCCCGGCGATACTCGAAGCCTTCCGCGCCGGTGTAATCGATGTCGGTATTGCGGGTAGCACCCCCCCTGTCCAAGCTCAGGCCGCGGGCGAGGCGGTGCGCATCATTGCCGCAGTCAGTCACGATCGTCCGGCCTATGAGCTGGCGGTTCGCGAAGGGCTTGAAGTACCGCGCCTGGAGGCCCTCAAAGGGCTGAAAATCGCCTACGCCGAAGGCACTGCACGACAGACTTTCGTACTGGCTGCGCTGCGCAAAGCTGGGCTCAAGCCCCAGGATGTGCAACTGGTGCCACTGCGCGTCAGTGACTTTCCCGATGCCTTGCGCAGTGGCCAGGTGGATGTAGCGCCACTGATCGAACCGCACTTCAGCCGTTATGTGGGCACGGGTGCCGACCACCTGGCGCGATTTGTCCCGGAGCAGCAGCTTAAAGGGCTACCCAGCGACATCAACTACCTGTACGCCAGCGACGCGGCACTCAAGGATCAGGCCAAGCGCCAGGCCTTGCTGCAACTGCGGCGCGGGTGGATCGCGGCCAACCAATGGGCCCAGGATCACCCCCAGGCCTGGGCCCAGGCGTACTACGTCAAGCGCCAGCAATTGGACCCTGCAGATGCCCAGCGCATCGTCGAGTCCCAAGGCAACCTTACCGTGCCGACGCTGGCCGAGTTGATCCCCACGCAGCAGGCGGTGATCGACCTGATTGAGGCAGCAGGCGATTTGCCGATGCACCTGCAGGCTGGCGACGAATTTGATCTGGAGTTTGCCCGCGAAGCTGAACAGCAGGAGGCAGTGCATGGCCGTTGACCGCGCACAGGCCATTCACCGGCCACGTCGGCTGGTGCCGGCACCCCTTGGCAAAAGCGCCTCGCTGTTGGGCCCCTGCCTGTTACTGGTGGCCTGGGAGCTGGCCGCCCAGCTGGGCTGGCTGTCGCCCAAGGTGCTGGCGCCCCCGTCCACGGCCCTGAGTACCGGCTTCCGCCTGCTGGCCGATGGCGTGCTGTGGCCGCAGTTGCTGGCCTCGGCCCGGCGTGCGCTGTCCGGGCTGGCCATTGGCGTCGCCTTGGGCCTGGTACTGGCGCTGGTAGCAGGCCTGACGCGCCTCGGCGATGCGTTGATCGATGGCGTGGTACAGATCAAGCGCGCTATCCCCACGCTGTCGCTGATCCCCTTGGCCATTCTGTGGCTGGGCATTGGCGACGGCATGAAAATCACCCTGATCGCCGGCGGCGTCTGCCTGCCGGTTTACCTGGGCACCCATGCGGCGCTCAAGGGTATCGACCTGCGCTACGTTGAGCTGGCGCACACCCTGGACCTGGACCGCTGGACCTTCATCCGCAAGGTGGCGGTACCCGGCGCGCTGCCGGGATTTTTCGTCGGCCTGCGCTTTGCCGTGACGATTTGCTGGGGCGCCCTGGTGGTGCTGGAGCAGATCAACACCACCCAAGGTATCGGCTATTTGATGAACCGTGCCCGCGACTACGGCCAGACCGATGTGATCGTCGTCGGGCTGGTGACGTACATGGTGCTGGGTCTGGTGTCTGACCGGCTGGTGCGAGCGGTGGAGCACCGTGTGTTGCGCTACCGCAAGGTGATCGGCTCATGACCGCATTCACGCCATTGCCGGTCAGCATCGACCGCTTGACCCGTGCCTTCGGTACACGCCGGGTGCTGGACCAGTTGAACCTGCAGATTCCGGCCGGCCAGTTCGTCGCCATCCTGGGCCGCAGCGGCTCGGGCAAAAGCACCTTGCTGCGCGCCCTTGCCGGTCTGGACGCCGACGTGCAAGGGCAGGGCAGCATCGCCGCGCCCACGCCTAGGGCCGTGCTGTTCCAGGATTCGCGTTTGCTGCCCTGGGAGAGTGTTTTGGCCAACGTCACCCTGGGTTTGCCGGGCAAGGATGCCGCCCTGGCAGGGCGCCAGGCACTGGCCACGGTCGGCCTGGCAGGCCGCGAAGGCGCCTGGCCGGGCGAGTTGTCCGGCGGCGAGCAACAGCGTGTGGCGCTGGCCAGGTCATTGGTGCGCAGGCCCCGCCTGTTGCTGGCCGATGAGCCCTTTGGCGCGCTGGATGCGCTGACCCGCCTGAAGATGCAGGTCCTGCTGCGCCAAGTGGTACAGCGCCAGCAACAGACCGTGCTGATGGTCACCCACGACATCGATGAGGCGTTACTGCTGGCCGATCGCGTGGTGGTGCTCGATGGCGGGCGCATCGTCCAGGACATCCCAGTGACGCTGGCCCACCCCCGCAGTACCGCCCACCCCCAGCTTGCTCTGTGCCGTGACGCGCTGCTGCAAAGCCTGGGCGTCGATGAAGCTTCCCTTCAGGTAGTCCAACCATGAACCGTCAACTGCATTTGAACCTGTTTGTCTTCGGCCGCGGCCATCACGAGGGTGCCTGGCGGCACCCGTTGGCGCCGTCCACGGCGCTCACCGACATTGAACACTACCAGGCCCTGGCGGCTCTGGCGGAGAAGGGTTTGCTCGATTCGCTGTTTCTCGCCGACGTGCTGGCGATGGGCGATACCCAGGGCCATTCACCCATCACGCCCCTGGAGCCGATCACCCTGCTGGCGGCGCTCAGTGCGACCACCCGCCATATCGGCCTGATCGGCACGGCGTCGACCACCTACATGGAGCCATTCAACCTGGCCAGGCAGTTCGCCGCGCTGGACCACCTGTCCCGAGGCCGCATCGGCTGGAACATTGTGACCTCGTGGATCAACGGCGTGGAGGCCAATTTCGGCCACGACCGTCAGCCAGCGCACGCCGAACGCTATGCCCGCGCCTTCGAGTTCATGGAGGTGGTGAAAGGGCTGTGGGACACCTGGGCCGACGACGCCGTGCTGGATGACCGCAGCACAGGGCAGTATCTGCAGCCTGAGCGGATTGCCGCGCTGAATCATCGCGGTGCACATTTCCAGGTACGCGGGCCCCTGAACATTCCGGCCTCGCCGCAGCGTCATCCGGTGCTGCTCCAGGCGGGCTCATCGGCGGACGGTCAACGCTTTGCTGCTCAGCATGCCGAAGCAGTGTTCACCGCCCAGCCCGATTTGCCGGCGGCCCAGGCCTTCTACCGCTCGCTCAAGCAGCAGGTGCTCGAGGCCGGGCGCCAGTCCAGCGAACTGCTGGTGCTGCCAGGCCTAAGCGCGGTTGTCGCCGAAAGCGACCGGCAGGCCGGGCAATTGCTGGAAGAGCTCAACGCCCTGACTGCGCTGGAGACCGGCCTGGCGCGCTTGTCGGCGCGCTTCGGCGGCCATGACTTTTCACGCCTGCCCCTGGACCTGCCAATGAGCGTCGACGACCTGCCCAACCCCGACGGCGTGCAGGCCGCGCAAAGCCGCGCGCGGGTCGTGGTGGAGCTGGTGCGCAGCCAGCGGCCCACCCTGCGCCAGTTGTTGACGCAACTGGCCGGTGCCCGCGGCCACTACACCCTGGCCGGTACCCCCGAACAGATCGCCGACGCCATGCAGACATGGTTCCAGAACGGCGCTGCCGATGGCTTCAATCTGATGCCGCCGATCATGCCGGCGATGCTGGCAACCTTCATCGACGAAGTCATTCCGTTGCTGCAACAGCGCGGATTGTTCCGCACCGCTTACCAGCAACACACCCTGCGCCAGCGCTACGGCCTGGCCAGGCCGGCCAGTCGGTTCTTCGGCTAGCCACCGCACAGGCTGCCCGTGGCCTGCTTCACGGGCGCTTCCACCGCGCTTGACCCTCGCCCAGGGAAAGTGATTTCGGCTGCCCGGCATTCGGCCAGCCCCTGTCCATTCCCGATAGCGCCGTTGGGCGCAAAGGATGTTTCGTTTGAAGGTCAATCCACGTTTTGCCGCACCATTTGCGCGTCGCCCCGGTGCTGCCTTGCTGCTGGCCCTGGTTCAACTGCCGGCATGGGCCGACACCCAGGCCACAAGCGATGCCACGGCCCAGGCCGATGCCCACCTGGAAACCGTCACGGTCAGCGCCCGCCGCCGCGAAGAAAACGCCCAAGACATTCCCACACCCATGACCACCCTCAGCGGCCAGGCCCTGGAGAACCAGCGTCTGTATCGCCTGCAGGACCTGCAACAGGCGCTGCCCAGCGTCAACATTGCCTACAGCCAGTCCCGGGTGTCCAACATCGCCGTGCGCGGCATCGGCAACAACCAGGTGGGTGAGGGGCTGGAGGGCAGCACTGGGCTGTACATCGACAACGTCTACCTGTCGCGCCCCGGCATGGCCAGCTTCGACCTGCTCGACCTGGACCAGATTGAGCTGTTGCGCGGCCCGCAAGGCACGCTGTTCGGCAAGAACACCACCGCCGGGGTGCTTAACATCAGCACCCGCGCACCCACCTTTACCCCAGAGCGCAGCCTGGAGGTGAGCGGCGGCGAATACGGCTACGCGCAAACCAAGGGCACGGTGTCGGGCCCGCTGACCGACACCCTGGCCGGGCGGCTGTCGTTTTACCGCACCCGCGACGACGGTTACGTGGACAACGAACACGATGGCCGCAGCTTCAATGGCGGTGAGCGCGAAGGCCTGCGCGGGCAACTGTTGTTCCAGCCCAATGATGATTTCAGTCTGCGCTGGATCACCGACTACAACCAGGAAAAGTCCACCAACGGCGTCCTGACCCTGTACGGCGCCTCCGACCGCTTCCGCCAGCGCGCCACCCTTATCGGCGCCAACCCCGACTACGCTCGCGACGGCAAAGTGAGCATCGACTCGCCGCAGTCGCTGGCGGTGTTCCAGGGCGGCAGCTCGCTGGAGGCCAACTGGAATCTGGACGGCGGTTATCGCCTGACCTCCATAACCGCCTACCGCTATTGGCACTTCCTGCCGCACAACGACGCTGACCTAACTGATCAGCCGGCGATTCTGGACAGCGGCACCGAAGTCACCACTCGCCAGTATTCCCAGGAAATCCGCTTGGCCTCGCCCGTGGGCGAAACCTTTGACTACGTGCTGGGCGCCTACCTGTACCGGCAAGACACCGGCAATCGCAACTTTGCCGATTATGGCCCCGACGCCGATGTGTTTTTGACCGGCGTCAACCGCGACATCTATAACAATGTCAGCACCCAGACCAATGGCAAAGTCACCACCGACAGCTATGCACTTTTCGCCCAGGGCAACTGGCACCTCACCGATCGCCTGGATCTGACAGCGGGCATCCGCGGCACTTATGAGGAAAAAAACGCCGACGTGCATCGCTTTGACCCTACCGGCGGTGCAACGCTCAGCACCGCGCTGCAAGCCAGTCGCCTAGCGCAGATGGGCGCGTATCAGTCCGGCGAATTCGGCCTGCACAGCGCGTCGCCCTCCGGCTTGCTGAGCCTGAGTTATCACCTCACCGCCAACCTGATGACGTATGCCTCGCTGGCCCATGGCGAGAAGTCCGGGGGCATTAACCTGGCGGTGCCGTCCAGCGGTATGGGTACCGACAGCCTGGTGATCGGCCCCGAGCGCCTCAACGACGCGGAAGTGGGCTTCAAGAGCACCTGGTTCGACCGCAGCCTGCTGGTAAACGCCAACCTGTTCTGGATGGGCGTCAACGGCTACCAGGCCTCTACCCGGGTCATCACCGCCACTTCGGCGACGCCCGTCACCGTGCTGGCCAACGCCGGTACCGTGCGTTCGCGCGGCGCCGAACTGGACCTGACCTGGCTGCCGGTGCGCGGCCTGACCCTGAACCTCAACGGCTCTTACAACGACACCACCTACCTGTCGTTCAAAAACGCGCCATGCCCCGGCGAGGTCAGTACCGTCAACGCAGCAGCCACCTGCGACCTGTCGGGGCAAGCCGTGGTTGGGGCATCGAAATGGATCGCCAATGCCAGCGGGCATTATCAGTGGAACCTAGCGAACGGCCTGCAGCCTTACGCCAACCTGTCGTACAGCTACCGCTCTGCGGCAGAAGGCACCCTGGACAATTCGGCGCTGTCGAAGATCGACGCCTACGGCCTGGTCAACGCGTCCACTGGAGTACGCTTCAATGTGGGCGACGGCCAGGCCGAGGTGTCGCTGTGGGTCCGCAACTTGACCGACAAAATTTACTACCTGACGGCATCGGCCGTGTCCAATGGAGCCTACAGCGGGTCGATCGGCAGCCCGAGGACGGCAGGGCTGACAGTGCGGTACGACTTCTGAGTTGATTACCGTTTGCGGTTTTTTCCGGGAAGGATGAGCTGACGTTACCCTCATCGTGCCGTCTTGGGGCTTTCGGGATAGGGGTGATTGCGCCGCGATTGCCCGATGGGCCATGCGTCGCTGAGCGTTCCCGTGCTGGTGCCCAAACGCTCCATGATCATACGTGGCACGCGTGCCAGACGTCGCCCTGCGGGGCGCGTGCCGCCTACAGCAGGCCTCCTGTTGAAACAATGGGCGCTGAGAGGGGCATCGCCTGTTCAGGAAGTCTATGGGATGTGCGTGCCTAGCTGGAAGAGTGCAGGCTTGTGGAAGTGTTGGCGCCATGTTCGATCAAGCCCGCGAGGACCATCGCCGGCTCATTCAAGTTTCGCTTGGAATGGTGGACTAAGCCGATCTCCCGGTAGAACGTATGTTCTCCCAAATCCAGCGCTCGTACTCCCGCCGGCCAAACCGCGTGCCCAAATGTCTCGGGTACCAATGCCACCCCGACACCGTTGGCAACCAGCTCCGCAATTGCGCCTAGCTCATCCAGCTCTGATACCTCGCGCGGTATGAAATGCATCTTGCGCAGGAACCGGTCAACTTGCCGGCCGCCGAATGACGCTCGGTCAACCGAGTCAGCATCAGCAGGTAAAATTCAATCAGCGCTTGGTGCAGGTCGGTCATACCCCTTTCGATAAACTGAGTATTGCGGTGCCCATGCACCTGAATGGTGCCTGTAGCGTCCATGGTTTTCCGCTTTGCCAAGATTCTATACTGATACTAACTGGAGGAACTGAATTTCTGTTTCATACTCCGTCCAGTACGGACTATTTCGTTATAGTTATCCCTAAATGCTGGGTATTGGGCGAAGAAAGCCTTGTTTCTAGGAGCTATGTGGAGGTGCGTAGATTGCCCGCACAAAACTTGTCTATGTTGCGGCGGCTATTGATGCAGATCTTATCTGCGTCAAACAAGACCTCTATTGGCATGTTTCAAAATTTAAAAATAGTTGGAGATGATTTTTTAGCTCGGCTACTAAATCTGATAAATAATGCGGCCGAGCGACAGGCGCATAGTATTACGTATGCCACCTATAGTGACATAGTGAAAAAATCCCAAAATATAATATTGGGTAGTGAGGGCAGTCCAGTCGCTGCAGGGGATATATGCAAAAAGCTACATATTAGCCGGCGTGCACTTAATAATAGTTTCGTGACTGTTACAGGCAAATCTCCGTCCCAATATCTGAAGTCAATTCGATTAAATGCAGTTAGAAGGGAAATACAAATCGCTAGTCTAAACTTCAATGTGTCGGATGATCGAGCTGTCCGGCGATAAAATTCCCTGGGCAAGCCCAATTCATTCACGGACTGGATCTTGTTTTACTGTTGAAATTTTTTTTCTGATTAGGTCATATCTAGCCCAAGGCAGCCGCTTGGTGCGATTGCGCAAAAACCTCTCAAATGTTATCGAAATTGCTCGCCAGTCATAATCAAGTGATAGCGCAGTCGAACGAATATAGCATTGAGGACCAAAAAAATTGTGCTGCCGTCATCCAAGTCATGTGTTGCAACGGGCTTTACATTTCGATACCCGCATGGGCCTGACGGTCGCCCATCGGCCCAGAGTTTGAAATATTCACAGAAGGGGTGCCGTACGTTCAGGGGAAGCTCTGCCGTGGAGATTATCGTGGATAACAGTTAAGCTTTTTACGTCTGGCGCCATTTCAATGCGGATCATGCCCAGCCACTTTCCTTCCATCGAGGTAGCCATGGGCGCAATGAGTGCGCTAACCTCCTGTGGGGCATGAAAGTTATCATTGTGCGTCGGTCCTCAATAGGCAGGGCAACTAGGTTAATAGTTTTTGGATCTGCTGTTTTCTCATTTCATCGGAGTAATGCGGAGGAGGTTGGTTAGCCGTGCCGTAAACGTGGATAATTTAGTCTCCAGTCAACCTGAGAAAGGGATTGTCCTGCAGCTTTTTTTCGCTGAGTTCGAGGGGATCTTTCAACAGGTATCCGTTCAGTTTTCCGCGTTTTCGAGGACCTTGAACTTGGCACGACCAGATGTTCTGGCCGTCCGGCCTGCGCAGGTGAAGGTTCAGTTTTTCAAAGCGTTTCTGGACGTTTAACCAGGCTTGCGAGCCTTCAATATGGCTGCCTTTCGGTTGGCGCTCCGAGGTGTAACGTTGGAAGATCCCCGGGGTCACCAAGAAGTATGTACCGCTGACGGTATGCACCTTCGCTTGGCTGTCGTTGATGATCAGGGAGTGGTCTTTCAATCCAGCGCGCAGCCACTCCACGAACTGCTGACCGAGATCGTTGTTGCTCTCTGGAGTCAACTCCGGCTCGCTGGAAGGGGGGGCACTAGGCTCGAACTCGGGTGTTTCAAATAGCTCCAGAAGGGGCCCTAGGTAGTCGCTGTCCTCCATTTCGGAAGGGCAGGGCTTAGTAGGGTTGGGCCGGTTCGCATTGGCTGATACAGGGTCGGCCGCTGTCGGTGTGGTGTTACCGGTACCGGGCGAGGTTGGCTGTTCTGCGGGGTCGGAGGTGCCCTCAAGGACGGTCTTGAGGGTGCCGGTGAAAGTGGGCGGTCGGGTTTCATCCGCCCAAATCAATGAGGGCTGCAGGCGCAGGAAGGTGAACTGTTGCTGCCAGCCTTCATCGGTCACCGCAGCGATCCAGATCGCCTTGCCGTCAGGCGTGGGCTCGACCAACCCGTGCGACTGCAGCTCATCGAATAGGGCGATGTTGGAGGAGGGGATGCCATCCACGGATTGGGCCAGCAAGTAGGCGCGCAGCTTGTCGGTGGCGGTCTTGCTGACCAGCCACAGGTGTTCATCGGTAAGCCAACCGGCGGCGCCAGGCTGATTGAGCTTGAACTCGTTTTTCACCAGGTGACGCAAACCCATGATGAGATGGTGCTGCAGCGAGTGCATGGGTGCCTGCAGGGCCTTGTTGGGGTTGGCGCCGATGTTCTGTGCCGTCGAGGCGCGGTCGGCCTGCAGGACCAGCTCGCCGAGGATGCCGGCGTGCTCGTAGTGGTTGGCCAGCAGGTACAGCAGCTTGCCCCACAGCGCGGGGTAGCCGCTGAGCCAGTCGAGGATAGGGCGGTGCAGCACCTGGGTGTACAGCAGGCCGGCAGCGGCGCCGTGCAACTGGTAATCGCGGCCTTTCAGGTAGCGAAAGCGATAGGGTTGATCCAGGGGGCCATGCCAAGGGTGCCAAGTTTGACCTTCCTGGTATTCGACCTGCAGGTCGACGGCGATCTTGCCGATGTCGTGGAGCAGGGCGCCGTAGGCAATGCCGGCGCTCCAGGCATCGGCCTGGGCTGCCTGGTCTTCCGGAGCGGCACCGCTAGGCAGCAGATGGGACTGGCGCAGCTTGAGGCTGCAGGCTACCAGCTCCAGGCCATGGTCGAGCATGCCGCCGGGGTAGGCATGGTGGTGGCTTTCACTGGCCGGCAGCTGCTGGACATAGTCGGCGTAGCGGCGGATCGGTCTCAGGTAGAGCTGCTCGAACTGCGGCTGGGACAGCGCCGTGTATTGCCAGATGCGCTCGAGCAGCTTCTGCCGGTGTTCGGCGGCGAGCAGCGCTTCGGCCGTCATCGGCGCGTAATAGCCCTCGGCAATGGGGGCAGGTAGGGGCGTGGGGACTTTGGCCTTTTCATGCGTGAACCAGCTCGGCATCGTCGCCACCTCGGTTGAATGCCATAAGGTCCTTTTGCCTTTTCGGATAAGCCTCTTACCCTTGCCGGCCCTTCCTTTGCCGCTCTTACCCTTTACCCCATTTTCCTTTTGCCAGGGGGCGTAAATCTGAACGTGCAAGCGTCGCATATGGGCAGGGTGGTGATGGCGGATGGGCCGCCGTTCTCTGGCCGAAGCCGCAGGCACAGTGCTCATTCCAGGCGACGGGAGCGATCGACACCTGGGCATGAGCACCGCAGGGGTGGGTCAATCAGTATCGCCAATGCGCGTCTGGGGGATGGCGCTGATGGCAATCTCCCGGGCGCGTAGAGCGCCCATGGCCAGAGCTTTGCCGACAGAGGCACCTGGCAGGTCTGCGTAGCTCTCCTCGGCGAGCATTCGTCCGCCACCTTCATAGACACTCAGGAACATTTCGGTAGCGCCACTGCGGGCGATTCTGGCCCTGACATCGATCTCTGTGCCATCGTCCAGCGTTTCCCCGTGCACCACGGCGTAGATCCCGCGGTCCTCCCACGCGGTGAAGCATGAGCCTCGTTGACGCATGACTGCCTTCTCCTGTGTTGCGCCTGCATACCCGCCTGGATGACATGGCGTGCGCCAAGGATAGGACTAGATAGCGGAGATGGCGTGAGTGAGAAGAAAATAAAGTGTGTGCTGGCGTGCCGGCATCAAGATGACAACGCGGACATCGTCCGGATAGCTCGGCGAGCATTGGCGGCCTGGGTTTCGTCATGGCTTGGCTTGATCTAGGTTCGTGCAGTCGATTAGGCTACTTTCAATTGCCCCAACTACATTTACGGAGCCTTAGCTTCGGCGCGCGGCCATTGCTGGCGAAAGCGCCCTTGAGTATTTGACGATGAATGATTCACTGACAGAACAACAAATGCGTGAAGCATTGTTTGGCCCCTCCAGCCTAGCCACACCGACCGAAACGGACGATGCCTCTGAACTGCAGTTCGTGCCGAGCAAACGCACGGTGTCGAAGTCCACTACGAAGCAGGCGACGTCGACTTCGTTGTTTCCGAAACTACGTGTCACCTTGCAGGTCGGCAAAACCTTTGAGGGTGAGGTTGAAAGCCTGGTTCATGATGCTCGGACGTTGAGCACGCTGTTGGCGGAGCAAGAAGCCCGCGAGCTAGCCAAGAAAAAGAAGTACAAGTACATCGAAGTTGTTTCAATCACGCGGGTATGACCTCAATCAGGGGGCATCGGCGGACACCGCCTGGCGGCAGTTGTTGAGTGCATCCCCGCTTGATATTCCGGCGGCTGGTATCAACTAGTTTTGAACCTTTCGGCTATCCTTTGCTTCTGAAGTGCAGTCGCATCTAAATAATTTCATCTTGCAAAGGGATTTCCCATGTCAAAGCTTGCCGAATTCAAAGCCCTTGAGGCGCAACTCGCCGCGAAAATTCAGCAGTTGGATGCGTTGAAGAACGACGCCGAGTTGAAGCGTGAGATCGAGTTCGAGAGCAAGCTCAAGGCGTTGCTGGAAGAGTACGGGGTAAGCCTGAAGCACATCGTCGCTATCCTTGACCCCGTCAACGCTGGCGGGCGCTCGGCCGCGAAGTTCTCAGCCACGCCGCAGCGCAAGCCACGTGAGCTCAAGCGCTACAAGCACCCGCATAGTGGTGAAGTGGTGGAAACCAAGGGTGGCAACCACAAGATCCTCAAACACTGGAAGCAGGAGCATGGGGCGGGCACGGTGGAAAGCTGGCTGCAGTAGTCTGAGGCGGTGGGGCATCGACCGAGGGCCTCTCCGGCCTGCTTGTTTTACCACCGCAGCTGCAGCACTCGGCAGGCGCATACGGAACCTGTTTGTATTACAGTGGCTTCCTTCGGCCTGCTGTTGATGGGAACCAGGCGACACGCACACCTTCCGCTGACGTTGGCCCAAATGTCAGTCTCCAGCCGGCGCCGTTTGATCGAAGACTGACAGCAAGAGCTTTTCCAGGTCCAGCCACGGGTGCTGGCTGCCTTCTGATTGAGCGCTGCATCGCGCGGTATGGGGAAACACGCGGTAGGCCTGCTGCGATGGCTGAGTGTTGCCGCAGTGGCAACATTGAATCGTTGTTTCAGAGAGCCGCCAAGCGGCGTTCCAATGCTGCAACCTGCGCTTCCGGTCTGGCATATCGCTACCGCCTTCAAGTGACGCATAAGCTTCCACGCTTTAGTGGCCAATAGCTAGGCGGTATCCCTCCGTTTATCGGGCATTAGGCGCTTGAGCAAGAACGAATATCGCGCATCCCGGCAGTTTCTCCAGGTCAATTGACTAAGGATCCAACAAAGCTGAATTAGTCGAGGTTTTCAACGGGCAGTGACAGATAACCTAGGGGGGAGGACGCTGGATGATCCAGCGATTGGCGCACGATCCCCCGACCGGCCCTGAGACCTGCTGGAAAGCTTTTACGCGCAGCTCAATCGCAACCTTGGGCACATTGAATCTAGATCGAGGCGATACGGCCGGAGCAGGCCAGATGCACGGAAGGGCGTAGGGAATCTCAGCAGGCAGAGCATGAGCCTGCGCAATCAGGCCCACCCACGGTTGAGTTCAAGTTCCATCTGCTGGGCTGGGTATCTGCGCAGCAAGAGGGTAGGGCGCTGGTAATTCATCGGCGTCTACTGGAGTAATCCGTGTTATCAACCCTCGAATTACGTCACGTTATCGAAACAGCTTTCCTGCCCGGCGAATGTGAATGCGAGATATCAGACGATGGGATCGTCTCCATCACGTTACTCAACACCGCAGATCATCAGTCCGACTACTTCATTTCGGGCATACACGTATCGGAACTGGCGACCAGCCGCTCGATTGCGTCCCTGGTCATGGTCCTTAAAGAAGAGGCGCGCCTTTCCGGGATTCTCGCTGAGTATCGCCGCAAGCGAGCCCCGTCAAGCAAAAAAAAGCCCGCATGGGGGCGGGCGGGGATTTCAATCAATCACAAAGGAGTGTTTTTACCCTACGGTAAAAGGGGTGAAAAACTTCGTGATTGGAAAGCGTTAGCGCTCGCTGGTGCTGACTTTCACGGCATCCGTTGGCAGGTCCGCAAGCGGCGGTAGGGCTGGGGGTTGAGCATTCCACGTTGGCGCAGCCTGATAAACGAACGGAGTGGGCTGTGGCTCAAAATACCGATGAAGGTACTCAAGCTCTTGCGCTACCAGGTGGCCGACACAGGCTACCCCGACAATCGCAATGAACAGACACGCGCAGTCAACGATGCGTTTAGGCACAAGTCGCATGATGTTTCCTCGACCACTGGAAGAATCGATGGTAATTCGTGGCTGAGGAAACGCAAAGCCCATCCGGCGGCAATGAGAAGGTTGCGCGCTCTGCGGGCAAGCTTAACGCCCGTTCGACATGATTGAGGTTTTCCACCCGATCCAAAGCAAAGGCCGCAGTGGGGCCTTTGATGGTAGGGTTGGCTTACGCCGTCAGCCGCTCACAGGTTGCGGTCGCTTCATGTGACTGCAGTGCCAATAGATACTCCGCGGCTTCACGGGCCAATCCGCTGGCACGGAAGATGGCACGCTTGTCCTCCCGGAGAATACTTAGCCATTAGGCCAGGTACTTCTCGTGGCGCAGCTCTCCCTGTATGCCGGCCAGGGCGCACAAGAACGCTGCGCTCATCTCCGCCACCAGTTCCTCGAACGCGTATTCCGCAGAGCCGAAGCGGTGTCCGCCGTTGATGCCATCGCGTTGGAGTCGGGAGTGATGGTCGGACCAGTGCGTCAGCCCCTGCAAGGCCGTGGCGTAGTAGCTGCCGACGTCCTCGCACTGGGCCTTTGTGGGCAGTTGAATCAGGTCGCGCAGCGATGGTAGAAAGCATCATCTCCAAAGCGATGCTCGATGCGCGCACCCGATAGCTGCAGGACCCGCTCGGCTGGCCCCTGGTCGATGAAGGGGGCGGCGGCATCTGTTTTACCTGTATCCTCAGGCTCGCTGGCCAGGCCCTCGGTTTGTTCGATGTTGAATTAGCAATGGGTACGCAGCAGTGCGAACTGCACCCTCTTGATGTTGCCTTGTTCATCACGGACAAGCTCGCCGTGCTCGCTCTGGGCCTCCTTGCTCATGGGTTTGTACAGCACGGCCAGGGTGACCGCCTTGCGTGCCTGGTTGAAGGTCCGCCACCGATCCTGCCGATAGCCGCGCAAGCGAGCCTCCGCCCAGAGCAGGGGGGTGTTGATGCCGGCGTAAGCTCGGCGGGTGAGGGCATTGGTGGGGAAGGGTGAGTCAGCACCTGCACTAAGTGTTGACCAAGGCTTGATCCAGGGAACCACCGCCTGATCGAGAGCAGTGATGATCTTGTTGGTGACGTCGAGGTTGATGTCTGACATGACGTTGTCCGGAGGTGGGAGGGAACGCCGCCCGACTGGGAGGGGTTCCCGGTGGGGTGAAAGGAGTGTTGCATGGTATATTTGCTGTAGAGATAAAAGGGATTACCTATCAATAAGTTACGGAAAGCTGGTTTGAGCTGATACCAATTTGGCGCTTTTCCAGCTCGCTCCCGTCGAGCTTGAGTTAATCCAACGCGCATACGTTGACAGCAGCATCTGCACGCTATGGCCGAGCTGCTGGGAGATGAATGCGGGGTTCAAATTCGACATTAAGCATATTGTCGCCTAGGTGTGACGGCAGTTGTATGGCGGTCTGTACCGGATTCCCAGCGTTTCGAGGGTCGGGCCCCACTGCTTGTGCACGTCAGAGGTCTGTTTTACGTACTCGCTGTTCTTCGAGGGCGGGAATACGTAGGGGGTGGTGAGGATCTTGCCGGCGCCTTTTTTCCGACGTTCTGCATACTGGCGGGCGAATTCTAGGGCGTGCAGCGCCCGGTCGTTGAGCAGCACGAAGCGATCCTTGCCGGTCTTGGTGCGCTCCTCGATCTCGCCCAGGGCTACCGTGCGGCACACATGGGCGTGCTTCTTGTTGAAGTCGATGGCATCCCAGCGCAGCGCCAGGGCCTCGGACAGCCGCAGCCCGGTGAAGAAGGCGAACTCGAAGAAGGCGGCGTAGATGGTGCTGGGCCAGTGCTCATGCTGGTACATCATTGGCAATGATGGCGTTCGCTCCATCCAGGGTGAACGGGTCGATTTCCTTCTTCGAGCGCTTCGGCAATTCCATGGCCTCGGCCGGGTTCTTTTCGAGCAGCCCATCCTTGACCGCGGAGCTCAGGATGGTGGAAAGCTTCACCAGGGCGTTACGCTTCACGCCCGGGGGTGTCTAGGGGATACGGGTGATGATGCGGCGCAACAACGTGGGAGTGATGAGGTCGATTCGCACCAGGGCAAGCTTCGGCATCCAGTACAGGTTCAGCGCGCCCTTGTAGTTCAGGCGCGTGCCCTCGGCGATCTCGCGGCTGTCAAGCCAGAGCTGGGCATATTCGCCGAAATTCGACTTGCGCCGGCGACAGTCACCGAGCCTGGGAACAGCTCGGCATACTTATTATCGTCCAGCAGCCCGTGCTTGTTGAGGCTGACTACCTGATCGCGAAGCTTGGATGCAGCTGCGATGCCTTTTTGTGTCGTGGGATAGCGGAGCGTTTCGCCCCGGCGGACGCCGTTCCAGGTGAATCGGATACGCAGAGCGTTGCGGAAGACTTCCACCCCCCGGGGCATACCCACTGACTTTCCAGCCATTCGTCATATCTCCTAATGTGTAGATGATGTTCTTGCCATGCTTAATCCAGACGCCCATGGGGATCTGTTTGCGTGCGCGCCGCGCCCGCAATGCCGGCACCGTAGTCCCAAGCAGCTCGGCCATTTTCTCTTCCGATACCTTGTCCAGTTCGAGGACAATAGCGAGATCGCGTTCTGCGCTCATATCGATGTCCCTTTCAAGGGATTTCACCTTGCCCTACGGCGAGGGCGCCATGCCGTGACCGTCCATAAGGTTGGTGGCAGATCCAAAAAATTTGGTCTATATAAAAAGTGATACTCAGTTAGTGCGTATAAAGCAGGGAAAGCTATATGAATTGTGCGATTTGCGCGGTGCCAGCAGAGCGGTTTCAAAGTGATGAGTATTGGGAGGAACGCGTGTGTCCGAGGTGCGGTCACTACAAGGTCGCTGTGGATCTCGTTGAGCATTTGATCGAGGAGGGGCAGATTTTCGATATTGAGAAAACTCGCCTCTGGCTGTGGCAAACGAGAGCCGAATGTCCTACTCCAGAGATCACATTGGCGAATGTAATATTGGCGGTAGGTCACTAGCCAACCTAGAGCGTCTCTCAGAATCGGCTGCACAAGCTCTGGTCGCATGGTTGATTTGGGAACATGGTGAGCTGGATCACCCTTAAAAGCTCAAGGGATGCTTGGCTGGATAGATGCGTCATAAACCATTTGTGGGAGCGCTTTGACAGGAGGTTGAAAGTGGTATATCTCAAGGGATAGTCTTATAGAATTTGAGGCCCCCAGGGAGGACAAAAACTAATGCCTAATCGCGGCTGTAAGTTTTGGGAATGGGCAGATGGCGCGCTCCATCATCGAAGTCATTATGAAAAAACTATGCGATGGAACGACTATTGATGTCCAGGCCAGACTCTCACGCGATGGCCACACTCAGATGTTCATCGGTGTATACGGACCGGACGGTGCCCTTCTCGCAGAAGAGTATTATCCATGCCTACAGAACGAGACCATCAGTCACGCCTTGTTGCGTGCGGCTGAGAGGGCTCGCTTTTTTGCAACCTCGGCCAACATCGTGGTTGCACCCACTCCTCGCAAAGCCTCATCCCGCGCGCCCCAGGCTGGGTAGCATCGAAGGCGGGAGCGAGGAGACCTAGAGTTTCCTGACGATCTAGGGACAAGGTACGAGGCCGTTGGCAGTGCTTTCAGTCCATAAACCCATGTGGCGCCGTGCCGGGTAAATGTGATGCGACTTAGAGGAGCGGTATACCTCCAATGGACAAGCTCTGCAGTAAGGCCTATGACGCATAGCGGTATCCTTCCGGGAGGAACCCAAATTGACGTGCAGGTGCAAATATCTGCTAATAGGTTGAGCTTCGTGTTTGTGGGCGTTTACCTGAGGAGCGGACGGTGTATTTTTGAGGAATGCTATGGGACGCTCCATCGTGACATTCGAGAAGCTCTTAACTGGGGCGTTTATACGGCTAAGGTGGCCGCGTTGAAGGTGACTTCGGTGCGTGCGGAGTGACCTTAGAAACCTTGCAGCTAGATTTCCACGATCTTTCTTTGTCAGGTTTGCGGTCGCTGCCTTTAGAGCTTTTTTTCAGCACCCCGTCGATCCACTCCTTCCGCTACCAGTATCCGGGTTGGTCATCAGTGCCCAGGTGAATTTCGTGGGCCTTGCCGCGATTGAGCGAGCGAACCGCGCTGATCAGCTCGTCCAGTTGCTGATCCGTCTCTGTCAGGCGCTGCTACAGGGCTGCTTCATGGGCCTGGCCTCGCTTCAGGCCAAGCGCGTAGCTCGCATCCTGAAGGGCGATCAGGTCGTCATTGCTTCGGGGCGAGTGGTGCACAAATTCGTTGTGCAGACGGTTGATCTCGTTCTGATCGTCTTCTGGGTAGTTCATCTATCTGTCCTCTGCGCCCGCCGCAGCAGGCTATGATGGGGGGTAGAGTACAAATGTGCTCGTGTCGCTACGCGGCAGCCATCATCGCTTCGAGGATGCGCTGGCCTGCCAGCGGCGGCACCGCGTTGCCCGCTATGTGCATGGTCAGTCGGTGGTTGTCAGGCCGCAGGGTGCTGGCCGGGAAGCTCTGGGCGGTCAGGGCTTCACTGGCGCTAAGCATCCGCATTACGTCACCGCGCACCAGAGCCCAGCGGTCGAGCGTGGTGATGGTTCCGATGGGGCGGCTGGTGCACCGTCCGGTGAGACCTGAGCCCTTGCCGTAGTAGGGCATGATGAACTCGTCGCCGAACCCAGCTCGGCCGTTGGCCACGCGCGCCAGGGTGGCGGCGGCCCGGCCTGGCTTCTCGATGGGCGACCACTTGCCCGCCGTGAACTCGAGGAAGCTGGCGGCGGGCACGTGCTGGCGCTGGTGCAGCTCCAGCATCAGCGGTGGCTGCGGGTCAGCACCAAGAACAGACGCACCCGGTGCTGTGGCACGCCAGGTCCGCGCAATCGACGATGTGGGGTGCGACCAGTAACCGAGCGCCTGCACCGCCTGCAGCCAGGCCGGATAGAGCGCCCACCCCACGAACTCTGGCACGTTTCTACCACGGCGCCCGGCGGCCGGTGATACTCGAGGACCGACACGACGGCCCAGGCGGTGGAGCGGGACGAATCGTGCTGCGGGTTGCCCGAGGCCTTCCCGCGCGCCTTCGAGTGCCCTTGGCAGCAAGCAGCAGGTCGTGGCCGGCCACGTGCTCCCAGCGCGCTTGGTGCAGGTCCTGGCACACGTGGTCGGTGGCGGGGTATTACGACCCATCGAAGACCCTCGTCCTTGGCTCCAAGTATGGTCTCGAAGCGCTTCTTCTCAACCTTTACACGGGCGGTGTGGAAGTCGAGTATTAAGGAGTCGACGTCCACGACTTCTACTACGGCAACGACGACTGACCATCCGGCGCTGCCCGCCAGCGCCTAACCACACCTACCCCTATATCGCCACCATATGGCTCAGCCCTCTGCCCTCGTTCCGCTGTTGGGCAGCACGAATTGCTTCACCCCAGGCGATACCTGCGGCCTTAGCTTCAGCAGCGCTCGGATATAGTGTCGCCCGGCAAGGGGGAAGGTGCACGCCATCAATCACTACACAGTCGATCCCCCAGGCTCCCGAGTCACCTGTAGATGATACGGAAACCACCACACCGTTCTGTTTGGTCGTCTGGACTTGCATGCGCAGCTCCAATTTTCAGTCAATCGGTATACGCCACCCTGACCCAAGATTAGCCGCTGCTCGACTGGAAATGGGGGGTAATTAATTTGGCACGGCGACGCTAGCAAGCAATCCAGGCCAAACCTGCAAGGCCTCGGCCTGACGCCTATTTGCAGATATCCGCAGGCGTCTGGGATTTCCCCCGCAGCACAAATTTGGAAGACTCCATGATGGTCGATCGGACCTCGGCAGTCGCCTTCCTTAGCTCTTCCTTGAATTCCTCTGAAGTTCTCATTGAACGCTCTTTTAGGGGGTAGTTCCGCAGGCTGCGCTGAAAAAACACATCCGCAATCAATCATTAACCGCCACCTCAGCCAGCCATCGGTAGGCGGGCGGCTGCCTGGAGCACCCCATGACCGAACACCAACCCGATGAAAGCAAACTCGAGCGGGTGATCCGCAAGATCAAGCGTTGCCTGGCGCTGTCGCAAAGCGGGAGCGAACACGAAGCGGCTACGGCCATGCGCCCGGCCCAAGCGTTGATGCGCAATCCACAAACCCACCTGCCGGGTGCTCTCGACAAACACGTCCGCCGAGAAGTAGCACTCCTCGCCCGGTGCAGCGCCGATCAGCGGCTGTACGCCGGCCGCGTTGTTGCTCAGAAAAAGTACATGCCAGCCACTCCCCGCGGCGTCCGCAACAACAACCCCGGCAACATCGACTACAACCCGCGCAACGCCTGGGTGGGCCAGCTGGGCCTGGAGCCCAAGACCGCCGGCGTGCCGAACCCGCGCTTCGCCTTGTTTGACTGCGCCGAGAACCGCATCCGCGCGATCGGCAAGTTGGTGCTCGTCTGTCGGGGCAATGAGAACAACACCGCTGCCTATATCGCGGCCGTGGCCAAGCGGATGGTGGTGCTGCCCGGCGTGCCGCTGGTGCTGGGCGACTTCAAGACCCTGCTGGGGCTGGTGATGGGCATCATCAATCACGAAAGCGGGGGCATCCCGTACGCCCAGGCGGTGATTGAAGACGGCGTGCGCAGGGCGCTGGCATGGCGCCCGCGCAGTTGAAGGTGCTGGGCGTCGGCCTGGCCGCGCTGTTACTGCTGGCGCTGGGCGCCGGGGCCGGGTGTGGCTGGCCGCCGGGTACTACCGTCCCCTGCTGGACGCGGCCAACGGCCAGACCACCACCTCCGTGGCTGCGCGGGACAACCTAGTGCAGCTCACCCAGGAGCAGGGCCAGCAGTTGGGCGACCTGGTGCAGCAGGCCAACGACCGAGCAGCCGAAGCCGCTAAGGCCGTGGCCACCGCCCAGGAACAGGCCCAAGGCGATTACAGCGAGGCGAACCGGATTCAGCGTGAGCACATCGGGGGCGACAGCTGTGCGGCTGCCACCACGGTAATCGACAAGGAGCTGGGGTTATGAGGCGATTGCTAGCCTTGGGATTGGGGACGTTGCTGGCGGGCTGCGCGCGCCAAGAGCCGGAGGTGTGGACAGTCAGGGTGGAGGTGGCCGTGCCGGTGCCGTGCACGGTGGCGGCCGTAGAGGTGCCGGCCTTCGCCACGGTGCGCCTGAAGAAGAGCGACCCGGTGGAAACGAAGGTCCGGGCCTTGGGCGCCATCGACGCGGAGCTCTAGAATGGCAGGTTAAACCCGTACTCTCGCAGCGATGGGGTAAGGGCAATTTATCTGGTAGCGGAGTCTAAATCGATCCAGGGGGAGGTATTCTCAGGCGTGATACAACCAGCGACGTGTACGAAGGGAGATTGCCTATTGTCTTCGCTCTGCCTCGCTTTGCATCTCCTGCATTCAACGGTGTTGTTGGATAAGCGCCAGCGGTTGTTCCACTGGATCAGTAGTTCTGCTTTCTTCACAGCATGCACACTCTGTCGTGAGGTACAGGAAGGGCGTGCCAAGGGTGCTTGGTACGCATTTTCATATGTTAATCCACCACCGCCCTTGAGCGCCATCCCAGTGTAGTTCCCAGCTGTAAGCCTTTTCTGATTAATGCACAGTTTCTGCATCGGGCTTTTTTGTCTGAATTAACGAGTTCTGCGTATGCCGCAACTGATCCCTCGCAGCCTCAATACCGCCTGCTAAGCGATTAAACGCGGCCATTAGCGCCTGAAATTCTGATGCAGAAAGTTGTTCCAGCGCGTCCTTTAGCTCGGGGTGGTTAGCCATTAACTGAGCGCGGTTTTCCTTGGTGCTGCTCATCGTGACGACCTCATTACGGATTTGAAAGTCGGACCTCGCCCTCCAAAGCGAGTTCCACGGGTATTGCCGCTTTCTGCCTGACCAAAGGCTAGAGTATTACCCGATCGGGATTGTCAGTTTTTTTTTGGAGGCGCTATGTCAGTCAAGGTAAAGACCCTGTGCGGTGACGATATGCCGGAGAGGTATCGACTCGCAGGACACGAAGTAGTATTTGCTGTGACCAGCCTTGATGGTTCGGTCACCTATTTTGAGTCGGATGAGGAGGCGGCTATTGCAGCGGCGAGGATGTCGTATGAAGGACGGGATACGTTCAAAAACGATGTCGGGGATTGAAGGAGTGCGCAGACTCGCGCTCTCAGGTTGAGGGGTAGGATCAGGGCAGCCCATTCTCCGCGGTGAGCCAGACCGCTGCGTCTATTCCTTAAAGGTCGCAACCACGACATGCGTCAAAAAACCGCCAAGCGAAGGACGCGCCTGGCGGGGAGTGCCTGTCGTCCATGGTGGCGCCCCTTGTGATCGTAGCTCAAGGGTGAAATATTGCCATCTGGCCTCAGTTCAGATGCAACCGATGAGCACCCACTCCACCGATTCTGCCGAATGGCAGGTTGTTCCGGGATACTGCTTAGCTATATTTTCTTAGCCACGTTTACTTTGCGAGAGCCAAACTATGCCCGAGCCGTCTCGCCTAGAACAGGATCGCCTTGCCGCCGTTCACGCGCTGCAGTGGCTTGAAACGGCCGCCACAGAAAACTTCGACCGAATCTGTCGGCTTGCTGCCAGCTACTTTCAGGTGCCGACTGTGCTGATTTCTTTCGTCGAGCAGGAGCGCCAATGGTTCCTAGCGCGGGTGGGCTTTGAACTTGGCGAAACGCCAATCCATCAGTCGTTCTGCCGGTATACCATCGCCGGGTTCGAGGTAATGCAGGTGCCGGACGCGCGGCTAGATCCACGCTTTAGCTCCAATGATTATGTGCTGGCGTCCGAGGGCGTCCGCTTCTATGCCGGGTCCCCCCTACGTGACAGCTACGGTCGCGCCCTTGGGAGTCTATGCTTAATCGACAAGAAATCGCGAGAACTGACAGCGAAGGAGGTTACTGCGCTGCAGGATTTCGCCGAAATGGTCATGGTACAAATTAATCAACAGCACTTACTAAGATATCGAAACCCGCTAACCGGTCTGCCGAATCTTCAACAGCTTTTGATCGACACCAAGGGAATCTCGTTGCCAAGTGGGCAGGTGCGGTTAGTGGTGGTGATTCAGTTCGGGGAGCATTCTGGACCGGTGTCTGAAGAGACTGCTCGGAGTTTGCGCCTTTGCCTACAGAGCGTGGGAGCGCTGTACCAAGTCAGTGACCGCGATTTTTGTGTGCAGTTGACTTATGACACGGTTCACCATCAAGAGCTGTTTCGGGGGCTGGTGACAATGATCTACGACTGCCTATCCGAGCATAGACCACGCATTGGCCTGGCAGTCTGTGAGGATGGTACCCTGACTGTAGAGTCATTGTTGCATAAGGCTGCGCACGCAGCAGGCGGAGCAGCGGCCCGACTTAGCGGATGGGCGCTTTATGACGAAATTCAAGACTTTGCTCATCGGCGTGCTCTGGGGCTTATCAATGATTTCAGCACTGCTTTGGCCAATGGTGATGTTTACCTGGAGTACCAGCCACGGTTTAGCTTGGAGAGTGGTCGTATGCTTGGTGCGGAGGCGCTGATTGGCTGGCGCCACCCTGTCCTAGGCAAGCTCTCACCAGCTGAGTTCATTCCATTGATCGAGCGCGGCGGCAGAATCAGTGACGTTACCCGATGGGTGATACAACACGCCCTTCGCGACCTGGCGAGATGCATAGATCAAGGGGTGCGGCTCGCGGTTAACTTGTCACCGCTCGATTTCCACGGTATGGACATCGCCCGAACTCTCCACGGCGCATGCCTTCGTCACGGCATCGCGCCTACCCGGCTTGAGGTTGAGATAACCGAAGGTGAATGGTTACTCGGTGAACCGCAGGTGATTAGCCAGTTGCATGCGGTTCGTAACCTAGGTGTGGACGTAGCGATTGACGACTTCGGCACGGGCTACAGCAACTTTGCTTATTTGCAGGAAATCCCAGCGAACGTATTGAAGGTTGACAGATCGCTGATCACTAACATCGAACATTCACCTAGAAATAGAATTATCGCCCAATCGGTTTTTCAGTTGGCCCGGCAATTGGACTACCGTACCGTCGCTGAAGGTATCGAGAGTTTTCGGTGCCTGCATTTGGTTCGTGAATACGGGTGTGACGAGGCTCAGGGTTTTTTCATGAGCCGACCCTTAGACGTTGAGCATTTCCTGCGTCACTGCGGCGATTCCGCCCAAGCGTTTTGCCCAAAAGATGCTTCCACTCCCTCGTCGGTTCATGGCAAAGCCAGTGACGCGAGTTAGTAAGTTTTTTATAGCTGAAGAGTTGGAAGACGTTGGAGGTCACCACGGGGTGACGTACTCCTAGGTCGGTGGACCGGGAGGCGTCGTGACGAAGCCGAAAAAAACGGCTGTAATAGAGCATTATTCCACGCCAAATATTGAGTGGATGATGTCGTGAAGATCTCGCCAAGGCACCTGATCGGCAGCAGTCCCTGCCGGGCAGTCTTTTGCATGGACGAAGGGCTTCCCGCGGTTGCGTTTATCTTGCGACCTGCCGCATCGGGAGCATTGCACGCAGTCTCCCACAAGCCTCCAGGATTCGTTCCATCTTCTGAGCTTCATTGGCCGATCTGGCATGACGTCCGCCTAGTGGGTGGCATGTTGGCATCATGCGCCCTGGTAGGCGTCGTTCATAGGTGATAATCGTGCCAATTCCTGAGCAGTTACGTCATCTGCCCATAGATCATGGCATCCCAGCAAAAGCCTGAGAGACCTGGTCTTCGGTATCGTCGAGCGTCTTCAGCGCATCTCGGGCATTCTTCGCGGTTATTGAGCCGCCGTTCGTCTCCAACCATAGCGCGATTTCTTCTATCGCGGCGCCCACGGCTAGTTGATTGTGGTGCTGTCGGCGCAGCAAGTCGGCCAGTTGATTTTCGTCGATCAAGGGAATCCTCCGATTGAAGGTGGAGGGTAGCCTATACAGGGAATGGGATTTCGTTCGGCAGGACGCCGGGGAGGAAGTTATGCGTATTCGGCATGGTATCAAGCTATGCCCGCTGATACCGAACTTGATACCCACGGGCGCATTTCGGTGGTTATGTTCGCGCGCGTACGAGTGTTTTGGCCCCGTACACTGCTCACCAGCAAACCCAGGCAACCCATTAGGATTGCAAGGTCGCGTTGGCCGACTGCTTTCAGGGGCCGACTGTTGCCTCGCTGGGTAGGTGAATCAACAGAAACGCAGGTTCTCCAGCAGGATTCATCTCGTTGACTTGCAACTGCTTCAGCGAGCCCACTGGGAGGTCGGCATCGAGCTCAAGGTCGACTGCACCGCCGTGCAAGCCGGTACTGGCCAACGACAGAGTGGTGCTCAACAGGCGTGAAAGCCGCTGACTCGAAAGCCCAGATAGTGGACTTCCACCGTCGGCTTCCATGACGTATTGCCATACGCCGGGACTCAGTACGATCGCAGTGGACAAGGGAGTGGAGTTAAGCATCGCTACCTCCCAATTCACGGTTGAGCACGGCACCTGGCAGATAAACAGGTGGCTGCTCGCCGCAGGTTTGAATCGAGAAACACTGCTGGTGACTGTGGTTTAAACCCAGTTGGGCGAAGGGTCAATCCGGGCTCGTGCAGCCAAATGGCATGCGGGGTCCAGCGAATTCCAGGGAAGACAATGCAGCGCATAAACCAGATGAACGGTTGATGTTGCCTCGGTCGTTGTTGCCGACGCCCCCCGTAATGAGGTGCTGTCGGCACAGGCAGTGGTTGATTGGCTCACAGCTTGCCAGGAACGGTAACTTCCGCTGCCAGGTACAGGTGTGTAGGAGTGGCCTCAAGCAGCAACGAACCCGAAGTGCCGCGAAGCGCGGCCAGGACGGGATCGTCGACGTTGAAGTATTCGACAAAGTCGTCACCACCAAACTCATCCCGAGCGCGGTGCCACCACGACCCAAAGTCGTCAATGTCAGGATTGCAGCCGGTCGCGTATGCGATCCGCTTGCGCCCACCTTCTGGTTTGGACTCGCCAATTTCGGACATTAGGTAAACGCCTTGATCCTTGACCAGGATGACTCGGCAGCCGTTGATGCCGGCCTCAGCCAGCACTGCTTGCAGTTCAGTTCCCGTGAATCGAAGCATGATGGATTTCCTCGAGCAATAGCGCTGAGGAATACCGCCCAGCTGGGAGGAATTCCCAGCAGTGGAGCGGTTGGTATGAAGGCCGAGGTCAGCAGGGCCTGTCGGGAGAGCGTTCATCGCCGCGGGGGCGGTGATCGTGTGAGCTGCCGAACGCGAATCACACTTGGGAGAACCATCGTCGAAGCGACGTAGCCTTCAAGGTTCCGGCTACCTGGGTGCTGTAGAACCAGCGGTTGCAATTCACAAATATCCCACCTTCCGAATGCGTTTCAAGAGGCAAGAATGGACGTTGTTCCAAGTTGTGCCGGTGAAGAGTCCTGCTTGGCAATGACCTGATGGATGGTTATCTGCGTGCAGATGGGAGGAGTAACATAAAGAGGATCCAAAAATTTCACTCGGTGAATGTATGGTGGTTGCTATGAAGCGCCAATTAAAAACTGCACCCAATCTTTCTTATGCGATAGGAGTATCAGCAGGACATATTTGGCGCGCTCTGATAAAAACGCAGGAGCGGATTATTCAGGCTCCGCAGCTCTCCCTGCTGCCCCTACCGATCCGTTGTGGGATCGTGATGATCGGAAAGGCGACATTATTCGTCTTGTTGATTGCAGTCACGTTTTTCATCTCGATATTATATATGGGCTTGCTCACCTTTGGGCGGATGCCCCTAGCGCCGACCCCAGATCCGCAACCCGGTATTAATGAGCTAAATCACCCAATGCATCAATACTGCTATCCCGAGCTTTATGATGAGTTTGGTGATCTTAGGTAGGCTTGATGCCATGATCATTTCTTCTTCGGTATTGCACCGTAAATTTGGGATGCTCCTTTAGACGCTGCTGTTTCTGCTGCCAATGACCCTCTGGATATCATGCTTTGGATGCCTGAACCCACCGCGTAGCCAGCCCAACTCATAGCCCCTAGGAACATCATTGGCAGCACAACGAACATCGCGCCCATCACATATTCGATAACCTCTGCTGTCACGGTCCCGTCCATGAATCCGGATGTGGGAAGCGACAATAGCGTCTGGTCGGTCCCAGACACCTGGTTGTACAAAGTGTCCAACATGCTCGAGTCCACCCACCGAGCCAGTTCCCACCAAAACGTCAGCATGTGTAGAGTGAATAGCGCGAACGTGACTGTCATCAACGCCTTCAATTGGTAGGTGCTGATCAGCAACACCAGCGGCAGGCTGATGATTGCACCCAGGATCAGGAACGCCTGCACCATCGGCAGTGCTGCCCGCAGCGCATTCATCGCCGGGAAATTGCTGAATGAGCCAAGCGCCAGTCCAGTATTCGTGGCCAGGTTGTTCAAGCCCTGCGTGATCGAACCGCCTCGGGCGCTGCTGCCATAGTCCTGGAACACCTGGCCGGGGGACATGCTGATGGACTGCTGCCGCGGGCTGACTAGTTCGCGTAGCGTGGCATCTTCTACCTCAGTGTTGTTACGGCCCGTCAACCAGCCCTCCAGGCGCGAGATCAGCGAGGGATCGACCTCGGCCAGCAGGCGCGCGCGCAGGCCAACATCGGCATCGCTCCACCATTGCTTGCAATTGGGATAGCCGGCGCCGTTGGCCAGCTGAGGCAACGACGTGTCGCGAGCCTCATCGTAGGGCCAGGCGACCCTCGGTGTCCGTGAGCGGTCGATATCATAGTAGCCCGGCGTATTGAGGAAGTAGCTCGAGCCAATCCAGGAGGCGTCGTAGCTTTGCGCCTTGTCGAGCTCTGGCCGATTGGTAAACAGCCGCGACCGCGAGTAGCCGTAGCAATCCCGCGTGAAATCCGCGACCTCCTGCAGCAACACCTGGTTGCTGATGCGGGAGCTGTCGATCTCCATGCGCATTTCACGGATATCGGGCGCGCAGGGGATGGCGGCCGTGGCCGCCGCGGTGATGCCCTTGCTCAACGCATGCACGAGAAACCACCACACCGGTACGTTCGCCGACTTATCGCCGATCGTGTTAAACGTTGTGCCCCAGGACGTATCAGCCGGCTTGGCCAGTGAGACGCCGCAGCGCTGGCTGGCCGCGTCATCGAAGGTAATCGACGACAGGTTCAGCGGGAAAAACGGGATGCAGGCGAACAGGATCACCACGTAGGCCATCCATAAACGGTTTTCGACGCGAGGGATCGAAAGGAGTCCTTTGTTGCCCTCATCAGCGCCTTGTTGCCTTGCTGACAGCCACTCCTGCAGGATGATGGCCCCGAAGGGAGCTGCAAATAGCCCCGTGTCGGCCAGGGTGTTCCAGATGCCGTTGTTGATGATCCAGGCCAGCAATGACAGATAGAACTCCAGGTAGCTGTTGGTGCTCAGGGTCATGGTTCCACCTCACATACGTGTCAGTTCAACCAACGCAATGGCACTGAAACCGATCAGCGCCAGGCACCGCAAGCGGCGCCGGCCTTCTGTAGAGCGCTGCATTCGGAATGCACGCCACCAGCCGGCGCTGATCAGGCTGTAGAGCAAAACGCGGCAGCCCGCGAGGTAGCCGCTTAGGGCGCGCGGGATCGTTGGCCATTCAGGCCACATATTCAGGGAGTGAATGGCCAACCAGGCGATCAACAGCAGGGCCACGCATGTGCCACTACCGAGCAGCACGCCTATCAGACCTGCCTTGAGGGTGGCCATCGTCATGGCGTGCTCCTGCCTCGATCGGCGCGCTGGAGCCTGCCAGGTTCCGGGTCGCGCTGGTCGATGATGCGTGAGGCATCTGCACCGCCGGCATGGCGGTCCAGCACCAGGCTGGCGGTGTTGGTGGCCAGGGATTGCCGCACCTGCAGTTCGGTCTGCAGCAGGCGAATTTCCCGGTCCAGGGTTTCGACGTTGTTGTTCAGCGCGTTGGTTGCGGGCTGCGCCGATGCCACGTTGGGCTCATGACTGCCTGCCAGTAGGGTGCGCTGCAGCAACATGGCCTTGTAGATGACGCTCGACAGCGCGGTTTCGCTGGCGAGACGCCGGGCGAGCAAGTCCTGGTCTGGGTCATCGCGCAAGCCCTCGATCACGCCGCGCGATACCGGCAGCAGCGGGCTGGATACCTTGTTCAGATTCTCGGGCGTAGGTTGATCTGTGCCCGCTACCAGCCGCTGCAGGCCGGTCAACTGCTCGGTGTAGGCTTCCTGGATCAGAGGCGAAAGACCAGTACCTGCCGTCGCACGCAGGGTCTCACAGTCGTCACAGGTCTCCACCTCGGTCTCGCCCAGCACCCGGGTAGCCCAGTCGGAGGCTTCAGCCGGGCTGGGCCAGGCTTGGCAAATGGCGCCGTTCTGGCAGGCAGCGCCCACAGCGGAGCTGTCGCCCAACGAGCGGTTGTGCAGCAGGTTATACCCAGCTTTGACGACGTCGGCAGTCACCCGGATGGGCGCTTGGGCTCGTCCACCGGCTTTCTGCCCACCGACCCAGCTGACGCCATTGTTGCCGTTGTTGGTCTCGGTGTTTTTCACCGCGGTTACCGCGTCGCCGCCAGACTGCTCAAGGTTGGCCTGCATCTCCTGGTTCTTTGCCATGTCGCCCCAGCCGGCTTGATCGACCTTGTCGGCCATCTTGGCGGCCATGGCCTGGCAGGTGAGCTTGGAGCGGTCGAAATCGAGCCGCCCCTGCAACACCCCGTTGCTGAGCAATTCGTAGAGGCCGGGATTAGCACGCTGGATGATCATCGCCGGCAGTGACATCACCGCCTGCGTGGCATTCTGGATGACGTTACCCATGATCTGCTGGAAGCCCTGGGTGGCGCCGTTCAACTGGTTCTGCAGTGTGTTGGCGAGGTTCATGTTTCCGCACATCATGTTGGCGCGCCATGACAGCCCCACGCCCAGGCCACTGGGGCGGTACAACGAGGAGGGGGCTCCTGCGGCCGAGCCACCACCGATGGTGTACATCACCCGGTCATCCAGTACCTGACCTTGATCTCCAAGGTTGTAGTCACCATCCGCCGCAGCGCTGGATGCGCAGAACAGTGCACCCATCAGGCCGAACAGCATGGCAATTGGACAGTGCCATTTGCGCGCACTCATTAGTGGCCTCCGTCGAAGTCGATGCTGAACAGGAAGGTCTGGCCCATGCGCTGGCAACAGCGGTAGGGCCGCCATAGCGACCAGGCGTAGGCACCGTCGTCGCTTTGAATCGCTGGGCTTGGAAACACCGCACACGTGCTTTGCAGTTGCGGGTAGAGCAGCTGCCAGCGATGGTTGCTGACGTCGTTTTCCATCACCGGCAGCGGCGGCCAGTAACCGTCATAGGGCGTCGGCTCCAGTGGCAGGTAGACATGAGGTTGGCCCACCCGGGTGATGAAGTCGCTGGCGCGTTGGGCCATGACGGCGGCGGCCTTGAAGTCATCTGGCTGGACCAGGAAGCCTTGGCGGGGATAGACGTTGCCCCATATCTCGCCGACCGTTTGGCTGCCGATTTCACGTACGCCGGGCACCAGCGCCTGGGGGTAGACCGATTCGGGTACGCCGTGGCGCCAGCCGAGCGGGTCAAGGGTGCTGAGGTAATAGGGAGTAAGCGGGGTTGCGGCGGTCGGGCAGCTGTAGCCGAAGCGCTGGGCCAGGGCAGTCAGCGCTAGCCCTCCGGGATGACCGATGGCGTCGACATTCTTGAAGCGGGGTAGGTTGTCGCGTCGTGGGGAAGGGGTAATGAGGTTGCCCCCTCCTACCGAACCCGGAACAGGCATCGACAGGGGCGACATTTCGAGCCAAGGGTTGGCCCCGGTGTCGGTGTAGCTCGATACCACCAGTTCGGGAATGAAGTGGCGGATTTTGGGCGAGGTGCGGACCGTGCAACCGAAGGGGCTGCACAACAGCCAATAGCAGATGCCGACGACCCGGTACTCCAGGCATTGCAGTGAGCTGACCGAGGCAACGATGGCCGGCGTCGTCAACGCGAAGCACGGTGTGGAAACGATGAAGGCGAGGGCAAGTACCTGCTGACGTAGTCTGCAACCAAGTCGCTGGCAGAAGGCTATTGACCTTGAAGGCCTGGGGATGCATTTGAAGATACTCAAGTTCATGGGTAGCGCTCAGCAGCTCAACCGTTTTGCATCCATTGCGCCGACCTTCAGCATCGTGGATTGCAACCCCGTAAGCGCCTTGCAAATTGAGGTGCGGGTGATCGTATTTGCGGGTGGGCTGAAGGCAATGGTAGTGGGCGAGTCGAAGAGCTGGGAATTTCTAGAAAGGGTACAAGTATACTCCTGGTCGTCATCGGCGACCTGTAAGCGAGGTTGCTGGGAAGCAGCAGGGCGAGTTTTGGCAGGCACCGCTGCGTAGTTGGCGGGCAGGGTGCAGTCGTTTGGCTCAACCCACGGTGTGTCGCCCGCTACGAAGGCCGCAGGTTGCTACAACAACGCGGTCAGCGTCTGGGTGACGGGAGTACACGCGGAAACGCCCGATTTTCAGGGCTAGTTGATGGCTTCTTTGCCAAGCGCTTCCAGGCAGGCCCCAATCAGAGCCGATGACTCGTCCAGGCCGTTCAGGGCGCTCCGCGCATTAACCGCGGCCTCACTGCCTCCGTTGTTTTCAGCCCATAACGCTAGCTCCTCCACAACGATCTGAGGGGGGGATCGTTAGTAAATCCTGTACACTCCGCGTCACCTTGTGAAGGCGATACGGTCGATCTCGGGTCGTTCACGGGTAATCCACCTCATGGAACACCTCCTACCTAGCTCTCTAGGCTGGGTGATCAGGCGGGCGCGGTGCTCGCCAAAGACTGATGATCAGCTCGGGCTTTCTAGCGCAACAGATGCACTGCCAAGCCAATGAGTGCGCAGGCCATCACCACTTGGATTACGCCCCGTTTGAATCGAAACAAGGCAACTGCCGCCGCAATGGCGATCAGTGCAGAGGGCCAGTCCAGATTACCGCTGAAGCCCTTCGGCCAAAGCACGTGATAGCCGAAGAAACACGCCAGATTGAGGATCACTCCAACCACGGCGGCGGTAATAGCAGTTAGCGGTGCAGTGAACTTGAGTTCGTTGTGGGTCGACTCCACCAGCGGGCCTCCGGCGAGGATGAACAGGAACGAAGGTAGGAAGGTGAACCATGTCACCAGGGAAGCTGCGACGGCTCCAGCCATAAACACCTGATCGGCACCGAACACCTGCAAGACATAGGCCCCGACAAAGCCGACGAAGGCCACCACCATGATCAGCGGCCCTGGCGTGGTTTCCCCCAGGGCCAGCCCGTCTATCATCTGTGTCGGGGTCAGCCAGCCGTAGTGACCGACTGCGCCCTGGTAGACATAAGGGAGCACCGCATAAGCCCCACCGAAGGTCAGTAATGCGGCTTTGGTGAAGAACCAGCCCATCTGGGTCAAGGTGCCGTCCCAGCCAAAAAGTGCGGTCAGGACGCCCATGGGCAAGGCCCACAAAATTGCGCCGACGAAGGCCAGCAACACCAGCTTCGGCCAGCTGAAGCGGGCATGTTCAGGGGATGGAGTGTCGTCATCGATCAAGGCCGGGCCGAAGGACTTTTTGGCGGCGCTATGGCCCCCGGCTCTGAACTTCTCGGGTGCTAGGCGTCCGCCGACATAGCCGATCAATGCGGCACCCAGAACGATTAACGGGAACGGAACATTGAATGCGAAGATGGCGGTGAATGAAGCTGCTGCTATCGCCCACAGCCAATTGTTCTTCAATGCCCGAGAGCCGATTCGATGGGCCGCCTGCACGACGATGGCGGTCACGGCAGGCTTGATGCCATAGAAGAGCCCAGCCACCACAGGCACTTCGCCGACGGCGATGTACATCCACGACAAAGCGATCAGGATGAGCAACGAAGGCAGCACAAACAGTACGCCAGCAATCACTCCACCCCAAGTTCGATGCATCAGCCAGCCGATATAGGTTGCCAACTGCTGAGCCTCTGGCCCAGGGAGCAACATGCAGTAGTTGAGGGCATGCAGGAATCTGCGCTCGGATATCCAGCGCCGCCGCTCTACCAATTCCTGGTGCATGATCGAGATCTGTCCCGCAGGCCCGCCGAAGCTGATGAATCCGAGCTTCAACCAGAACCAGAACGCCTCACGCAAACTGATCGGATCAGGTCTCGACAATTCTTCTTCAACCATGGGTGCGAAAACCTTATTCATTGGATTGTTCCTCTTTGACAAACCCGGCGAGCAGGCCGTCGAAGATCGCGCTCGCGGCAGCCAGCAGATGGTCGTCGTGGGTAATGGTTTCGCGTAGACCGGCCAGCACGCGCTCGACACCGGCAGCCTCCACTGGCTGAATGCCTCCAACATCGAGGTAATGCACCAAGGCCGCGATACGGTTGAGGCCGGGCTCCTGAAGTTCAAAGCTGGCTTGTAAAGTTTCGAAACTCACGCGATTGCCCACATGGCTGAAGGTTGCCTCATCGAAGTCAAAGCCCAGTGCGTCCACCGGACAATCTTGTGGCGCGTTCAGCCAGAGGATCTGAGCCTGCGGGTCAATGAAGCGGCGAATCAGCCATGCACAGGCCAGCCGGTCGACCCAGGGACGCTTGCGTGTTGCCCAAACACGACTCTGATAATCATCAAGATTAAGTGGCGTGATTGGTTGATTGCGGCTATGTGGCTCATCTGGAGACAGGGCTCTGCTGACCGCCGTCTCTAGCTCCTGCAAAGCCGAATCAAGCTGCTGTTTCGGCCTGCCTGGAAAGTAATCGATGCCGATCAGCTGATCGTAGGCTTTACGGAGCTTGCGAATCTGCTTGGTGGTGGTAAGTGCATTCTCAGTCGTGAGTTGACCCCGGCATTCTTCGATCTCGGTGCGCAGTTTTCTGTAGTCCTCGCTACGGTCGAACAGCTCGATAAAGCGCTCACCATTAGGATCGACCACGGGCAGGATGTAAGCAGTTCCATTGATCGCCAGGATGTCACGCTCGACAGCGGCGAGCGTTTCACGACAGGCGTCGGTGTCCGGCAACAGATAGGCACCATCGCGCAAAACCGCCGCACCTGATGCTTTCAAGGCACGCCACGCACGCATTCGTTCAGTGGCATTGGCCGTGGGAAGGCCAAGAATCAGAGCAAGCCAAGCTTTCATGTAGATGCTGCTATTTATTTTGTAGGTTTCGCTACTCTGATCCTGTTCTCTTCAGCTGTAAAGCTGGTTTTAAAATCATGAGTTTTACGAATTTCTACCGGGCTAAGGCCGGGAAGCCATTCCTGGTTTCAGCTCGAAATGGCTAATTTAGCGAGAAACATATTAGTAAAAAGAAATCTATATAAATCAATGCGTTAATATCTTCTAACAGTTAGTATCATTCAGATATTCAGATGGCTGCGTCATTGCCCGAAGCGCCGACGCCAAGCCGTTCGTGAAAATGGGCGAGCCGTACTTTCAGATCAAGCAAAAGCTCAAGCAGCATGGCATTGTCGCCTTCTCCTCGAACTACGCGCTGTACGGCGACATGAGCGAGCGGGTCATGACGGTCATTGAGTCGCTGGTGCCGCAGGTCGAGATCTACAGCATCGACGAGGCGTTCGCCGATTTGTCTGGCGTACCCGGCGATCTGGAGCAGCTAGGGCGCCAGATTCGCGCACAGGTTTACCGGAGCACCGGCATACCCGTTGGCGTCGGGATCGCCGGTACCAAGACGTTGAGCAAACTGGCCAATCACGCGGCGAAAAGTGGCAGGCGCAAAGTGGTGGAGTGGTGGATCTGCGCGATCAGGTAAAACGCGACTGGGTGCTGAAAAAATGCCCTGCGTCGGATGTCTGGGGCGTCGGCCGCAAGATGACTGCCCACTTGGAGGGGATGGGTATCAAGAGTGCCTGGGAGCTCTCCAAGGCAGATCCCTGGATGCTGCGTAAGCGCTTCAGTGTGATCGAGAAGACCGCGCGCGAGCTGGCCGGCACACCCTGCCTGGAACTGGACGAGCTGGATCCCCCCAAACAGGAGATCTGTTGTAGCCGGATGTTTGGCCAGCGCCTGACGGATGTGGTGCCCATCAAGGAGGCGGTGGCGACCTACATGGCGCGCGCCACCGAAAAGTTGCGGGTGCAGCAGTCGCTGTGCAAGAAGATCCGGGCGAGCATTCGTACCGGGTTCTTCAACCCCGATGAGGCCAAGTACGCTAACGGTGTCATCGTCGAATTACCCTTTCCCACGCACGATACCCGGCTGATGACCAAGCTTGCCGTTGAGGCGGTGGACCGTATCTACCGACCTGGTTTCAAGTACAGCAAGGCCGAAGTCCTCTTGCTGAACCTCTGCCAGAAAGGTGAGTACACCGAGGATCTGTTCTCGATTTCGCAGCCGGCGACCACGGAGAAGGTCATGGGGCTGATGGATGCCATCAACGGTCGGTGGGGCAGGGGCACCATGCGCCTGGCCAGCGTGCCAACCAATCCTGATTGGGGCATGCGTCCGGAGATGATGAGCCAAAGCTTTACTACGCGCCTCGATCAATTGTGGACGGTGAATTCACGGTAGTGGAGGGGCTCAATGCACGTTGGATTTTTTGCGCTGTGCGGATAGATACCAATAGAGGAGTCTGCTCGATCATTTAACGGGAATGACGGAAATTGAACCATTCCTTTCAATGATCGCGTACCTGATGTCTGTCATCTCGATCAAGCCTTGGCTTGAACGGGCCGCTTCCATGATGTCCGCTTCCGTGATGCGAGCTTCTTTCATGCGCTGGGTCAACGGTTGACCGTTCTCCACAACGATGGTTGGGCCACCATCGATTATCTTTGCGAGTCGTGGGGATCGCTGCTTGACCTGTGAGAATCCCACGTCGATGGCGATCAAGGTTGCAATGATCAAAACCGAGTTGGTCACTGAGAAATCATCCCCCAGCAACGCTTGTTGGGTCGCCTCACCGATAATGAGGAGCAAGATGAAGTCGAAGGTGGTTAGTTCGTTGAGCGATCGACGTCCTGCGATTCGAAACAGAATCATCAGCACGAAATACATGGCGGCGGCACGAAGTACGGCGTCCATGGCGTGTCTCCCTCAGGGATAGATGAACTTGGGTACGGGAAGGCGCTCGCCGCCGATGATACCGACGTGACCGCGATACAGCCCCACTCCGTTGCTTCGTACAGTGAGGTACAAGGTGGCCACCCCCATCCGGTCGGCTTGCATGGGAACCACCAAGTCTTTCCCGTCGCTGCGCAGCGGTGCAGGTTGTGGTGTCAAACCTTCAATGGAGACGCCCTGAAGCAATTCACCTCCCAAAATCAGGTAACGCATTTCATGGGGGGAGCCCAACGAAGTGACGACCAGATCATCCTGGGCCCCATTGCGGCTGAAACGCTGGTATTTCACCCGCAGAGTGCCGTCACTGGTTTGCGGTTCGACTGAGCTCAATGGTCCCTTAGAAAACAAGCCTGCGAGGGTCAGCAATATCAACAATATCAGCCCTGTCCAACCTACCCGTTCGAAACGCCACACGCGTCGCTGCATTCGCATGTCTTCTGCGACTGGATAGGCTCTGCTGTCGAACTCATGCGGGTTCATGGGTTGCTCAGCCTTTGCTGTGGTTTTTTGAAGTGGGCGGGACAGCCACACCCCTAGGGCCGGCAATCCCCCATATACCGACGCCTATTAAGGGCGCTATTACTATCAGAACGGTCCATCCTACCTTTGTAGAGCCACTTTTAGTGGTGCGCCAGACGCTCGCCAGCGCCAACGCGTCTAGGAACACGACCACCACGGCGGCCACTATCCAAAAAATTGAGAAGTCCATAAAACCCTCGCCTTAATTCAGTGATTACACAGGGACAACGTCCGGGCCGTCATCGATCGCAACGGGTATAGACGTCGCTCTGCTCGGGGTCAGGATCACCTTGCGACACTCCTCCTGCTTTTTGTCAAAGATCTTGTAGCCTTCGGCAGCCTGTTCCAGGGAGAGGCGATGGGTAATGATGGTGTCAGGCGACAACGCACCGGTTTCGATGTGTCCCAGCAGTTCGGGTAAGTAGCGCTGCACGTGGGTCTGGCCCATGCGGAAAGTCAGGCCTTTGTCGAAGGCATCGCCAAACAGGAAGCCGTGAATGAACCCGGCGTACACTCCTGGAACGCTGACGACACCGCCACGACGGACAGCCGCAATGCATTGACGCAACGCCTTGCCGCTGCTGCCCTCAAGCTTCAGTGTGGCCAGCACGGTTTCGGTGGTACTGCCCTTGGCTTCAAATCCCACGGCGTCAACGACACCGTCCACACCTCGAAAACCCGGCGTTTGGCGGATCATGGTGTCAGCAGGATCGTCGTCTTCGTCAAAGTTGATGGCGATGACGCCATAGGCGCGTTGGGCGTAGGCCAAGCGGTAGGGATGGTGATCCGCCATGAAGATGCGCTCGGCGCCTAGCATCTTGGCCACGGCCGCGCACAACAAACCGACCGGGCCGGCGCCATAGATGGCGATACTGGCGCCCGCACTAATCTCTGTGTTTTTCACTGCCTGGTACGCGGTAGGAAGGATGTCGGAGAGGAATAACACCTTCTCGTCCGCCAAGGTTCCAGGCACCTTGAATGGCCCGGTGTTGCCCTTGGGTACCCGGACGTATTCAGCTTGGCCGCCAGGGATGCCGCCGTACAGGTGGCTGAAGCCAAATAAGGCTGCGCCGGGGGGAATGCTCTTCTTGTTCAAGATGGCGCCACGACCTGTATTAGTCGTCTCGCAGGCCGCAAATATAGCGTTCTGGCAAAAGAAGCATCCCCCGCAGGCGATTACAAAAGGAATGACCACCCTAGCCCCGCGTTGCACCGCAGTCACTGAACTGCCCACGTCCTCAACGATGCCCATGAACTCGTGACCAAAAATATCGCCGTGCTCGGTCTGGGGGATTTTGCCGCGATATAGGTGCAGATCCGAACCGCAGATGGCAGTGGCGGTGACCCGGAGGATGACGTCTTCGGAGTCGATCAGCACCGGGTCTGGAACTGTGTCGACCCGGACGTCGTGGGCGCCGTGATAGGTGAGTGCTCGCATGGTGGAATCCTTCCGTAGTATTTAACAACCGAGACGGCGCGAGTCGCTTTAGTTCCAGCCAGTCTACCGACGGCACTCTCCCCGGGATTTTCTGCGTGGCCTCAAGCAACTTTATGCAACGAAGAGGCAGAAGTAGAGGTCAAGCTTAAATCGTCTGCATTCGCAGCCCACCGTCTTGACCGGTAACCGTCTATGATCGGAATTATTGTCCCAGCTCATAACGAGCGAGATGCCATCGCTGGCTGCCTCGCCTCGCTGGTAGCAGCCGCTCGATACCCAGGCTTGAATGGCGAAAAGGTCCAAATTGTCGTGGTCTGTGATGCGTGCTCCGACAGTACCGAAGCGGTTGCTCGCTGCTACCCGGTACAGCTACTGATCGAAAGGTACAAGAACGTGGGTATGGCGCGTAATGCGGGGGCCGATCATCTGATCCATCAGGGAGCGCGATGGCTCGCCTTTACTGACGCTGATACCGAGGTACCCGAAACCTGGCTGATGGATCAACTGCGCTTTGGGTGTGATGCCGTATGTGGAACCGTTCGTGTGGCGGACTGGTCGGCTCATCCACCAACTACCAAGGAACGGTATGAGTCGCTTTACTCGATGAAAGAGGGGCACCGCCACATTCATGGTGCAAATCTGGGGGTAAGCGTGGTGGCGTACAGAAAAGTCGGGGGGTTCAAACCGCTCCGGGTTCATGAAGATGTTCATTTGATCGCGGATCTGACTGCTGCGGGCGCTTCCATCAGCTGGACGACAGTTAACTGCGTGACTACCAGCGCCCGCCCAGAAAGTCGTTGCGAGGAAGGCTTTGGCGCGTACCTGAGGTCCTTGGCGCCCGGTGCACCCTCCAACAGCCCCGGTGCCACCAATCCTCCCTGTTAGGCAACGCGAGAACCTCAGAGCACTATGGTCGGCAAATGCGGAGTCAATCAGAGATGGGATCATGAACGCGGAGCAAGTTGTCGCCTACCTCAAACGGCATTCCCTGTACCTGACGACGGCCGAGTCCTGTACGGCGGGGCGGATCATTTCGTTGCTTGCCCAGGTTCCAGGATGTGGCGAGGTAGTTGAATCAGGCTATGTGGTGTACTCCCCCGAAGCTAAACAACGCCTGTTGGGCGTGAGCGCAGACACCATCAGGTGGTTCAACCTGACGAGCAACGAGGTGGCGCGAGAAATGGCGCTAGGCGCGCTACGCAATAGCCCGACTAATGCAGTTATCGCCACGACGGGCCTCTGTGGAGACCAGGACGTCGAGGGCATTCCAGCGGGAACGGTGTGCTTTGCCTGGGGCTTCTCGCTCAGTGGCAAGCTCGGCGTATTTACCCGCCGATACAGGTTCTTCGGGGACAGAGAACACATGCAGTTACAAGCGGCATCTTTCGGGCTCCAGCACCTGGCCGGTTTCCACCGAAGAATGCTGGCGGGAGAAACCTGTTAGGCGTCTTCCCTCCAGCGCTGAAGTGGCTTGGTCCTCGAGGGTGGTAGGGTTTTAATCCTTGGTTCGTCATAACCGCCTGCTGGCGGTCTGCATGCCTTCAAGCGTGGGCTGCCCGGCAAGACCGATTCCCGTTGCCAACGCCCGTGCCCGATCAACGCCTAGATTAAGCGCCTCTGTTGGGGAACTACTGGGCATGTCGATGTAGTATTCCTCTAACGGCGTGTTATCGCCGTAACGGATGGTAATTTGCATTTGCGTGGAGCCGACTGAGGTTAACCGGACTTCGACTCGAAATGCGGTGCCGTTATCGAGCTCCTCGGCGTGCACGCTTTGTCTGGAGCAGTCTGACCAGGCAGAGTTTGATGGATGCTTCATAACAACTCCTACAGTAGGTTACGGGTCGCAACGCATAGCCCGCCCTGGCAGGAGGTGAGAAGTCACGCAGCTTGGTTGACCGATCATCTGTCTCGACCTGACGCAACCTTCCTATTGAGATAAGGGGAACCGTGACATGCAAAATCGAGCAGAACCTGCACACACGGCATCCGGTCATGGGGTGGCTCAGACGACGGCGACACGCGCCGTCGCCTGCAAGGAGTTACTTCTCGAGCGTCGCAGCTTGGTTTCCCCCCTCTTCGGCGATAGCCGAGAGCTTTTCATCCGCGCCTTTTTCTTCAACCAATGTATCGCCCAGCAATGACACCGCTTCCTTCATGCCCAAATGCTTGGCCATAGCGATCAACGTGCCATAGCTGGCGATTTCGTAGTGCTCGACTTTTTGTGACGCACCGATCAGTGCCGCATCGAGAACGGCGCCTTTCTCAATCTCATCCAGGAGCTCCTTACTTTCCTCGATTAGGCCCTCCATGGCTATGCACTTCATGCGTTTGAGTTTCAGCCCAGCGATCTCTACAAGCTGATCAATGCGCTCGATCTGGCCTTGAGTCTCGATCAGATGAGACGAAAACGCGTCGGCAAGCTTGGGGTTGGTAGCCGCCCGTGCCAAACGCGGCAATGCCTTGGTAATTTGCTTCTCAGCGCTGTAGACGTCAGAAAGCTCGTGGATAAATAGGTCTTCTACGGTCGTACGGGCCATGTCGTTACCTCGAAAATACGTATGTGCAAAAGGTTCGCTTCCGCTTTCGTTCTGTCATGAGAGCGTCGGCGAACGCGCGGGACGGTCGGATAACTCATTGGGTAGCAGGGTGCCAACGCCGAAAACGTTGACGGCTACAGATGCCCTGAACCCCCTGCAGATTTGCGTCGACTCCATCTCGAATGCGGCCAGTGCATGGACGATCCATCGCGGCGGCTGCTGTGGAGCAGATGAAGAGATTATGGGATTTTTCATGGAGTACCTCTGCTGTCGTCCTGAGATGGCGCTTAGCGATCTCAGTCGCCTTGTACGAACCCTGAACCCAGATCGGCTCCCGTCACCGGGTTGCTCATAGGGTCTGAGGTCGTGCGGGCTTTCAGCGCTTCAAGCGCGGCGGCGTCGGTAGGTGAGAGGCTCACCGAGGCGCTGCCGTCGCCGCCATCGACGGCAGGCTGCGGAGATTCCACGTACTCCCACTCTCCGCCCTCGTTCCACGGACCCCGAGTATTGGGCTCACCTGACATGTTGAAGTATTTATGGGTGAACTCCGGCATGCCTGGGAGCTTGCCTTGTGGGAAGTTCGGTTGGATGGCGTGGAGCGCTTTTTCGAATGACAACTGATGGGCGATCTCACGGGTCATGAGAAAGCCCAGGGCCTCTTTCACCCCAGGATCGTCGGTGACATTCATGAGGCGTTCGTACACGATCTTGGCGCGAGCTTCTGCGGCGATATTGGAGCGGAAGTCGGCAGTGGGCTCGCCGATCGTGTCAATGTAGGCAGCTGTCCATGGAACACCTGCCGAGTTCACCAGCGGTGCACCCGCACCATAGAGCAGGCTGGTGATATGCGAATCGTTGCCAGCGCCGTTGATGGTTCTGTACAACTCGCCTTCTTCCTCAACCCCTTCAGCGAGCCGACCTTTGGCTCCCTTGTTGAGCATGACGATAATCGAGCCGACGATTTCCAGGTGGCTGAGTTCCTCGGTCGCGATGTCCATCAGCAGATCCTTGCGACCCGGATCGTCTTCAGCCAGTGCTTGGGTAAAATATCGGCCAGCAGCGGCGAGCTCACCTTGGGCGCCGCCAAATTGCTCAAGGAGCAGATTCGCAAGCCCCGGGTTAGGCTGAGCAACGCGTACGGTGTATTGCAGTCGTTTGTTATGTAGAAACATAGCTGAATTCCTCAAACCACGGTCATCGTCCTTATAAAAAACGGCCAGGGCAGGGAAGCCTGCCCTGGCAGCATCACTTATTGCTTGCCGCCGTTTTCATCGTTGCCGCCGCGACCGCCACCGTGACTGTGTTGACCGCCGGTTCGCCCAGCTTCTGAGGCTTTTTCGCGATCGTTTGCAAAGTTACCGCTGGACGCTTGGCCGCCTTTCTTGCCGGCCTCGGACGCCTTTTCGCGATCATTGGAAAAATTGCCGGGGTTAGTTTCCTTGCTGCCGCCTTGGTTGCTGCGACCATCTTGATTATTAGCCATGATTTTCGCCTTCCATATTTTCGCATGGGAATGTCCATGCATTACGTACGAGCCGCTTTCAGTTGGCGAAATTCGATTTATTTCCTAGCGAAAGGACAAGTGGCGCAAGAGAAACTCGCAAAAGAAGCTTGTGTCTTAATAGTGCGATGGCAAAAGTTATACAAGAGTTGTACGGTTCAGTGTCCTTGCTGCTAGTTGTACAAAGCAGGGGGGAAGAGATTGGCTGGAATTATTTCTGTCGTTAGGCAGTAATGTGGCAGCGCAATAAAAGGATTTTGTGGTTAAGTAACAGTTTTGCTCTGGTGTGAAATTTGCGAACTAGGTGATGTGTTGATCTTCGTCGAGCTGACGGTAACTGGTAAGGCGGTCAGCCTTCACTGGTTATCAAATTGTTTGAAGGGAGGCGGAGCTTACATTGCAGGAGTAATGCGGTAGCCTGAAGTTGAAGTTTTCCTGCTGAGTCGATTAAACATCCGGGGGGGATTGCTACGTCAGACGGAGCTAATTATTGAGTCGCGTCGAATCGTCCGGCTTTCGGTCGCCAATTAGCTTTCGTAGCATGAAAAGCTCATCCTCGGAAAGCCGTTCGAATTCTTCGCGTAACAAAGGGTTTTGCTCGATGAGCTTCGCCCGATACTCAGTAAGTTCTGCCGTGGTCATTGTTGCTTCCATGTGCTCCAGGTACCTGGCTCCGCGCAGTGGGAAGGCTATATCTTAGCTAAAAAGCTGGCAAAGGTCTCGAAGGATGGATGCCTTCCTCACGTTGGCCCCTGGAGGGACGTCTGGATGAACCGGACGAACCTCGTTTAGAGCGGCCAGACTTTACTGCTCCGGACAATCGGATGTAGGCAGCGACGGCAGCCGGATCAGGAAAGTCGTCCCCAGCCAAGGAGTAGAGCTGACAGCGATGGTGCCCCGATGTGCTTTAACGATTTCTCGGACTATAAACAAGCCAAGCCCGACCGACCTGACGGCATCCTCGCGGTCACTGGCGCGGGTCATTGGTTCAAAAAGTTGTGGGATGAGCAGCCCTGGGATGACATGGCCGTGGTTGTGAACGGCAATTTCAGCGAAACTGCGGGAAAACCCAGTTGTGATGGTGATCGGGTATCGTTGGTCGCCGTACGCGACGCTGTTGGCTACCAAATTACCAATCATCTGCTGTGTCCGATCTGAATCCACCTCCAATATTCCTCGGCCTTTTGACAAGTGATGAATTCGGGATTGACTGTATGCGACACGCAGTTCGCCCATGCAAGCGTCCACCAGCCTAATTAAATCCACAGGGGCTGGGCGTATGCTCATTCCTTGGCCGATTCTCACCGACGCCAGGTCCAGCAGATCAGAGATCATTCGCTGGGCACGTTCAGACGCTGTCACGATATGGCCAAGCAGTTGTGATTCTCTCGGAGGGCGCTCTGCTCGGTTCAGAAGCTCGGAGGCCATTTTGATCGCGGTCAGCGGCGTTTTGAGGTCATGGCTTGCAATAGCAATCATTTGCTCGGCAAACGTTGCTCGGCGTTGCGCATGTTGATAAGCCAATGCCAACTCTGCTTGAGCAGTTTGCAGCGCGGTCTCTGCGGCTGCTTTCTCTGATAGTAGCTGCTCTGCTCGTTGTCGAGCGGCGAGGATCTCTCGTTCATAACGATCTCTTTCAACCGTGCCGAAAAACGCTAGCTCATTTTGGACGCCCCCTTCGTACTCACGCCTAACCCCGTTGAGCAACATGGTAATGACACGCCCGTCAATATGCTGCAGATCCAGTTTGACTTCTGCTACCGAGCCTTGCAGTTTCATCAAGGGCGCCCAGTGGGTCTGATGAAATATTCGGCCGCCCATGGTCAACAGCTCTTGAAACCGCTGCCCGATCAAGTCCGAGGGCGTGCGGCCCAGCCAACCTGAGAAAGTTGCATTGGCGTTTGTAATAGTGCCATCCTCGGCTGTCACCACCAGTCCGCAGGGCGCGCGTTCAAGTAGAGCGTTAGCACCGCTTAACCCCCACACCTCATCACTCATGTGCATGAATCCAAGGGCTCAGAAAGATATCCATCGCTTCTGAGCAAGCGCTCGGCGCGCTCATATGCGGGCAATGGCCTATATTCGGGACGAGGCAAAATACGCTGTTGCCCATCACTTTGTGAAGATATTCACCAACTTCGACTGGAGCGATGAGGTCTTCAGTCGACTGCAGGATCAACGTCGGGGTAAGAAGCCCTTCCACGTCGCTGCGGTTGTCTGACAGAAAGGTAACGCGTGCGAAATGCTTGGCAATTTCCGGATCGGTCCGGCAGAAACTGTTATTAAGTTCTTCACTCAAATGCGGCTGGCCGGGCGCACCCATGATGACCGGTGCCATGGTACTGGACCAACCTAGATAATTGCTGTCCAGGGTGTCTAGAAGCGCCAAAATATCCGCTTCCTTGAAACCTCCTCGGTACCCCTCTGCGTCAATGTAGCGGGGTGAAGGCCCGACCATGACATGCGCCGAAATCAGTCCGGGAGAAAGGCGATCGGCCAGGGCCCCGATCATCGCGCTCACCGAGTGGCCCACGAGTATGACCGGGCCGGCCGAAAATCGCCTAGCGATCTCAATCAAATCCTGGGCATAACCACTTAACGTATTGTATCTCTCGACGTTGTAAGCACTGAAGTCCGATCTGCCTGCGCCGACATGGTCGTAAACCACGATACGGAAACGATTTGAAAAATGGGGGAGGAGGTACTTCCACATGGACTGGTCACAGCCGAATCCATGTGAAAACACCAGAGTTGAAGGGCCGGAGCCAAAGACCTTCACGTTATTTCGTCGCTGGAGATCCATAAGGCTGAAGTCCTTCCTATTCTGGAAAATGCGGTTGTTCGGCCCAAAAGATGACTATGGACAGTGATGGCACCAAGCATTCTTCCCGCAAGCAAGGGATGAAGGGGGCCGGCGGGAAGAGGTGCCTCCTCATAGAGCCCGGGAAGATGAAAGCGTTCATCCACGACGGAGTTATAGTCCAGACGTGCCCCAAGCTGTACGCCCTGTGGTTCCTTTCTCGCTCAAGGGCATGGAAGGGTAACCCTAAAAATTGTTCCTGATTGTTGGGTAGATTCTACCTCAATCTGTCCACCATGCCCGGACACGATTTCTGCCGCGATAAAAAGCCCTAACCCCAGACCGGCGACGACGCCGGCTTTGTCATTCGAGTACCTCGAGTACCGACCCTCGGGACTGAACAAAAAAGGCAAAGCACTTTCCGGAATGGGCTCACCGAAGTTTTTCACGCTGAGGATGGCAGTCTGAGCCTCCCTGTTCAACGCAACCTGGATTGGCTGCAGCGTATCACCATGACGCACTGCGTTCCCTACCAAATTTGAGAAGACCTGCGACATGCGGGCGGGATCAAATTGACCGACGATTTTGTCGACGTTTGTGAACCGAATCTGGGCCGAGGGATGGCCTGCTCTTAACTCATCAATCACGGCCTTGCAAATTCCGCTCAGCTCCGTTGTCTCAAGCTTGACCGGAATGCCGGTTCCCAGGTTGCATCTGGCCAGATCAAGCAGATCGTTAACCATTTGGTTGGCTCTGCCCACGCTGGTCGCGATTTGAGCGGCGATCTGCTTCTCCCGGTCCGCCAAATGCTGTGCCTTGCGCAGCAAGTCCGCCCCCATCAGCACGGCGCTCAAAGGCGAGCGCAGGTCATGCCCAAGAACGCCCAATACGGTTTTCCGGGTTACCTCAACGGCTTTGCCATAAGAAGCAATGGATTCACCTAAGACTTGGTCGATCGCCTCATTGAAGCGAATCATATCCTGGACGTGGTGCTCATCATCGCCAAACTCATCCGCGAGCCACAGCCTCAGTACACTGGATCGCAACGCCCGATATTCAGACACCATTTGATCAAGGGTGAACCCATCCATCAAGCGAAGCACCGCGTGAGTTTGAGCTGCTGTTTCACGAATACTCGCTGGCGCAAGGCCATGAGATTTGTCTATCTGTTGCTGTTCGGTCTGATGAGTACGCATGTCCTGGGCGACCGACCTGAGGATGTGCTCGGCATGGTTCCTTAGGCTCACGTCCGCAAGTGGATGGTGAGGGGTATCCACGGTGCGGGCAAAATCTACCCAGGCGCGTAAAATGAGTTCAAGGTTTTCCAGAATGAAACTTGACAGTCGCATGGCGAGTTTCTCGCGTAACAAAACAGCAGTATTAGGACCAGGCATTGTGCTCTCAGTGAAGCACTCCACCGGCACTGCGTCGAATGTAAGTGGGCGGTGCGTCGGATCTTGCCGGCCAAACGCGTGCTAAACTAGGTCAATAACAACGTAACGACGATGCCCAACTCCTAGCACAGTGTATAACGCTCGCAAAGCAAGATGAACCAATGGGCGCCGCAGATAATGATTTCCCCCCTAACCTCGGTGCTACTGCCGAACAAAAAAACAGTAGACACCCGGCTTCAACCTTATCCATGGGCTTTCGACGCTCTATAGGACACGGCGCCACACCCCCTGAGATATCCAAGGTTACGCTTTGGCTTTGATGGTGGATCTGCTTGAGATAGGCGCTAAATGATCACGTTCTCGAGCCAATACCGTAAGCCCGGTGAGCTAGAACATGATTTTATGCGCTTAATTTTGAGGGCAAAGGGCCATGTGCCAAATTACTTGGCTATATATTTCAACGGAAAATAATAATGATTGGGCAAATATTGTACAGGAAGGGGTTTTGTACAATTATAGAATGTGTTTCTGATGCAGTCTGTTGTTGAAACATGTCTAAGAAGCGCAAAAGCACGTGAAGCTCCGTTTTTGGTAGCGATCGAAAATGTTGGGGCGTTCCCATCGTCAAGTGCCTATCAGCTACAGGCCTGAGCGCGCCTGCTGAATCGTTGCATCAACACCGGCTAAGGATTAGATGAGGTCTTCAGGCTACAGGATGCCCCGTAGTCGACTCAAAGCATCTGCCACCTGGTGAGCGGCCTCGAGTTCCGACAGCTTGTGCGTCTGCATAAAATCCCAGCGCCGCGCTTTTTCTTCTGGTTCGGTCATGGCCAAAGCGAGGTAAAGGCTCGGCGGCACCGCGCGGAATAGAGTTTCCATGTTTTTGGCCAGCACCACGCCCTCGGTGTACTTGCCCGATGCCTTGCTCGCCGATAAAAGTAAAGCCTTCTGCGCCGGCGTCAGCTTCTTGAAGCGGGCGATCTCCTCGATTTCCGCCGACGGCATGTTCAGGCAGATCCACCATTCGATCATGTTCAGCATGGTCTGCGCGGCGCTCGGGAAGTCGGCCAGGTTCTGCGTGGCCAGCCAGAACCACGCCCCCAGCTTGCGCCACATCTTAGTGCCCTTGACCACGAACGGTGCCAGCAAGGGGTTCTTGGTGATGATGTGGCCCTCGTCAGTGACCATGATCAACGGCCGGCCCAGGTATTGATCACGTTCCGCCAGGTTGTTCACGGTGTTCATCAGGCTGATGTAGCTGATCGACATCTGCGCCTCGTATCCCTCGCGGGCGTAGGTCGCAAGATCCACGATGGTGACGTCACTCTCAGGCCATGGCGTGCCGGTCCGGTCAAACAAAGTGCCCTCGAAGCCCTGGCAGAACAGGTCGATGGACTCGGCCATCTCCTGCGCGCGTTCACGGCGCTTGTCGGGCAAATGTGCATCACTGGCGACCCGCAACAACGCATCCCGCACGTCATGGGTCATAACCTGCAGCTGGGCATCCGCGCACGCCTTGGCGGCATCGAGGATGCATTCTCGGATCAGGCTGCGGTCCGCGCGCGTCAGGCGCGCTTCCTCCTTGGCTTCGCCACCGGTGATCATCAGGCGCGCGGTGATCTCCAATTCCCCCAGGACATCGCGTTGTTCATCGTTGTCCGTGTTGCTGTCGTCGAGATCATCGGTGGCCAGGCTGGCGACCTGGTCGGGTTGCTCGACCAGACGCCGGGCGTCGGCGAACGGCGCCAGGCTCAAGCCGCTGCCCGGCTTGAGCTGAACCTTGTTGACCGACAGCCCCAGGGTGGCGAAATAGTCACCTTGCAGGCCAAATGAGTTGCCGGCCTCGACGATGAACAACCGGGGCCGGTAGATGGCCATGACCTGCATGAGGATCGAGACCAGGGTGGCCGACTTGCCCGCACCGGTGGGCCCAAACAACAACAGATGGCCGTTCATGGACCGGTCGAACCGCGACAGCGGGTCGAAGGACAGCGGAGCCCCGCCACGGTTGAAGAACGTGATGCCTGGATTGCCGGTACCGACGCTGCGCCCCCACAGCGGCAGCAGGTTGGCGACGTGCTGCACGAACAGCAGCCGGGTGTACCAGTTTCGTTTGTCGCGGCTGGGGTTGTACGCCATGGGCAACCAGCGCAGGTAGCTGTTGCAGGCGGCGACTTCATCGCCTTCGCGCACCGGCTGTAGGCCGGCACCCAGCAGGACGTTAGCGGCCTGGATGGAGCGCTGGCGCAACTCTTGCTCGTTCTTGCCGCACAAGTAGAACGCCAAGGTGCCTCGGTACAGCTTGTGCTGGCGGCCGATCAGCGAGCGCGCTTCCTCGACATCCTGGCGGGTCTGGGTCGAGGCCAGGTTTTCGCCAATGGCCTTGCGGGCGAGCCGGTTCAGCTGTTCCTCCAGTACGTCCTGCGGCGTCACCACCAGCGTCAGGCTCATGACCGTCGCTTCCGGCATCTGGTCGAACAACGCATTGAGCGCCTCGCCCTTGCGCGTCTCTCCGGTGAGTTGCCCGATGTGAGGCGGCTTGCGCAGCTTGTCGACCACCATCACCCGGTGGGGCTCCCGGTCGAAGTACCACAGCCCCTGCTCAACGTCGGAGCGTGGTTCCTGGTAAAACAGGCGCTCGGCAAAATCGTGGTCGAAGGGCAGTTGCAGTGAGCCTGTCTCCCCCTCTTCGGGATAGGGCACGCGCTGGTAGAACTCGGCGGGTGATTTTCCGGTCAGGGCGGGGGCCGGATTGAACCAGGGCAGCAGCCAGGCGTAGAAGTCGCGTCCGTTCAACCGCCGAGGGCGGACGCCACAAGCTTGCAGGGAGGCAGTGATGCGGTCGCAGGCCCTGGCCAGCAGTTGCGTGGGCGCTTGGTCCTGGTTGTCCGCCTGGGCGTCCAGCCAACGATAGATGACCAGGCGAATCCGTCGATTGCTACCGCGCCACGGCAAGTGCGACACCACGTGGTCTTCAAACAATCCCCCGGGTTTGGCCACGGCGGCCAGATGCCGGCGCATCAAGTCGAGAAACGCCTCGGTGAACGGTGTGCCCTGGGCTCGGGGGGCGATATAGCGCTCCAAGCGTTCCAGGTAAGGTGAGAAATCGCTGTCGTCCTGACAGTAAAACTGCACTACCCATGGCGCCTGGTCGAGCTCGTCGAAGCTGTCCTGCAGGGCATCCTCCAATGCGTCACGGGCGGCCAGCAGCCACTCGGGCTCGCGGCCTTCGGTGCCGATCGGCTGCAGCTCGAATGCAGCACCGACCGAGCGGTTGTCGTCGAGCAGGAAGCAGCGCTCGGTCTCCAGGTACTCCACCCACGGCAGGTGGTCGGTGAAGCTGGGGTTGTGAGCGTAATGCGCGGCTTCATCGGCTTGCGTTGCACGTCGGCGCTGGGCGGCGCGCCATGGTTTCCAGTGTCGTTGTCCCTGATCGCGCTCTTCGGTCATCAGAGATCATCCAGGCGCTCGCCCGGCAGCGCGTACTGGACCTTCTCGTACAGGGGAAACACGGTCGAGTAGCCCGGGACGGGCGCCTGCTGGGTGCCGCTCAGGTGCGGGTAGACGTACATCACCAGATCGGGGTTGGGCAGACGCGGAAACTGCGCGCGGATCTCGTTGGCCGCGGTGCGGGTATAGGAGGCTTGGTCACTGATCAGCCGCTCGGGTTCGAGGACCGGCCGGCGCAGTTCGCTGCGGACCTCCTGCAATTGTGCCTGGGTGCCCACGGAGCCGGCGCCGTTCCAGATGTCGAGCATCGTCTGGTCGCCATGGGGCAGCAGCTTGTCTTTGTCGGTGCTGCAGCCGAGCAGCGCCAGGCTGAGCAGGCTAATCCAGCTCCAGCGTCGAAACGGATGAGTATTCATGATGGACTCTCCGGCCTGTGGGCTCGTAGTCGATGGTGATCTCGTGGTCTAGGTGCAGCGCGACCTTGGCGGAGGGCGGCACATAGATGGCGGCGAAGGCCTCGCCGTAGAGCTTGTTGATCCAGTCACGGATATCGCCGATGCCACCGCTGATGACCGAGTTCAGCGCGCTGTTGCCGCTGCTCTGGCTGACGCCCAGCGAGCTGCTGCTTGAACTGATGAAGGAGGCGCTGTTCTGCTCGCTGCCCAAGGCTGCCGCAAAGCCGGCGCCGGCGGCGGTGATCAGGTTCTGGCTGCCCAGATACTGCTGGGCGTTGGAGCGGCGCTCGCCGGAAATGCAGGGAATGCCGTAGGGGTCGGAAATGTAGCCCAGGCCGCCGCGGATCTTCTCGGTGTTCGAGGACTGGCTGGTGGCGCTGTTGCGGCTGACCACGGCCTGTGGTTGCGGCACGGTGCGCACGGTACCGTCGGCGAACACGAAGGTGATCGACTCGACCTGGCCCCGCACGCAGGAAAGTGTCCAGTCGCCGGAGGCGGTACCACTCATGACCGCGCCCACCACCTCGGGCAGGTCAATGCCATTGGCCGTGAGGTTATCCGGCCCCACCAGGACCTTGAAGGGGTAGGGGTCGTTGACCGTGCCATCTACGGGTACTCGGCCGATCAGCGCGGTCATGGCCACGGAGCCCATCAATGTGGCGTTCTCCGGGATGGTGTAGACGGGCTTGGAGCCTTCGTTGCGATCATGCTGAGCCGCGAGATCGCGCTCGCCCTTGGCCACGGCACGCAGCTGTTTCTGGCCTCGGTCGATAGCGTTGTCCTGCAGTCCTTCCAAGCCGTTGAACTTCGAGGACAGCTTGGACAGCGGGCTGTCAGCTTTCGCGGCGCCGTCGTTCGCCGTGCGTCCCGACGCCGGCTCGATCCATTGCAGCGTATCCGCCGGTGGCTGCACGCCCTTGATGGCCTGCTCATCACCGGGCTCCAGGCCAAAACCCACGGGAAGGTCGGATTTTGGTCCTGACATCCCGGCAATCTGATCCTTGAGCTTCGACAGCAGCCCTTGGGTTTCCCGGTGCTGTTGTTCGGCTTTCTGTCGAGCATCATTGGCTTGCTGGCGCTGCTCGGTCACCTGCTGGGTGACGCTGCCCAGAGTGCTCTGAATGCGGCTGTCGATACTGCCCTCGCGAGTGCGCAGCCGATTGTTCTCGGTCTGCAGCGATTCGTTGCTTTTCTTCAGCGTCAGCATGTCGCTGCGCATGGCTTTGACCTGGCCGACCAGGGTGGCCACGGTGTCGCGTGGCGTATCGCCTGCGATGCCGAGGGACTTGGCCTGCTCGGCGGTAAGGGTGGCGTTGTCCTGAGGTTGAGGGTGCTGCTCCCCCTGCGGCGTGATCCAGGACCTGAATATGATCAGCACGACGGTGACCAGCAGACCGGGCACCAGCCACTTCAGCAGCACGTTAGCTTTCATGGTCGGCATCCTCCGGCTTGGGCGGGGGCAGCAGCAATGCCTGTTTCAGGCCACCACCACGCGTGACCAGATAGGCCACCGTGGTGTCTTCGGGTGTGCCGGAGCGTCCCAGCGAGTTGTGCTGGAAGGTGGCCGCGAACAGGGTCGCCTGCAGATGACGCGGGTCGAGCAAGACCTCGCCTGGCCCCTGGTTGACCAGCTTTACTGCGGTGACCCAGTAGTCGCCCAGGCGCCAGGCGGCCAGGGCCTTGGCGGTAATGTGCTCGGTGGGTAGCAGGGTGCTGAGGGCGAGGGACACACCAACCGGCACGCGGCGGACACCTGGCAGCGGCGCAACCGTACGCAACGGCGCATAGAGGTTCTGCGCGGCATAGCGGGTGAGCACCACTGGGACTGGCGTAGCGGGTACCGCAGGCGTGGTGCTTGAGTCACCTTCCGCTTCAGGTGCCTTGGCGTCCGCGACGATCTTGATCGGTTCCAGCGCGGCCGTGCCGGCCAACGCTTCAATGTCGATCAGCACCATGTCGCCGGATTTCACCGACTGCAGCTGCAGGCGCGTCGGCGGGATGGCCTCGGACGCCAGCAAATACACGGTGCTGCCCACCGATTGCACCCGCAGCTTGGCACTGATCGCATTGGGTACGCCCACGCGAACGTCCTCGTCGAGCATTAGAATGCGTTCCTGGCCAACCACCAGTGGCACGGCCAAAGGCAGGCGATCCCAATGCTTGATCTCAACGGCGCTCGCGGTCGCGCACCAGGTAGCTGACCATACGAAGGCCAAGATCAGTATGTGTCTGTTCATGACGGACCTCCCGGTAGAGACAGCTTTTGCGGCGTACCTCCGTAGCAGTCCAGGGCCAACCCCCACTTGTTGTGCTCGGGGTCGACATCGAAGCGCACCACGCGCAGCGGGTACCGCACGACCACGCGCTTGACCGGTTCGGCGGCGTAGTATTCGTCGGCGTTGAGGTCGAGCTGGACCAACCAGCTGTGCGTATCCAGCTGCTTCACCCGCAGGCCGGGGTCATCGCTGTACCCGCGGCCGAGTACTTCATAGACGCCTCGTACGCGACCGCGCAGCTCCCCGGCGACCTTGCGGTACTCGAAGTCACCGTCGAGGAAGGTCTTGCAGGCCGGCGTGAGGTACGGCTGCAGGGCATAGATCGCCCGGGGATAATCGGCCTCGCCATCGGTCGGCCAGCGATTGAGCTGGCCGAAGATGTACAGAGCGAAGGAATAGATGTTTTCCGGCGGCACATCCCACCATTTGCGGGTGCTGCCCGAGCGCAGGTCCGGCGGGACATGAATGGTCAACTGGCTAGGGGCGGTCTGCCAGCCATACCAGAGCCCTGCGCTGAGCAGCGCCAGTGTCCCGACGGCCAGGCGCAGGCTGAAAATATGCGCCTGTTGGGCATCGACCTTGTTGCGGAAGCGGCTCATGGGTTGCCCTCCCGATGACGACGGGTGCGCCTGACCGTCCAGGGGCCTGAGTGCAGGATCAGCTGCTGGGCGCCGACGCCCCAGTGCAGGGCCAGATCCCATTGCAACCTGCGGTACAACCAGGTCTCGGGCCGGGCGCGTTTGGCGCGGCGCAGCAGCTTGCCGCCGGCAAACAGCACCAGCGCCATGCTGGCGATCATGCAGGTGGGCAGCATGGCGATGGAGGCGGTGGCCAGCGCCAGGGGCGCGCCGACAATGAGGCCAATGCTGGCACCGATTGCAAGGGCGACCCACATCTCATCGTTGGTCAGGCCACGCAGCACGGCCGGGTCACGATTGAGCCGTTCGGGCAGGAAAGTCAGGGTGCTGTCAGGCAGGGGCGCAATGGGATCGGGCATGGCGACCTCACAGGATGGCGGCGGCTTTGGTCAAAAACCAGATGATGACCACCACCAGCAGCGCACCGACACCGACGACCGCGCCCAGATCCTTCCAGGTTTTGCGCTGGTTCTGTACGTCGGCATAAACCGTCAGCGAGTGCCAGGCGACGCCCAGGAAGGCGAGGAGGGCGATCAACAAACCGAGCAGGATGCCACCGTCATAGGCGTAGTTCTTGATGGTCTCGATCAGGCCGGTGCCCTCGCCGCGGGAAGGTGCCTCCATGGTTGGCAGATCGGCGAAGGCCAGGCTCGACATCAAAATCAACGGGCTACCCAGCAAGCCTTGCTGCAGGTGTTGGCGTAGGTGGATGCAGAGGACGGGACGAAGTAGGCGAAGGGGCATGGCTAGGGTCTCCTGTAGTCAGGACAGCATGAAAAACATCAGCACGATTAGGGCTTGCGCGAGGCGCGCCGTGCTCCCGCCGAGGGCACCGAAACTGAGGTTGCCGGCCGCCCAACCCCGGTAGCCCGTCCACAGCGCCCAGGCGCACCACAGCAATGCCAGCACCAGGACTGTCGAACGCCACAGCACCGAACTCAATTGAGGCGCAAAGCCGGCAGCCGCAGTGAACGCGCTGATTTGGGTGTCAGTCATGCTCATGGCTTGTGTCCGCCGTTGGCTCGTTGGCGCAGTAAGATCCATATAACTGGATGAGCTCGTTGGGTTGGGCGCGCGAGGGGCTCAGGTAGTCGTTAACCCCCAGGCGTATGTGTTGAAGGTCTTGGGAGAGTTGCCCGTAGTCAAAGCGATAGCGAGGCTCACCAGCGGGAGGCGCGGCAAGCTGTGATCGGTCAACCAGACGAGCGATGGCATCTAGCTGTTTGACGATCAACCCCAGGTCGCGGGCCTCTACCCCCTCTTGCGCCAAGGCGGGAAGCGGGAGCAGGACAGCTAGAAAACAGAGTCTCGGTATCAAAGGAAATGTCATCACAATTTATCCCCGGCATGTCTGGTACTACCGTGACTAACTTGTGAGTTTTTCGCTTGACGGATATTGATCAGAGCCTGGTCACTTTCATGTCCAAGTTCAGCGGTCGGGGCCCCGAGCAGGTAAGCTGAATCTCCAACAGCAGGCAGCTTGGTCGCTATTACAAAAAGCGGTAAAGCCTCAAATCAGTGGGGAACAGCGCCAACTCTGAACTTTTTCCATCGAATGTGCTTAACCGCAATGGCTGCAATTGGCCGCAGCGTGACGACTATTGCCCTGGAGATGGGATATGACAGCCCAGGGGCGTTTGCCACTATGTTCCGACGAGTCTTGGGCCGACCGCCTTCATTCTACTCATTCGCACCGGACGCAAAGAGGTGAGAAACCCCGACGGCGGCTGACCGCTAACGACCCGAAGCGGTCGTTGGCGAAATGCGGCGTGCAGCGAGAAACTGACGTTTGCACACGATGCTGGAGCGCCTTATGGATGAGGGCTTCTCTCGTGAACTGATCGCCGCTGATACCCGTAGGAAAACGCCCGCCTTTGGTTGAGGTGCGGGGCGTTTGAGTATGTGGTTGAATTCATCCATCACCCCATGCGCAAGGAGGCAACCATGAGCCGCTACGAAGGCAAGCCATTTCTAAAGCTAGTGGATTGCTACATTTTAAAATCCATTGGCAGGCTTGAGCCCGGGCAGTTGAGTGCTCTGGCCCAACTTGAACCCAAGCTACGCGAGACCTACGCCATCCAGGGAGTTTGGTTTGACATAGTCGCCAAACAGATGGATCTCCCAGATGACCTTCCCGGCCTGATCAACGCCCAATGGCACTCCTATTGCAACTACATGCACCAGAATGGCCTTGCTGCCGACCCCATGGAGTTTACCTACCGATTTGTAGATACCAACCTGGTTACTAGTTGAGGTGTGGGAAAAGGAGGCAGATCACATATAAAAATAGTGATCTGCCCCCTTTTTTGAAGCCGTTCTTTTCAAGGCCCATTCTCGACCCATAGCTGTCATTCGCAGAGGTCAGCTATTGGCCGATTGCTGCCGATTAAAGACACGTAGCGGTTGGACTGGAAGCATCCCGCGCAGCATAGGCGTATGCATAAAGCGTTGCGAGCATCGCCAACAGGGTCGCCCCCGTACCGATCAGGAACACCACCGCCATGCCCTCCTGGCGGGCTAACAGGCCGGCAAGCGGTGCGGCTAGGCCGATGGAGATATCGAAACAGGCGTCGTAAAAACCGATAGCTAGGCCCAAGCTATGGTGCGGAATGTTGCGAATCGCCACCAGTGCAAACAGCGGATAGATCATTGACACGCCGAAGCCGCTCAGTAGTGCACCGAGAATGGCGTAGCCTGGTGTCGGAGCCATCCACAACACGCCCTGGCCTGCTGCCTCAATGACCAACATCAGTAATGCCATGTTAGGCCCCACCGCAGTGTCCGATCGCGAACCCAGCAATAGGCGCGCACCCACATAGCCAGCGCCGAAGGCGGCCAGGGCATAACCGGCACCGTTCCACTGGTACTGAGCGTAGGTCAAAGTGATGAACGAAGATACCGTCACATAACCCACCGTGGCCAAGGCAAACACTAAGCCAGGACGCCAGATCTTGCTCAGCAGCTCTCCTATCCTCAGGGATTTCTCCACGGAATGGACCAGTCTGGCACCAGGGGTGCGCAGGGCGAGGATCAAACCCACCAGGGGGATGAACATGGTCACCAGTGAAACCCATGCAAAGCTCACCACCTCACCCAGCAATGCGGCCACTGCGGCGCCTGCGGAAATGCCACCGAACATGGCGATACCGATCCATGACAGTGCCTTGCCCGCCTTTGCGGCACCGAACATGCCGATCGGCCAAGTACTGCCACCAGTGAATAACTGGCCTTGAGCGAAGCCCATAGCAATACGCCCGGCGATAATAGCTACAAGGCTGATCAGAGGCGTTTCAACCAGCTGCGCCGCGACCAGGTAGCAACCACCGGAGATCGCACTCCCACTCAGGCCGAGCATGACTGTCCATTTAGGACCGCGACGGTCGGCGGCAGTGCCAGCAAAGTGCCGGGTCAGCAAGGTAGCCACAGACTCGATGCCCATCACACAGCCGACTACCAACATACCGTAGCCCAGTTGCCCATGGACCCAAAGTGGGACAGACGCCAGCGGCATGCCCATGGCCATTAGACCGAGAAAGACCACCACTGCGACCGGTAGTAATCGTCGGGTATCGCTTTGGATGGGTACTTGTGTTTCAACTGCCATGATCCAGATCCTTCTAGTACGTAAACAAGTTATTGCCGGGCGGGACGCCTCACACCAGCGTCGCCAGGAGTATTCCACCCTGCTACTTGAGTGTGAAATAAGTGCTCTTGCGCGGCATTCGACGACCTTCGAGGCACAGCGTCACCATGTGCCCCAGCGATAACAGGCCATCAGGATCAGTACTTCAGCGCTCCGCTACGGTAGGGTTGAACTGCGCCGTTGCCAAGGGCTACAGCGATCCACCGCCAGGGTGCAGGTGCAGGGGGCCAGTCACCGCGCATCCACACGGGAACAAGGCTACGAATGGAAGGATTCATAAAAACATTCGTTATATTTTCGAACTATTTTATAAGATAGGCCGACGAAAGGATCCAATACCCTTTTCGGACCGATTGATACCCAAGGATGAGCATGATCGACCTGCGCCGGCTGCGTTACTTTCTGATGGTGAGCGATGAGTTACACTTTGGCCGTGCCGCAACGCGCCTGCACATCGCGCAACCGCCGTTGACGCGGCAGATCTCGGCACTGGAGGCTGAACTGGGTTTTCGCTTGTTCGACCGCAGTTCTCGCAACGTCATCCTCACCGCAGAGGGCCGGCACTTCCTGCCCTACGCCCGCGCGGTGCTGGAGCAGGTGGAGCTGACGCAGGCCATCACCAGTAAACTGGCCGCAGGTGTCATGGGGAACTTGGCGGTGGGCTACGCCAGCTCCATCGCTCTGTCGGACGTTTTCAGCCAGACCATCCAGGCTTTCTGCTTCGCATGGCCGGACGTGCAGTTGAGCCTGGAGGAAGGCGCCTCCAGTACCCAATGGGCGCATATCATCGAAGGCCGCCTGGATATCGGCATGAGCCTCATGCAGCCACCGTGCGACGAGGCTGCCGTTCAGGCCCTATGTCTTGGCAACGAGCCACTGATAGCCGCCGTCGCCAGTGATAGTCCCCTCGCCCGGCAGACGCAGGTGACGTTGGCGCAATTGAGTGCTTACCCGCTGATCGCCTTCCCGACGGACTACGGCTCTGGCCTTAACGAAATCGTCGACACCCTCTACCGCCGCCACGCCCTCACGCGTCGGCCCGCGCCCACCGGCAAGCAGATCACCTCGATCATCGCGCTGGTAGCTGCGGGCCGGGGCGTGGCGGTGGTGCCCGAGTGCACGCAGACCTTGGCGAAGCGAGGCGAGTGACCTACCGGCCGCTGGCCGAACCCGATGCCTGCGCGCCGCTATTGGTGCTTACCCGCAAGCATGAGCGCCGCCCGTTGGTGAGGGCATTTGTCGATATGATTCAGCAAACGTTGGCGGCGAAGGTAGGGGAGCATTGATCCTACGCAGAATGTGCACCGCTAAACGGGCGCGTAGCAGGTGGAGCTTTACCAGCTCGTGACAATTTTTCACGTCCCATGCACGCCAGTCCCGCCGCCGACTTCGGGGTCAGGCCAGTTACTTCCGGGCCGAATGTAGATTTTCTCTAAACGCAGCTTCGGGCGGGAAGTCGGCAGAGCAAGAAACGGATAGCGCGACCGCAGAGCATCCGTTTTCATACTACGCCCAGCATAGGAGACGCCCATGGCTTACCGTATATCCGGCCTTTCACCTGAGCCCTTCGTGGCACTGTTCGGACGACCAGAGAAGGATCTGGAAGTACTCGGGGTCATGCGCTACCGAGTAGATAGCAAGCCAGGCTTTCCAGACCGTATCGAAATGAAGGACGCGGAGATAGGTCAGACTGTGCTATTGCTCAATCATGTCTGCCAGTCGGCGGATACCCCGTATCGCGCTTCCCATGCGATCTTCGTCCGGGAAGGCGCGACACAGGCGTACGATTCGGTTGACCAAGTTCCGGAATCCATGCGGATTCGGCTGCTGTCACTTCGCGCCTACGCAGAGAGCGGCATGATGGTTGATGCCGACGTAGTTGCAGGAGCCAAGGTCGAATTGGTGATCAACCGAATGTTCGCCGACCCCCGTGTCAGCTACATTCATGCTCATCATGCTAAGCAAGGGTGCTACTCAGCACGCATAGACCGTGCGTAGACCTAGCCTTAATCGGTTGCCTGAGGCGTATCCGACCGTCCATTTCTGGCCGATATTCCCTCTTGGCAAGCATTGACTCGAAGGGAAAGCTACGACGCTGGTTAGCTTCGCGGAGCGGCCTCGCCTGGTCTGAGCCCGCGTTGCTGAATTTACCCAGAGGCTGCATTCGAGCCATTGCGGATGGCCAGCCCCAGCACTGTAGCCGCTGCCGCAGGCTGCGCTGGCCTTCGACCACACTGGCAATCTTCAGCGTACCAGCGGCCAGCGCAGCCTGTCGGCAGCGGCTACAGTGCGTGGCCGAGCCTTAGCCGTCCGGCTGGAGGGCCGCTTCTGGCCGAAAGCTGGCATCAGCGATAGTCATCTCAAATGAGGCTTAGTTATGACCGCGCACACATTTGTCATTTGTTATTGCGAAACCCCGATCCTTTCATTAAGGTCGAACTATGCTTAGCAGAACATGGTCGGTTAGGAAACTCAGTGAAGCAGCGAGCTACTGTCATCTGTCGTCGAGGAGCCCAGGTGCTTTTTGTCCGTAGGGCAGGATCAAAATGGAATCTCCCGGGAGGACGTCCCATGCGGTCCGAATCACCGAAGAGCGCAGCATTTCGAGAACTGGAGGAGGAGACAGGTTTGAAGCCCATCGGGATGGTGCTTATCGCAAGATTTGAGACCCTTTCCGTTGAGCATTTTATTTTCATCGCAGACTTCGAGAAAGACTACTTTGCGGCAATGCCTTTGAACGAGATTACAGAGTGTCGATGGTGCAACCATCATCTAGAGACCCTCAGTTTAACGACGCATTCAAAATTGATACTCCGGACATTCCGCAGGGACATCAGGTCGGTCTGATTGGGATGTTCAGGGTATTCAGAGGTCAGCCCAGCCTGGCGGCTACGGCGTAGGGCTGAGCCGTGGCATTTGGGCGGGGGGCAGCCTCCGGCCGATAGCGGCCATCAGTGACGGGTATCAATCGGTGCAAATATGATGTACCCAGGCTCGGAAAAGGGCATGTTGGCAATCCTGCTCCCAACCCGGCCCCCGACTCTGCCAGCGTCAATTACACCGTTGTTTCAACGGCATATTCAGCGTCGGCTTGGCTATTTACCCCCATCTTGGCGCATGCCCAGATTTTTCTTGAATCCTCGTAAATTCATTGCGCCCAGCGAGACCTCCAATGTGATCAATGCGTAGGCATGATCATGCCAGCCCCAAATCACCCAGAGTGCATTGCTCAGTATGAAACACCAAAAACCGATGATCCGCCGCCTCGCCTGAGTAGAACCGGTGAACCAGGCGGCGAAGATAGTGACCGCCATCGCCGGCCATTGGACCCAATCGATCATAGGATGGGCTTGCCGCCAGTAACGCCGTAGCGGGTGCCGGAGATGTAGCTACCTTCGTCCGAGGCCAGCAGCACATAAATCGGCGCGACTTCCACGGGTTGGCCAGGGCGCCCCAACGGTGTCTGGGAACCGAACTGAGTCACCTCTTCATCAGGCATGGTGGCCACGATCAGTGGCGTCCAGATGGGGCCCGGTGCAACGCTGTTGACCCGTATGCCTCGTTCTCCAAGTAACTGCGCCAAGCCGGCGCTGAAGTTGGCGATGGCGCCTTTCGTTGTGGCATAGGCAAGCAGCGTCGGCTTGGGGGTGTCGGAATTAACCGAGCTGGTGTTGATGATTGAGGCGCCCGCCGACATGAAGGGCACCGCAGCCTGGCAGAGACGGAACATGGCGGTAATGTTGATATCGAAGGTCTTAACCCATTCTTCATCCGTGATGTCCTCGAAGCGTTCGTGGGTCATTTGAAAGGCTGCGTTGTTGACCAGCACATCAATACGCCCAAAGCGGGCAACCGTATCGTCGACGAGTTGCTGGCAAACCTGTTTCTTCGCCACATCGCCTGGCAACAGCAAGCACTGACGGCCAGCGGCTTCCACCCAGCGCGCGGTCTCTCGTGCGTCTTCGTGCTCGTCCAGGTAGGCGACGGCAACGTCGGCGCCTTCACGGGCAAAAGCGATCGCCACGGCACGACCAATGCCGCTGTCGGCGCCGGTGATAAGTGCAATCTTGCCTGCCAACTTGCCGCTGCCTTGGTAGCTTTGCTCACCGCAGTCGGGCACTGGGTCCATTTTGCGTTGCGACCCCGGCACTGCTTGAGGCTGGCTGGGGAAAGGCGGTTTGGGATAGTTACGCATGATTGAGGCCTCCTTGAATTTGCAGCGGGTACGTGCTTGAGAACCCTGAGGCGAGGTAAAAGTTGAGTCGGATCGCGGTCTACCTCGACCAGCGGGCCGTCGGGCGCGCAGGGCTCAGGGCCAACCACGCACTGAAATTGAGCTGAACTTTCAAGCCCGTGCGGCTCTCCCTTTTGAAACGGCTTACCAAGGAGACCCCCATCATGAAAACCACTCAACTGATCGGTCTGGCCTGCTGCGTGTTCATGCTGCACGGTTGCTTCAATGAAACCGATCACCCTGCCGAGGGCGCTGACCGCAGTAAGGCTTCCGTGCAAATGCAAAAACCGGACGCGCCCACTGGCGAGGCCACCCCGGCCGGCGAGCCTGGCAAAGCCAACCAGTAACTTTTAAATGTCAGGAGCACTTTCATGGAAGACTTCAAACCCTCGCGCCGTTACCTGCTTCAAGGTGCTGCCATAACCGCCGCCGTCGGTATCGCCGCGCCTTCAATGGCGCAAGCGGCGACAGCGACTGCCACTGCGCCGTTGCGTAACCCGCAGGGTGGTTTCCCCAAGCCGCCGTTTACCGAGCAGTCACAACCTTGGCCGGGACTGGCAGGAAGCATGAGCCCGCGCCCGGATCATGGCGAGCATAGCTATCAAGGCAGCGGCCAGTTGGTCGGTCGCAAGGCGTTGATCACCGGCGGTGATTCCGGCATTGGCCGTGCGGTGGCGATTGCCTTCGCTCGGGAAGGCGCCGATGTCGCCATTAACTACTTGCCTGCCGAAGAGCCGGACGCCAGGGAAGTGGTGAAGTTAATCCAGGACGCCGGCCGCAAGGCAGTGGCGTTGCCCGGTGATCTGCGTGACCCGGAATTCTGTCGAAGCCTGGTGCAGCAGGCCCATCAGGCCTTGGGTGGGCTGGATGTTCTGATCAGCAACGCCGGCCGCCAGCACAGCTTCGATTCGATCCTGGATATCCCAGACGATCAATTCGACTGGACGGTCAAGACCAACCTCTACGCCATGTTCTGGGTCACCAAGGCCGCAGTTGCGCTGATGCTGGAGGGAGCCGCCATCGTCTACACCGCGTCGGTCAATGCCTACGACCCGTCGAAGAATCTGCTCGACTACTCCATGACCAAGGCTGGCATCGCCAACTTCAGCAAGTGCCTGGCCAAGCAATTGGCGGATCGAGGTATACGCGTCAACGCAGTTGCGCCTGGACCGTTTTGGACCCCATTGCAGGTCAGTGGTGGTCAAACCATGGAAAAACTGAAGGCGTTTGGCAGTGACACGCCGCTCAAACGTCCAGGCCAGCCATCGGAAATCGCCTCACTGTACGTGCAACTGGCGTCGGCTAAGTCCACGTATGTGACCGGTCAGGTGTTCGGTGCCTCAGGGGGAGCCGGGCAGCCCTGAGTACCCAATTGCCGGTGGCGGGCTCGCTTCCCGGAAGGTAAAGGCAACTCAAGGAGTCATGATGCATCCTATGCAACTGCTTGAAGAACTGCTGTACGCCAGAGGCCCTGGAGGCGAAGAGGAAGAGGTGAGGGTGATATGCGAGCGCGAATTGCGCGAGCATTGCGATGAAACCTGGATCGATGATGCAGGCAACCTGATCGGGCTGATTCGCGCGCCCAACTCTCCCACCGACCATGCCCAGACCGCGACATCCGGCATGCTGATCATGGCGCATCTGGACGAAATCGCCATGGCAGTCCGCACCATCAACGACGATGGTTCATTGCAGGTCACCGCGTTGGGCGGCGCCAACCCGGTCAATTTCGGCATGTGCCCGGTCGATATTCTGGGCGATGCTGCCGTGCTGCCTGGCGTGCTTTCGTTTGGCAGCATGCATGTGACTCGGCAATCGCCGCAGGGAGCCGACGTTCAGGATGGCAATGTGCACTGGCGGGACGTGCACGTGGTCACCCGGCAAAGCCGCAGGCAATTGGAGGAGCAAGGCATTCGAGCTGGCACCCGAGTGGTGCTCAGCCAGCACTGGCGCAAACCGTTTTACCTTCAGGATGCTATTGGCGCGCACTTCATGGATGACCGCGCACCTGTGGTAGCAGTCCTGCAAGCGGCTGCCATGGTTGCCCTAACGCCAAGCCGCTTAGCCCAGGACACTTACTTCGCCTTCACCACCATGGAGGAGGAAACCAACGCAGGGGCACTGTTCGCAGCACACCATTTGCCATGTCGTACCGCCGTTGCGGTGGAAGTCGGCCCGATTGCAACGGAGTATGGCACCGAGCTATCGGCAAACCCCATCGTCGTAGTTGGCGACGAAAAAGGCCATTACACCCGTTCGGTCACCGATGCATTGATTGCCGCCACGCAACAGGCTGGCTACACGCCGCAACCGGCGTTTCTGGTGGATTTTGCCTCTGACGCCAGTGCGATATTGGCAGTAGGGGCCCTTGGCCGGGCGGGTTGTATCGCCATCCCCACCGAGAACACCCATGGCTTCGAGATAGTGTTGCCGGCGGGTATAGAGGCCTGTGCAAAGAGCTTGACCCGCTTTCTCATGCAGGGGCAAACATGATCGCCGTCACCGCTGCGGACTTGGGTATTGATATCAACGAGCCCGGTGGCAACGGCCTGTTTAAATGGCTTCTGGCCAGTTTTCTGATCGGCAAGCGGATTCACACCTCTGTGGCGGTTAAGGCTTTTCATCGGCTGGTCGACCAGGAGGGGGTGGGCACGCCTGAACAATTAGCCAAGTGCAGTCATGCCCAGTTCGTCAGGTGGTTGGGCGAGGCCGGCTATGCGCGATATGACGAATCCACCGCGAGGCGTTTGCGGGTACTGGTCCAACGCGTTAGCGAGGAACTGCAACCACAACTCCGTACGTTGTGCACTGGGGTTCACCGGGTCGCCGACTTCGAGCAGTGGCTACTAAGCTTTGAAGGGGTGGGGCCCAAAACTGTGGAGATATTCATGCGCGAAGCGGCGGGAACGCTGAACGATGCTTCGGCTGATCTCCTCAAACCGTACTAATCAGGAGCAACAACTATGCAACCACAAACAGAAGGTTTGGAAGAACAAGGTCCCGATCGCGTACCTTTCGTCAACGATCCCGCCAAGAACCGGAAAGAACGTGCTGAGCCTTCCGACGACGAGGCTGATGATGAGCCGGAGGAAGAGCGAGGCGCCGGATAAGCATGCGAGAGCCGCCTGAACTCAAAACATATTTAGTTCTGAAAATACCGGCTTGATAGGAAAGTCTTCGCGAGAGAACTCCCTGACCCTCTCGGAAGCAACGCCCGGTGGCGGGCAGCGAACCGCCTCTAACGCTTGCACAATAAGGTCATTCCCAGGTAGGAATTACGCGGGCATGTCGTCCCGCTCAATATCCAGGAGGACAATGAACCCACGGTCGGGCGTCACCTGGCGGCCAAGCTGGTATCGAATCTCGCAAAGGTTGCGCGACGAAGCATAAACCTGAACGCCACTGCCAAGATATTTTGCCGATCTCGGCGACGCTTGTCATAGCTTCCAAAACTGTGACGATGCACGCTACCGAGAAATCGACTGACGCATTTCTGCGCGTGACCACCACTACTACGGGGTAAAGAAACTTTCGATAATGGTGATTGGACCAGCCTCTTAATGACGCCGGCGATAAAGGCGGGCCATCAGGTATGCGCCAACGCCCACCGCCACCAGGGTGCATAGGGCACGGCTTAGGCGTCCGGGATTTGATCCACCTTGGACTGATGTTCCCGATGGCGTGAGCATTGCGTTCGCAGGCATTGAGGCGGCCCAAGGTTCGTGCGCCTCATCAGCGTCGAGGTGGACGGGGAGTACCGCGAGGCGCAGCTGCGAGCCGTCGTGCAAGGTCAGCATCAAGTCTTCGATAAAGCCCACTCTGCGTTCGGGAAATAACGGTTCACCGTTACCGTCCAGCGCGTCGTACAAGAATTGCTGGTCTTCGAGCCAGCCCACCGCGGTCAACAGGTCGGGGCTCAGGTAATACTTTTCGTCTAAGAAAAATCCGTGAAAATGGGAACCGTCACCTGGGTGCTCGATGTTGTACCGTTCGCCTGGTTTCATACCACTTAATGAATTCATGCTGGCAGATCTCCGGGTAATGTTCGGGGTAGTCGCGTGACCGTCATCAGCACTGCGGCTATACGCTCTGCAGTCTGGTAGCTGGGAGTGTCCAGTTCTTCACCGAACACGTCGGGGTCCAATTCCCGGTAGTCCCATTGAGACCCCGAGGCCTCCAGCAATGGCTGGACCTGCTGCAGAAACAGATCCTGGCCCTCGACCGAAGGCGCACCGGTATACAGCAGCAGCGTGCCGCCTGGTCTCAGGCGCCCCAGCGCCTGGGCGGCTATGCGTACCGACAGCGCCGAACCGAGGCCTTCACCGCCGTCGCGGTAGGCGCGCCCTTGGGTGTCATGCATGTACGGCGGGTTGGCGACGATCAAATCAAAGTCACCTTCCGTGCCGGCCAGGATGTCGCTGTGCCAGGCAGTGACGTTGTTCACGCCGGCCAGTGCCGCGTTGACGGCGGTGTAACGCAGCGCCGTGGGGTTGATGTCGACAGCGAGCACCTGGGCGGCGGGGCGGGCTCGGCCAATCAGCACCGCGCCAACGCCGCTGCCACAGCCGATGTCCACGGCGCGTTCGATAGGTTGGGTACGGGCAAGCAGGTGCGCCTCTATGGCTTGGGCGAAGCGGTAAGTATCCGGGCCGAAGAACACGGCATCATGGGCCACCGTGGGGTAGGCGGAATGCACCAGTAGCAAGTCGTCCAGGCTGGACCAGCGAATATCGCTGGCCCACAGACCCGCGTGCTCGCGCAGCACGCCGCCGCTGGCCAGTGCATCGAAGTCGTCCGCGGGCAGCAATTCACGGGCAAACGGCCGGCTCCAGCCGAATACGTCGCGCACCTGCCGGGCCACCCGGTTTTCGGCGCGTGCGTTGTTCCGCTGGTGGCTCAGCGGGGTAACAGTGATAAAACGGTAGCCAGATGCTTGCAGGCGACGGCCCAGTTGTAGGATAGACAGGTCGCAGCCCAGATCGTCAGCGTCTGCGGCCGGGGGCGTTGAATGCAGGGGCTGTGAAAGCATCATTGACCTCCTGCGCTGCTGAGCAGCCGGCTGAAAGCGCGCGTTGCGCGCAGGCCATCGGGAGTTGCATGGTTGCCGGGGTGCAACTGGGGGACCAGGCAGCGCAAGGCGTCAGGCGGCGTGGCCAGCGGCTCGGCAGCATCGTCTTCGGTCTGGACCGCACTGCGGTGGCGAAAGCGGGCGCGGAAGGGGTGGCCGTTCCGGCTGGCCTCCCAGGTGCCGGCAATCCATTCGTGCAGCAGTTGTTGCTCATAGCCGTTGAATACGCCAAACATCGCGGCGCCAGGGCCGTCGATCAACTGCCAGAACCGGCTCAAGGCTGGGTCCTGGTGGCGCTTGATCCAGCCCCTGGCCTGGAGGGCGTCGAGAAATGCCGGAATTTGCGCGGGCTTCTGCAGCCACTGATTGACAGTCTTGCCATCCAGTTGGCAATAGTCCGAATGCATGTGCTGGCCAAACTCGCGTTTGCGCTCGAGCATGGCCACCACTTCGTGCGCAAGGTCGAATCCCTGGATCACCCCTGTCGAACTCACGCCCAATTCATTCAGGTTATAGCCGGCGCGCATGCGTTCCAGGAATGAGGCGGGCGCCGGGCTCTTGGCCAGGAAGGCGAAGACGGCCTCGATGGCCTTGCGTGCGTGTCCGCAGCTGGCGTTGTCGATGGTGACGTGCAAGGTGAAATAGTAAGGGTCGATACCCAACTCGTTGAGTTCGAACGAGGTAATCAGCAAATGCAGCGGCAGCTGTTCGTAACCCAGGTTGTAGCCAATCAGCTCCGGCAGGTAGTCATCGCCTACCGTGCCCAGCGCCAGTTGCAGTGCACCCTGCACGTACAGGCCGGCATCCAGGGGCTGGGTGGCGGCGCAGTCGTGGTCGGCGAGCAGTTTGCGGTACAGCGCCACATGGTTGAGGGCGGGTTCACCGTCGCCCAGCTCTTCAAGATAGGTGCGAATCAGGCCCTGGTAACGCCAGTCGTCGACGTGTTGCAGTGTGCCGTACAGCCAGGCGCCATCCACCATTTTGGTGGGCGCCACATGCTGCAGGAAATACAGCGCGTGGGCCTTGCCGCTGAAATAGCGGCGCGGAGCGCCCTCGTGGCGCTTCTTCAGGTAATGAGCGTAGTCCTGCGCGACCTGCTTCACTTTCGCGGTCATCCAGTCGGCCAACGCCGCAGGGTCATCCGGCAGCTCGCAGGGCAGGGCGGCAGCGGCCGCCAAGTGCTGGTTGAGGAACGAGCGCAAGCTGTCCTCGCCGACTCGCCCCCCACCTTGCAGCAAGTCGTGGTAGATGTTCACTGCATCACGGGGCTCGGCACAGGGCAGGGAGGCAATGGCAACAAGGGGCTTGAGAACGGTCATGGCGGGATACTTTGTCGTTGTGTACCCATGTGAAACCGGCGGGGCGACGAAAATTCAACCTGATTCGCAGACGGTGGGATTGGCGGGAACCAGCCGCTTCCCGCCGCCCAAGTCCTTACGCTTCCTCAGGGTCCGGCTGCCCACCTGAACCCAGGTCGGCACCGGTTACCGGGTCGCTGGCAGGGTCGGACGCGGTACGGGTACTGAGTTGCAGCAACAGCTCCTGGTCCTCTTCATCAAGCTCAACGCTGGCGGTGCCGTCACCGCCATCCACGGCGGGTTCAGGGTTGGCGACAAATTCCCATTCCTCGCCGCTGTTCCAAGGCCCGCGTACTTCGCCGTCCCCTTGGGACATGTTGAAATACACGTTGGTGAACTCCGGCATGCCCGGTAGCTTGCCTTGGGGGAAATTCGGCTGGATCGCATGCAGCGCTTTCTCGAAGGACAGTTGGTGAGCGATCTCGCGGGTCATCAGAAAGCCCAGCGCTTCTTTCACGCCGGGGTCATCGGTGACGTTCATCAGGCGTTCGTAGACGATTTTGGCCCGCGACTCGGCGGCTATGTTCGAACGCAAGTCGGCGGTGGGTTCGCCTATGGTGTCCACGTAGGCGGAGGTCCAGGGCACGCCGGCGGAGTTGGTCAATGGGGCGCCACAGCCATACAGCAGCGCGGTGATGTGCGAGTCATTGCAAGCGCCGTTGATGGCGCGGTACAGCTCGCCTTCCCCGTCAACGCCCTCGGCCAGGTGGCCCTTGGCGCCCTTGTTGAGCATGACGATGATGGAGCCGACGATTTCCAGGTGGCTGAGCTCCTCGGTGGCGATATCCATCAACAGGTCCTTGCGGCCTGGATCGTCCTCGGCCAGGGCCTGGGTGAAGTAGCGCGACGCAGCGGCCAGTTCACCCTGGGCGCCGCCGAATTGCTCAAGCAGCAGATTGGTCAGACCCGGATTGGGCTGCGCAACGCGCACGGTGTATTGCAGACGTTTATTATGCAGGAACATGGTATGCACCTCTCAGGCGAGGGGCGCACGGGTCAGGACGATCGTGCAACCCCCTCATACTTTCCGAGTAGGCGTGACTCGTCATCGTTACATTTGTTTAGTGGGCAGGTGACCGAAGGGATCGACCGTGGCGCTGCCTGATTCCTCCCTTCAGGCCGACAGCCGGTGCAGCCTTCACCCACGAATTTTGCCAGCGAACAAACTGAAGCCAAACGTGTTATACGCCAGCGTAATCGGCACTAGTGCCGCGAAACCCACCAATACGAACATCTGTGTGCGCGGCCCGGCGGCAGCCTGGGCGAGGGGCAGGGCGGGCGGCACGATGAGCGGGAACACTGCAAAGGCCATGAGGCCGAAACCCCCTACCACCATTCCCAGTGCCGCCACCAGTGGCAAGACATCCCTTCGCCCACGCAGGCCAAGGGCAAACAGCACCATTAGCGCGGCCACCAGTCCTGTGGCAGGGGGCAGCAGGCTGCCCTGCAACAGCCGTTCGGCGTAGTGCTCATTGAGCAGGGAGGCCCAGGCCACAACGCCCGCCACCAGCACCACCGCCACCGGGGCCAGCCATGCAGCCTGGCGTTTGCTGCGCCCTTGCAGCGGCCCCTGGGTGCGCCAGTACAGCCAACAACTGCCCAACCACAGATAGCCGCTGACGTGGGCCACGGCGCAAAACAGCGGGAAGGGCCGCAGCCATTCCCAGCCGGTGCCGTTGAACTGGCCGCCGGTAGCACCCGGCGCCCAGGTGATGCCCTGGAGCAGGGTGCCCATGATCAGCCCCTGGGCCAGCGTGGCAATCAGCGAGCCCAGCACCAGCACCGCGTCTGGCAAGCGCTTCTGGCTGACGTGTTCGCGAAACTCCAGGGCCATGGCGCGCAATACCAGCGCGGCGAACATCACCAGGAAGGGGACATAAAGGGCCGGCAGCAACAGCGCGTAGGCCTGGGGGAACAGCGCCAGCAGGCCACCGCCGCCCAGCACCAGCCAGGTTTCATTAGCGTCCCACACCGGCAGGATCGACAGCACCATGACCTGCCGGTGTGCCTCACGGCGCTCCAGCGCCACCAGCATGCCGACGCCCAGGTCGGTGCCGTCCAGCAGCACGTACGCCAGCACCGAGAAGCCGAGGGCGCCAGCACTGAGCAGGGTTAGCCAGCTTGGCTCAGCCATGGTCGCGTGCCCCAGGCAAACCCGGCTGCGGCCCGGCTTCCTGCGCATCCGGCGGCCGTCCGAGAAGCCGCAACAGCACCCACAGCCCCACGGCGAATACCAGCGTGTAGAACACCACGATGGCCGCTGTCGCCGTTGATACCTGGGCGGCAGAAACCGGCGACAGACTGTCTGCCGTGCGCAGCAGGCCGTATACCGTAAACGGTTGCCTGCCCAGTTCGGTGACCACCCAGCCACTGAGCATTGCCAGGAAGCCGGCGGGCGCCATCGCCACGCTGACACGCTGCAGCCAGCGCGTGGTGGCAAGGCGGTGTCGACGCCGCAGCCACAGCCCGGCCAGGCCTTGCAGTAGCATCAATACCCCAAGCCCCACCATCACGCGGAAGGCCAGGAATACGGGCAGCATCGGCGGGTTGTCCTGCACAGGAAACTGGTTCAGCCCGGCGATGGTGCCGTGCAGGTCGTGGGTCAGGTACAGCGACGCGACGCGGGGTATGGCCCACTCGTAGTCGTTGCGCCGTGCGGCCATGTCCGGCAGCGCGAACAGCCGCAGCGCTTCGCCGGCACCGGGGGGCGGCCGGTTCCACGTACCCTCGATGGCCGCCACTTTCTGCGGCTGCACGGCCAGGCTATGCTCGCCATGCAGGTCGCCCACCACGATTTGTAGCGGCATGGCAACGGCCAGCACCCACAAGGCCATGGAGTATTGCAACCGCGCACGCGGATTGTCGGGCGCGTGAAGCAGTTGCCAGCCGCCGGCGCCGGCCACCAGGCTGGCGGTGCCCAATAGCGCGGCGATGACCATGTGCGCCAGGCGATACGGGAACGAGGGGTTGAATACGATTGCCCACCAATCCTCGGCCACAAAGTGCCCCGCCGCGTCGATGGAATAGCCCGTCGGGGTCTGCATCCACGAGTTGGCGGCCAGAATCCAGAAGGCGCTGGCCAATGATCCGGCCGCCACCGCGCAGGTGGCAAAAAAGTGCAGCCGGGGCCCGACCCGTTGCAGGCCAAACAACATGACCCCCAGAAATCCGGCCTCGAGGAAAAACGCCACCAGCACCTCATAGAACATCAGCGGCCCGATGATCGCGCCCGCCCGATTGGCCAGAGGCGCCCAGTTGAGGCCAAACTGGTATTCCATCACCAACCCCGAGGCCGTGCCCACCGCCACGGTCAAGGCAAATACCTTCAGCCAGCGGCGGTACAGGTTCATCGCGTGGGCATTGCCGCGCCACAGCCACATCGCCTCCAGTACCAGCAGCCACTGGGCCAGGCCCAGGCTGAAAGCGGCCAGCACGATGTGGAAGCTGATGGTGGTGGCAAACTGAACCCGAGCGGCCAGCAGCGCCGAGGCCGCGTCAACTAGTTCAAACAACCTGGTCACCCTGGGGCAGCTCGTTGGCCCGCTCGGCTGCAGAAGGCAGGGCAGGGTGCAGGGTGATGGGCACCGATTTGGCGGCGGGCACCTTGCTGCGCTCAGCGTAATGCCACAACGGCACCAAGGCATTGCATTCGGGGTAGTAGGCAGCCGCACAGCCGGCGGGTATGTCATAGGCGATGATCTGGAACGGACCTACCTCACGACGCACCTGCGGTTCGATGGCGGTGCGCAGGGTCACCCAGCCACCCGGCGCCAGTCCCAGGCGAATGACGTCGCTTAAGTTGAGGAAGATGACGCTGCGCGTCCCCTTTACCCCGCGAAAACGATCGTCATAGCCATAAACCGTGGTGTTGAACTGGTCGTTGCTGCGGATCGTCATCAGTTGCAACACGTCGCGCCGCGTTGCGCCGACGGTGACATCGCTGTCCTCGTCGAGGCTGCGCGGGGTAACGAACAGCGCCTTGCCCGAGTCGGTTTGCCATTGGCGATGGCTGGCGGGCAGCGGACGATGAAAGCCGCCCGGCTCCCACATACGGCTTTCCATGTCATGGAAGATGGCGGGATAGACCTGACCGATCGCCGCGCGAATCAGCGCGTAGTCCCGACGCCAGGCGGCCCACGGGATGCGCACGCGTTCGCCGAGGGTGACCTCGGCCAGTCCGGCGATGATTGCCACCTCCGAGCGCAAATGCTCGCCGGCCGGCTCACTGGTGCCCTTCCAGCCGTGCACGCAGCCGGTGCTGTCCTCGGTGCTGTAGACCTGCTCCACGCCGTCCTGGCGGTCGCGCTCGATACGCCCCAGGCAGGGCAACAGCCAGGTGTGCTTGCCGGGTATCAGGTGGGTGCGGTTGAGCTTGGTGGCCACTTCCACGTGCAACTCAAGGCCGGACCATGCCGGTTCCATGCGATGGGTGTCAGGCACGGCGCGCAGGAAATTGCCGCCCAGGCCAATGAATCCCTTGATACTGCCGTCCAGCACCCCGGTGCAAGCGTCGACAGTGCTGGTGCCTTTGCGCGTCGGCAGTTTAAAACCAAACAGCTGCTCGATGATGTCGCCGGGTACCTTGTCCGGGGCCTCGGTGATGCCCACGGTTCGCTGGCCTTGCACGTTGGAGTGGCCACGCACCGGGCAGATGCCGGCGCCCGGCTTGCCGATATTGCCGCGCAGCAGCAACAGGTTGACCAGCATTTGCACGTTCTCCACGCCATGCCGGTGCTGGGTCATGCCCATGCCGTATACCACCATCACTCGCTGGCTGCGCGCATACACGGTGGCGGCCGCCTCAAGTGCGCTGCGGCTCAGCCCCGAGCGCTGCTCGATTTCCCCCCAGGCATGGCGGTGCACCTCGGCCACGAAGCTGTCGAACCCTTGCGTATGGTCGGCGATAAAACCATGGTCGAGCACCGCGGGTTGCCCTTCGGCAAGCGCCAGCCGATCCATTTCCAGCAGGTGTTTGGCTATGCCGATGACCGCTGCGGTATCACCACCAATCGCCACCTGATGGTACTGCGTACTGATCGCGGTGGAGTTCGGGCCGAGCATTTCACTGGGTGACTGCGGGTTGACGAAGCGCTCCAGGCCGCGCTCGCGGATGGGGTTGAAGGTGATGATGGGGACCTGGCGCTTGCGTGCCGCTTGCAGCGGATGGAGCATCCGCGGGCTGTTGCTGCCCACGTTCTGGCCGAAAAAGAACAGGCAGTCGGTCTGTTCGAAGTCGGCCAGGGTGACGGTCCCCACTGGCACGCCAATGCTTTCCTGCAGGCCCACCGAGGTACTTTCGTGACACATGTTCGAACTGTCGGGCAGGTTATTGGTGCCATAGGCGCGTGCCAGCAGTTGGTACATGAACGAGGCTTCCAACGACGCGCGACCGGAGGCGTAGAACACCACCTCGTCGGGCTCGAGCTGTTGCAGTTGCGCGCCTATTTCCCGATACGCCTGTTCCCACGTGGTGGGCAGGTAGCGGTCCGTCGCGGGGTCATGGCGCAGGGGATGGGTCAGGCGGCCATGCTGCTCCAGTGCATAGTCCGTCCAGCCACGCAGTTCGCTCAAGGTGTGGCGTTGGAAAAACTCGGGGCCGGTGCGGTAGGCGGTTAACTCCCAGGCCGTCGCCTTCGCGCCGTTTTCGCAGAACTCCAGGGCATGCGGGTTGCCCGGTTTGGCCCAGGCGCAACTGACGCAGGCAAAGCCGTTGGGCTTGTTTTGCCGCATCAGCGCCAAGGGCGCGCGCTGCAAGGCTTGCTCGCGCCACAGGATAGACATCACCGAGTGCGCCGAGCCCCACCCACCCGAGGCGTGGGTGTAGGGGCGATAACGGGCGTGCGGATGGAGTAGGTGCATGAACGTGCCTCACAAGGTGGCTGGACATCAACCGTTGCACAACGCAGCTTGCCGCTCGACGAGCGTCAAACCACGGCAGGCTGCCCCGGACCCTCAGCCACGGGCAGTTCGATGGGGCGGTTGCCCGGCGTGAGAATCACCTTGCGGCATTCCTCTTCTTTCTTGTCGAAAATCTTGTAGCCCTCTGCCGCCTGCTCCAGGGAAAGGCGGTGGCTGATGATGGCGTCGGGCACCAGCGCCCCGGTCTCGATGTGCCCCAGCAATTCGGGCAGGTAGCGTTGGACATGGGTTTGCCCCATGCGGAAAGTCAGCCCCTTGTCGAACGCGTCGCCGAACAGGAAGCCATGGATAAAGCCCGAGTAGACCCCGGGCACGCTGACCACGCCGCCGCGGCGGACCGCTGCGATGCATTGGCGCAACGCCTTGCCGCTGCTGCCTTCAAGCTTGAGGGTAGCCAGAATGGTCTCGGTGGTACTGCCCTTGGCCTCGAACCCTACCGCATCGACCACGCCGTCCACGCCCCGCGAGCCGGGTGTCTGGCGGATGATGGTGTCGGCAGGGTCGTCGTCTTCATCGAAGTTGATCGGGATGACCCCGTAGGTGCGCTGCGCATAGGCGAGGCGGTAGGGGTGATGATCGACCATGAAAATACGCTCAGCGCCGAGCATCCGTGCCACGGCCGCACACAGCAGCCCGACCGGCCCCGCACCATATATGGCAATGCTGGCGCCGGCGCCGATCTCGGTGTTTTTCACCGCCTGGAAGGCAGTGGGGAGTATGTCAGACAAGAACAACACTTTTTCGTCGGCCAGGGTGCCAGGCACCTTGAAGGGGCCGGTGTTGGCCTGGGGCACTCGCACATACTCGGCCTGGCCGCCGGGTATGCCGCCATACAGGTGGCTGAAGCCAAACAGCGCCGCACCCGGCGGGATCGCCTTCTTGTTGAGGATAGCGCCGCGCCCGGTGTTGGTGGTTTCACAGGCGGCGAACAGGTCATGCTGGCAGAAGAAACAGCTGCCACAAGCAATCACGAACGGGATAACCACGCGGTCGCCGCGTTGCACCGCCGTCACGTCACTGCCCACCTCTTCGACAATGCCCATAAATTCATGGCCGAAGATGTCGCCGTGCTCGGTTTGTGGAATCTTCCCGCGGTACAAGTGCAGGTCGGAGCCACAGATTGCCGTCGCGGTAACCCGCAGGATGATGTCGTCGGGGGCGTTAAGGGTCGGGTCCGGAACCGTATCGACTTTCACGTCGTGGGCGCCGTGGTAGGTAAGTGCTCGCATGATGTCTTCAGCCTCGGATGGTTGTCAGACAATCGAGAGAGCCGGGCATCGGTTAGTTCAACTTAGATTCCGGACGGCGCCTGCCTATCCGACCGTCCGTTTCTGGCCGATAGCGGATATAGAGGCGCGGCAGTCAGAGGTATTTCTTGAACGTCGACCCAGTGATCGCGACCATCCAGCCCAATACCCAGGCGCAGGGTACCAACACCCAGGTGGGATTGATTGACCAAGGCATGGACAGGTAGATGATCCAGGGCGTGAGCAGTAGGGGAATGAGCAGTCGTTTGGCTCGATGATAGACAAAGCTGCTTTCACGGCCGGCACTGAATCTCCGCAGGTCACGGCGCATCAACCCATCCACACCCCCAGTCACCGCAGCCATCAGGAACAATGGCATCGACAGTACCAGCACGGCAACGCGGACCACGAACGTGAGGAGGGTAAATAGGGCCGCGACCAGGTAGTCTTGCAACCCGACGTACAGTTGCGCCGCTGCCCCCGGAATGCTGTCCTCCTGGCTTAGCTTCGTCATATGCACCTGGAGTTCGCCCCAGCCGATGCTGACGAACAACCACTCATTGATCGCCTCGAGGATTCGGCCAACGGCTGCGGCAGGTTGCGCAACGATCAAGGACTGTTTGAAGTTCGCACTCAGCCAGCCCAACTCGCTCTGCCACATGACCTGACTGTGGTGCCAGCCCTGATCGGGCCAAAACCACACCATGCCGGCAAACTCCAGCATGATTGAAAATAGCATCGAGCCAAACAGCACGCCCAGCAGCCTCAGGCACAGTTCGACGGTGGCGAGGATAAGCCCGGGTTTTCGCGGTACAGGTGCTTGGTTGACCGGCGTGGTCGGCATGGATACCTCGGCGCACGTGGCATTTCATCCGGTGATTCAGGATGGGCGCTTGCGCGTTGGCGGTGGCGTTTCGGGGTTGAAATCAACCGTGGGTGCGCCGCCGGCGCTGGTCCACCAGTTGCCCGCGTTGGCGTTGTACGACTCGCGCATGTGATTGGCTAGCTCCTGCAGATCCTTGGGCATGGCGTCATCGTTGGAGGGTAGGGGCAGTGGCATGCGTACCTTCCACAGCTGTCCGCCTTCCTGGAAGGAAAACATCTGCCCCTTGGGTAGGCTGACGATATGCGCGGGCTCAATCAGCGGCACGGCGGTGCTGCTGACGCGGTCCTGGGAGGAAGAGGTGAAATCCGTATGGGCGTCCGGGTCGGCCGTGTCGGTGGCCCCGGAGACCAGCGTGCGCGTCTGCACGTTGACCTTGGGCAACTGGTTGGTCAAAAGCTCCGCTGTCGCAGTCTCCCGCACCCGCAGCATCTGCAGGGTGTTGAAGTTGCCGATCACCTGGCCGGCCTTGGCGCGGTTGCCGATGCGCGCCTCGATATCGCTCAGCGTCTGGGTGTAGGCGGTGACCTGAATACCCGCGCCGCCGCCCTTGTTGATCAGTGGGATGAACTCGTCGCCCATCAACTCGTTGAACTCGTCAGCATGCAGGTTGATCGGCAGCTTCTCCGTCGAGCTGTAGACACCGGGCAGGCCATGGTCCACCCCATGCTTGTAGATGTGCCCCGCGACCGAGACCAGATCGGCGAACATCGAGTTGCCCACGGCCGCGGCCACCTCGGCATCGGTCAGTGCATCAAGACCGACGTAGACGATGCCGCGTTTGCGGATCACCTGCAGCCAGTCGAAGATGGGCCGTGGATCGTCCAGGTCGGTGTAGTTCGGGGCCAGCAATTGCGCAGTCTTGCCGCTGGTGAGCTTCTCCAGCAGCGGCAGCAGCGAGGCGACGATCTTGTCGAAATAGGTGCGGTCGTAGCGCACCGCCGAGCGCAGGCCATCCATCACCGGATCGAAGATGCGCTTGGCGGCCAGGTACTGCTCGATGGCGACCACCCGCTTTTCCCGGCCGATCATGTGCCGGGGGATGTTCTTTTCATTGAGCCGTCCCTCGATCTGCACGATAGTGTCCCACGCCTGGGGATCATGGCGGGCGAAAAACTGCTGCGCGTACTCGATGAACAGGGCGTCGATATTAACCACGTGGCGCTGGATCTGCAGATAGTCTGGGCGCCGGCCCAGCTCGATCAGCGCGCGGGCAATGATGTTGACGAAGCGCCAGGCGAATTCGCGGAATGCCGCTGAGTTGCCTTCGCCGCTCAATTGTCCGGCGATACGGGTGGCGACTTCGGAGATGCGACCGAAGCGGCCGATGGCGTTGTAGCGCGCGGAAATCTCCGGCCAGCCCAGGTGAAACACGTAGAACTCTTTCTCGCGCCCGGCGCGGCGCGCCTCGACATACATGCGCTTGAGCAGATCGGCATCGCCCTTGGGGTCGAAGACCACCACCACTTCCGGCGTTTGCCGATGGATGTCCTGGGTGATATACACCTCGGCCAGGCGGGTCTTGCCCACTCGCGTGGTACCCAGCACCAGGGTATGGCCGACGCGCTCACCCAGCGGCAGGCTGGCTTCGCACTCATGGGGCTCGACGCCGTGCAGCAGCGGGGAGCCGCCCACCGGGGGCAGTGGCCGTACCGGGTTGAAGGGACTGTCCAATGCGGTGAGCTGGGCCAAGCGTGAAAGGGCAAAGGGGGCTTTCTCCAACGCCCGCTCCAGGCGTCGAGCGCACTGGTAGGCCGCGGACTGATTCACATAGCGAGCAAGCGCAGGGTCCTGGGCTTCGACCAAGCGTTGGGTATGCAGGCGTGTCCAGCGGAAACCGCGGCCCATAAACAGGCGCTTGTTGCTGACCGGGATCTGCCGGCTGGTGAGTGAGTAGCGCGGCAGGCAGCGGATGTTGCGCCGATAGCACAGCACGACGCGGGCTTCATTCAGGCGCTTGAGGCCAAAGGCGGTGTAGGCCACCGCCATGCCAGCGCCAATTTCAGACGAGAGCGCCACCGCCCAGGGCGAGTGCAGGCACAGTGCCGCAGCGCCCGCGCACACGCCGACGGTGTACAGCTCCACGGCGGGCCGCAGCAGGGACTCCATCGCGTGATCGGTCATGGGTTGCCCTCACTGTTCCAAGGCGGTTGGCGTAATCAGCACGGGGTAATGCTCCAGTTGCAGGCGCGCGGCGATGTCATCACCGCTGACCGGCCAGATCGGTAGCTCCGGCGCTATTGCCTGGATGCGCTGCAGCGTCCCGCTATCCGTAACTTCCACGGCCAGACCGCTGGCGCCCAGCGCCTGTAGGGCTTGGGCATGTTCAGCCAGCCATTGCAGGGAAAGCGGGTCCTGCCCGACCAGAAACAGGGGTGTCATTCTCGGCATATCCAGCATTCTGCGCGTGACCGGGCCTGGGCTCAGCTGACTGCTGTGGATAGGCAGGACCCAGCTCAATAGGCGTGGGACGGGGGCTGCGGACGTTGGTTCGTCGGCCTGGGCCGCCACGCCGTACCACAGCCAGCACAACGTAATCAGGGCAATGATCCGTACAGGCGTCATGGTTGGTTCTCCAAATTGAGGGCAGCCGATGCGTCGACCCGCTGCCAATGGCGGATGAACTGCGCGCGATAGCGGGCCGCAGGCTCGCCTCCGGCTGGCCGGTGATAACGACCGGCGGCTCGCACCCAGTCGCCGGCCGCCTCGAAGTGTTCCTTGAGCAGGGCGGCAGTGACCGTGAGGTTGGTCCGCGGATCAAGGGCGTCACAGGCGCTGGCATAGCGCTCGGGGTGGTAGCCGAGGTTGGTTTGGCCCAGGCCAACATCGATGCGCCGAGGATCCTGGCGGGTGAGTTCGAGCATGAGCGCGGTGCACGCCTGCTGACGATTGGCGAAGCGCTGCGGGTTGCCGGCGACATTCAACGTCCAGGGCCAGGGGATGGTCTGGCCGCGCAGCCGAGTACCACTTTCCTGCAAGGCAACCGCGAACAACACCGAGGAGGGAATGCCGGCCTGGGCGGCAATCACTTGGTAGGCCGGCGGGGGTATCACCTCGGCGCCTGCGTGGGTGCCAAGCCCCAGCGCCAGGGCGCATATCAGTCGACGCGCTGCCATTGTCCGTCCACCTGTTGATAGCGTGCCGGCAGGGGGCGGCTGGCGCCGAGGCTGAACCAGCGCCCGCGGTCATGGTTGAGGGTGATCTGCCCGCTGCTGACCTGCGCGGCGGTGATGCCCGCTTGGCGCGCCCAGTGCCGGATCGCTTCATCCTTGCCCTGGCTGCCGACCAGGTACACATCCAGCTGCGCGCCCTGTTTCGTCAGTTGCAAGGCCCGGGCTTGGCAGGCTGGGCACTGCTCTTCGACGAAGAGCGCGTAGCGGGTGCTGGTTGACGTATTGTCCACGCTGCTCATGCCCTGTACGGGCTGCAGCCCGGGGAACAGCCGCGCCCACGCGGCGGTGTACGCCTGCTGGTAGGCCAGTTCGCGCTCGGCCCGCTTGGCTTCCAGGCGCACTTGCAGCTCGGCATAGCGCTGCCGCTCCTGATCGGACTCCGCCTCCACTCCCAGGGTGGTCAGCGGGTCCAACTGCGGCGACCAATAGCGCCGGGGGCCGTTTTGCAGGTGTTCAAACTTGACCCATTCATCGTCAGTCAGTCCCCATGCCTGCGCGGCAGTGGCCTGGCGTTGCTGCAGCTGCTTTACGTCGCTGTTGCGTTGGCTGGGTTCGGAGACTTCCTGGTCCGCCGCGGCAACAACGGCAGCGTGCAGACTGATGGGCAACAGGAGCAGGTTGATGAGAGCGAACAGGCGCATGGCAGCGTCCTCAGGGTAGGGGTAAGCTGCGGTCGGCATGCCCCGCGACCTGGAAGACGGCCTGGTCGCGCTGGGTCTCACGCAACTGCCAGCCATCCAGGCTCTCGCCCGGCTGCAGCAATTGCACGGCGGACAGCGAACGTGCACCGGTCGGCAGAACCGACACGAATCGGGCGCTGCCACGCGTCTCGATGCCAAGCACCGACAGCGGCGGCTCGGCAGGGCGCGGTGATTTCACCCTGGGCTTTGGCATCGGGGCGGGTTCAGTGCGGGGCCGGGGTTGAGCCTGTGCCGCGAGCAGGGCCTGCACGTGGGCAAGGTCCCCCTCGGCTTTGTCGAGTCGTTGCTGCCAAGCCGTGAATACCTCGCTGCTGGGGGCATTGGCTGTTGATTTCGACTGCTCGGCGATGGCAGCGTCGAGTTGGTCGAGTTGCTGCCGGTTCGCCGCCTGGGTGGCTGTGACGGCCTCCTGCTGGCTGCTCAGGTCGCGCAGCTGTGCCTGCAGCTTTGCCTGACCATCGCGGAGCAGATCCAGATCCCGCCGCAGAGCTGGGGTAGGATCGGGCTGGGCCTGTGCAGCTACTGCGACCATGGCCGCGAGTTGCTGATGATGGTTGTAGGTCACCGCCGCCAGCAAGGTCGCGCCGATGCACAGGGCGCCGATCAACAGGTCATGGAAGGTCTGTATTTTCATGGGACGAGCCCCAGCGTGCCGACCGGTGCAGCAGGTGATGGCGACCGCAGTGCATAGCAGACCGAGCGGTTGAGTGGGTCGACGCTGAGTTCCCAGGCCGGTCCACCGAGGATGGTCAGCGCATCGATCAGGGCCATCGGGCCGATCTGGTAGTGCACCGCCGGTAGCGGCCGGCTGAACAGCAGCGCCTGCGGCGGGACATCCGGGCACAGCGAAAAGCCCGAGCGCTGCAGCACATGGCGCAATGCCTCGCCGACATCACTGCGCAGCGCCGGCGGGATACTGACCTCGACCATCTGCAGCAGCGGTTGGCGTTGTTCCAGCGTCGGCCGGGCGCTGACCAGGGTGTAGCGACCTTGCCGCACCCAGTCAGGTGCTTGGAGCGTTTCCGGCACCAGCGGCTTGGCGGGTGTCGCGGGCTTGTCCGGGGATGGTATTGGGCCGGGAGGGGGCGCAGCATGGCTGCAGCCCGCCAGCTGGGCGGCAATGACCAGCGTGAGCATGAGTGGACGATGCATGGCGATGCCTCAGGGAAGGTTGCCGCTACCATGGCGAAAAGGGCGGCTGTCGCCCCACCGATAAAGCGATTCCCGCCCACGGCAATTCGCGCCCAATAAAAAAGGCGCCCGTAGGCGCCTTGCATCAATTATCGGGAAAAACGGGTAGCTCGGGCAGCCGTCGGGCGTCTGGATCAAACACCAGGAAACGCACGTCGGCTTGCCCGGCCAGCAGCAACAGTTCGGTCAGCACCGCTGGTACCTGCTCGTCACGCAGGCGCGCCAGGACCTCTGCGCGGCTGGCGACACACTCAGAAGCGTTGCCGCCATCCTGCCAAGGCGTCGAATACAGCTTGCAGCCGATGGCATGGCTGTCGAACAGCTCGAAACACTCGAAGAAGCCGGACGCGATGCCGCGCCAGGTGCGCTCCTCCAGCAGTTTGAGCTCCGCAGGGGGCAGGTGCGCCGAGCTGATTTCCCAGCTACGGCTGTAGTGCCCTGTGGCAAAGGTCAACTGCGTGATCACCGCTTGCGCTGCCTCCTCGCTGGGATAGTCACCCAAGTGGGCGGACTGGCCGAAATGGTCGGCGACGACCGTGTAGACCACCGCCACCACCGTGCCGTCGTCAGTGCAGTGCGCGACGGCTTCCCTGACCAGGGTTTGCCCCCGGGTGATCAGCACGAAGTCATCGTTGAATATGCAAGGCTGGCGGTTGATGTCATGGTCCGGCAGCTGCGCCTGCGAGTCATGCAGGGGCCGGTAGCAAGGCTCGCAGTACTCTTCGTAGATAATTTGGATAAGGCGTTCACAGCGAAAGGATTGGTAGCCGCGAACGAAGGGGGTGGACGTAAGAGGATGCATGACTGCTCTCCAGCGGAAATTGAGGCCACCCCATGCAGGCGGTGGCGTCGGGACGACGGTTCAGATCCAGCCAAATTCGGCCAGGGACAACGGACGGCCTTCGCCGATGATGATGTGGTCCAAGACGCGGACCTCCACCAGGGCCAGGGCCTCGGTCAGGCGTTGGGTCAGCACCCGGTCGGCGTTGCTGGGTTCCGGGCAGCCGGAAGGGTGGTTGTGGCTGAAGATCACGCTGGCGGCGTTATGCTCCAAGGCCTTGATGACTACTTGGCGTGGGTAGACGCTGGCGCCATCAATGCTGCCGAAGAACAGCTCGTCGAAGGCGAGCACGCGGTTACGCGAGTCCAGGCAGAGCAGGGCGAAGATCTCCTGCCGGTAGGGCGCCAGACGCAGCTTCAGGTAGGCCGCGGCATCGGCAGGCTGGATAAGCAGCTCGCCGCGTTGGAAATAACGGCGGTCGAGCAACTGCAGGGCCTGCTGAATCAGCGCATCTTCGTTGACGCGCTGGATCACAGCGGGATCGACGGAGCCGACCAGGTTCAGGGTGGTGTTCATGGGACAATCCTCGTAAAGCAGGAGCGCCCCCAGGGGGAGAGCCCCCATTGGGTAGGTATCAGCAGTTCAAAGCCGGGTGAAGCGATGCCGCGTACCGTGCAAGCGGCTGCAGCAGACTTCGCAGGGCGCGGTTGAAAAGTCCTCGATGCCGATGCCGGTCTCAGGATCGAAGTCGGCACTCAAGGGCAGTAGGACTTGCAGGGCGGCGCGCATCTGGGCGGTGCGCTTGTCGACCTCAGCCTCGCTGTAATACAGCGACAGCGCGCTGAAGTCGTCATAGGCCACCGCCTGCAGGCAGTCCTGGCAGAGCCAGTAGCTCTCCATGGCAACCTCCGACTCAGGTGAAAAAAAGGCGCTCGTGCGAGCGCCTGGTGGGTGGGTCAATCGTCTTAGGCAGACTGACGCGCCGGAGTGGAGGTGCGACGGCCGTTGGCAGCCGGGGCTTGACGGCGGCCGGTGCTGGCGCGGGAGGTGTCGGCGGGAGCTTCAGGTTCGGCGTCGGCCTCATCGGCCTGCTGATCCGGTTCAGTTGGAGCAGGGGCTTCAGCTCGGGGGGCTGCCTTATAGGTCAGTTGGCCATCGACCTTGATCCACTCGATGAAGATCAGCCGACCCTTGAGGCTGGCGCCCGGCAGGCCTTTGCGCTCACCTTTTTCATAGGTGAAGGCGTCGACCCACAGATCGCCGATGCGAAAGGCCAGCAGCACCTTGCGATCGGCCTTGACGTCTTCCAGGTGCTCGCGGATCAAACGCTCCGCTTCACCGCCGGCGACCTTGCAGTCGAAGCGAGTGTACTCGACGTCATCTGACGCACCGTGCAGAGCGGCAATGTCGCAGGCCATGAACGGTTGCCCGCGACGTACCGGGACTTCGCGAATACGGTTCAGGTAGCCAATGCCTTGGGTGTGCAGGTTGAAGTAGCTGGTGGGTGCAGCGTTGTTTGCAGTAGTCATGGTGAATCTCCTGTTTGCTAGAAACGCGGATATCCACCAGCCCTGGCGGGAGGTGAGTTCCGCAAGGGGAGGCAAGGGTGGTCCCAGGACCGGTCGAGGAGCGCTCATCACCGAGGGATCGGTGACCGTGCGAGCTGCCGAGCGCTGATCGCACTGGGGGTGAACCACCCGCAACGGGCGTAGCCTTCAAGGTTCTGGCTACCAGGGTGCTGTCATCGACAGCGAGGTGCAGTTCATCTATAGATCGAGGCGAATCCCGCGTCAACAGGGGCTTGAGCTCGTCTTCGGCGGCCGGAAACCGATGGTCTTCAGTGGAAAGTTGCTGACGAAAAAATAGCCCGACGGTCATCAGGCTAGGATGAAGAGGACCACCTTTGACCCGGTACCCTGACCGCGAAGTCCATCGCAAAACTGTCGCCGGTCATTCACCTGGTTCAACCGACCCTTGTCGTGGCCTGGATCGGAAACTGCTGGCACGCATCCGCGCACAAAAGGCGCCCAGTCTTTCGCCGGCGGGCACCGGTGCTGAGCATCATCGCCGAGGCGGATGACCCCTGGGGCCTGCTGCAAGCCGCACGGGTCATCCGCCTGGAGGATCTATAACGCCGAAAAGCAATCACGGGGAGAGGTGTGGCATGGCTCCGAACACGACGGTTCGACCGAACTGCCCGGAGCGTATCGGTCTTGGTTCGCCAGGTGGCGATGGGGCGCCTTCACTACAACAGCCTCGGCAAGGAGCGTCAAGGTGCCGTGTACTGCTTAGGAGGAGCGGGGCTTGCGGGTGCGCTTGGGTGTGGCCACCGGCTTGGTGCCCTTGCAGTCCGGATAACGCGAGCACGACCAGAAGTTTCCGGTGCGACCCTTGCGCTGGCGCATGGCGCTGCGGCACACCGGGCACGCGGGGCCTTTGGCGGCGACTGGCACGCGCAGGGTCTGCGAGGCGTGGCTCTGCACCAATTGCGTGAGCCAGGCGGCCTGCTTGGCCAGAAAGGTCTCGACGTCCAGTTGCCCCGATTCGATGCGATCCAGCGCCTGCTCCCAGAGAGCGGTCATCACTGGATCGGCGACCTCCGGCGGCACCGCCTCAATCACAGTGTGCGCGGCCGCTGAGGCCGCGAGGCTGCGTTTCTTCTTCGCCAGGTAGCCGTGATCGATTAACCCTTGGATGATCGCCGCGCGGGTGGCCTCGGTGCCGATGCCGATGCTGTCCTTGAGCTTCTGCTTCAGGCGCGGGTCGGCGACCTGGTTGGCAATGGTCTTCATCGCCTTCACCAGGGTACCTTCCGTGTAGGCTTTAGGCGGCTGGGTGCGGTGCGCGTTGACCACGGTATCAAGCAACGGCAGTGATGCGCCCTCGCGCAGGGTCGGCAGTCGCTGGCTCGACTCGCCCGGTTCGCTGCCGTCGGCCTCATCGATCACCGCCTTCCAGCCGCGCACCTGGATCTGCTTGCCGCGTGCCTGCAGCTGGTCCTCGTCGCTCTGCAGCAACACCAAAGTTTTCAAGTACTCATGGTCGGGCAGGAACTGCGCCAGATAACGCGCGCGAATCAGCGCGTAGACCGCCTGCTCGCGCTCGGACAGTTGCTTCAGGTCGAGGGCCACGGCCGTGGGAATGATGCCGTGGTGCGCGGTGACCTTACTGCTGTTCCAGGCCCGTGAGCGTCGGCTCGGGTCGGCCTGCTTCAGCCATTGCCCCAGCGACGGCGCGCTGGCTGCCAGGGCGTGGAGGACGCGCGGCACCTCATCGAGCATGCGCTCGGGCAGGAAACCACAGTCAGTGCGCGGGTAGGTCGTGGCCTTGTGGGTCTCGTACAGCGCCTGCGCCGTGTTCAAGGTGTCCTGGGCGCCGAGGCCAAGCTTGGCCGAGCAGATCTCCTGCAAGGTCCCCAGGTCGAAGGGCAGCGGCGGTCCTTCACACACTCGCTCCACGTCGACGCTCGACACCCGCGCCTGGGCGCGTTGCACCAGCCGCCGCGCCGCCCGTTGCCCGACGGCCTCCTCGATGCAGCGCCCGCTGTTGTCGCAACTGCCGGCAGGCGGCTGCCAGCGCGCCAAAAACACCATGCCCTCGGCCTGCAGCTGCGCATCGACCGTCCAGAACGGGCGGGGCACGAAGCTGGCGATGGCTCGATCGCGCTCCACCACCAGGCGCAAGGTCGGCGTCTGCACCCGGCCCACCGGCAGCAGGCCATCGAAGCCGGCGCGGCGGCCGAGCAGGGTGAACAGCCGGCTGAGGTTGATGCCCACCAGCCAATCGGCGCGGGAGCGCGCCAGCGCACAGTGATACAGGGACAGCGTCTGCTCGCCCGGGCGCAGGGCGGCCAGTGCCTTACGGATCGACGCCTCGTCCAGGGCCGAGAGCCACAGACGCAAGATCGGCCCCTGGAAGCGGCAGCGCTCGAGGATCTCGCGGGCGATCATCTCGCCCTCGCGATCGGCGTCGGTGGCCACCACGACTTCGTTGCAGGTGCGCAGCAGCTGTTCGATGACCTTCAACTGCGCCGCGACCTTGGGCTTGGCAACCACTTGCCAGCGGCTTGGGATGATCGGCAGGTCCTCCAAGGTCCAGCGCTTGTATTGCGCACCGTAGGTCTCCGGTGGCGCGGTCTCCAGCAGATGGCCCACGCACCAGGTCACGGTCACTGCATTGCCCTGCAGGCAGCCATCACCGCGGCGGTTGGCCTGCAGCACGCGGGCGATATCGCGGGCCTGGGAGGGTTTTTCGCAGATGTACAGGCGCATGGCTAGGCTCCCCTGATCAGATAGCGCCAGGGTGCGGATGGGGTGGGAAAGATCCAGCGGAAAGCTGAAACGGCGTGCCCTTATTTGCGCGCCATGTGCGCGGCCAGGCGCTCGACTTGGTCGAGGGCAAACTGCCGGTCCTCGGCGCTGAGCTTGTCGAGCAACGCCGCGAACGTCTGGGCTTGATCCTGCGCGCGGGGGCTGATGGCCACCAGCAGCTCGCCGGCCGAGCACTGGAAAATGTCCGCCAGCTGCAGCAGCTTGGTCACCGACAGATCGACCAGACCGCGCTCCAGGCGCGAGACCGCTTCGGCGCCAATCTCCAGGCGCTCGCCGACGTCTTCCTGGGTCAGTTGGCGGGCGCGGCGCAGCTGGGCCAACTGGCGACCGATGTAACGTAGGCTAGGCTGTTTGGCGGGCAACGGGACGATCTCCAATTCGACCCATATGGTTGACCATCAACTCGCGCATATGAACGCCCTGAAAGGTTGACTAACAACCTATCGGGGCGTATTTAGCTGAGAAAGTGCGGTACGACCTGTCAGCACAAGGAGGCAACATGGACCGTTCCAATGACGCCGACATGACGGCGCTGGAGATCAAGGCCTACGAGCTGTTCCTAGCGACTCACGTGGAGCCGGACAGCCTGCAGGCGAGGGAGGCGTTGGCCAGTTGGGTCAAGCAGAGCCCGGCGCATTGGCGGGCGTTCCGTGCCCTGGACCAGCACCTGTACGAGGTGGCCCTGCTGCTGGCGCATGCCCAGCACGAGCTCGCCCGCCAGCAGTAATCAAGGATTGCAGGAGCCGCGGTGGCTGCACGCCGGACAGGTGGCCGGCCCAGCGTGGGCCTCACGCTGAGCCGGCGCGACTCAACTGACGTCCACCTTCAATCGGTTTTGCGCGCGCCTTTCTTGCCGCCAGTCTTGCGCGCCGAGCCGTCGCCCTTGGCCGGCTCGCTGGCTTTCTCGCGCATAGTCACCGACGCCAGGCGGTGTGGCAGGATACCGATGCGCCGCGCTTCCACCTTGAACGTCACCCGCGCGTTGTCCTCGCTGTCCTCCCACTCGTCCTTGACCGTGCGGCCCTCGACCAGGATGCGCATACCCTTCTGAAACAGCGTGCTCCAGTGCTCGGCATCACGGTGCCAGAGTTCAACCGGCGCCCAGTAGCCGCCGCGATCCTCGTAGCCGCCTTCGCGCGGTACCGGGTTGTCGAAATACACGTTCAGCCGCAGCAGGCGCCGCGGCTCATCGGGGTTGGTGTTGAACTCTTGGAATTCGGGGGCGCTGCCGATGTTGCCTTCGCCGACAAACAGAGTGCTCATGGTTGCTGCTCCACGGTGGGGGGAGGGGAGTGATCGAAGAGGGTCTCGGCAGCCTCCAGCTTGATCGCGCTCGCCGTGGCGTGCCGGTGCAGCGAATGCAGGCTGCTCATTTGCAGGTTCAGGGTGATGCGGTTGACCTCAAGCTGCAGCAGCGCCTCGCGCACCGACTGCGCCAGGTGCGGCTGTGCCATCGCCCGCTCCCACACCAGCGCGCCCATGCGATTGAAATCACGGCTGCGCCAGCGTAGGAAGTTCGTGCCGGCCGCGCTGCGCTGCACCACCAGCCGCAGGTCCAGCAGCGAGAAGGGTGGCTGCGCCACGATCGCCAGCAACACGCCCATCAGCTCGGCGACCTGGGTTTCCAGGCGCAGCGCAGTATCGGCCAGTTTCTGCAGCTCCCCCTTACCCTTAAAAGGCTTTAAAAGGCCTTTTAGGGAGGCAGCCTGTTCGAACTGCCGATAGGCATCCGTTGACAGGCGACGGGCGATTGCCTCGGCCAGGGTCATGCCGCACCGCCTTCAGATTGGACGGTTGGTTCAGGCACCAACGGCTCGCTTGCCGGCTCATCCCCGAGATCCTCCTCCTGACGGACAGCGGGATGACGCACGGTCGGCGGGGCGAACTGCGAACGCCGCAGGCCTTCGAGGATGTCCTGCGGCGGCAGGCCAAATTTATCCACGGCATCGCGGGCGCGGGCATTGTTCGCCGCCATGTCATCGCGGCTGACGCCGGCCAGACGGTAGCGCTGCGCCAGGCCAAACAGGCTGCGGAGCAGGTGCGCACCGCGGTCTATCCAGATTTCCATGTCGCTGCGGCCGATCAGTGCCGTGTGATGGGCCAAGAGCACCCGCCGCACCAGGGTGTCGTAATCAGTGAGCAGGTAGACCGCAAGAAACCCAAGCTGGCTGCCGATAAACAGCGGCAAGGTCACCGGATGGATGTTGAGGTTATCGCCGATGTCGACTTGGCTCGGCAGGTCACGCTCCAGGCGCTCCACCTGTTCGCTCAGGGCGAGCATGTCGGTCTTGGCCAGCAGCAGTTTTTCTTCCAACTGCAGCATGAACCAGTCAGCGAAGGGGTCATCCTGGCCGCTGGCCTGCTTGAGCAGGTTGGTGACGCTGATGTAGCCGGCCATGCCCATGATCGCATGCACACCTTCGCGGGCCAGACGCCCCTGCCACAGGCGGGCGGCGTGATGGGTGTGCAGCGTGAGGGTGATGCTGCTGCGCAATGAGCCCAGGTTGAGTTGGTAGTGGTCGACCATCGCCGGTTCCTCGCCGTGGAGATGGCCCTACCTTGGTTGGTCTGGCAACGGTCGACAGCCATCAATGCGAAGGTGCTGGGCTCACATTGGGAGAGCCTACGGAACTACCTGGAATCGATTTCGTGAGCATGGTGTCCAGTGAGTACCAGGCAGTTGGTCGTGGGCATCGAGCCGCTATTTCCATGGCCCTGAATTCAAAGATCGACTTCACCCGCAGTAGCACAGGCTGGACGCGATTTGATGTGCATCGAATCTAAGGTGTTCCACTGGTGAGCCGACAACGCAGCTTCAGCTCTTCCAGGCATGCCAGCGCCAGGGGGGAGGCATTGCGATTGCTCATTGCCTTTGCTGCGTCGGTCGCAGGCACCGAAGCTCGAGCAGGCGCCACGGCCGGCGTTGGCCCAGTGACTTCGCCTCGGGCTGCCCACAGGGTGAACTCACCCCGACAGGCGCGTTTGATCAATCCCATCAGGTAGGCGATGGGTTTTCGGATCTCACCACGGGCGCAGCGCACCGACGCCTCATTGATGACCGCTTGGCGCTGTTTGGGATCGAGCTGGTGCAACGCCTGTGCCGCCATGCGCTGCTCCCCCAGGCTCAATTGCAGGCCGTCCGGCCATTGCGACGATCCGGCGCTTGGGGGCAGTACCGTACTTTTTTTGCTTTGTTCTTTTTGTACTGTACGCACCGCGCCTGGATTCCGAACGACTAAAGAATCCTGGGTGATGCCACTGGGTTCGGGATGCTCAGCCACGACCGCCGCGGCCCGAACGGGGTCCGGACTGGTCCGTTCGGAATCCTTCGGCGCGCCGGGTTCCAGCGCCAGAACCCGCTGCGGTGAGGTGGGCCACGCCACCTCAAGATCCTGCAGAGCATCATCGGACACAGCAGGGTCTGCGCGCAGTTCCTTGAGCACATGGTGGGCGACGTCGCGCACGCCTTTGGTGGCGTGGCCAAGGTCTTGCTTGATGAGCGCCACGTACTCGGTATCGCGGCCGATCGCTTCTGCGGGCGCCAGCGGGGCATCGTGCAGCTCGTAGACGCAACCCCGCAGGCAACCACGCTCGTCCCGCGCCCGTTCGACCAGGGTGAGCCAGCGCGTGACCCGCAGTACGTTCAAGGCCCGGGCGATGGTCTCACGCGAAGCTTGGGCGCCGCACGGGCTGGTGGCCAGATAGGGCTGCAGGTCCTCGTAGCGCGGCGCTCGCAGGTTCTGTTCGCCGACCAGCCAGCGCAGCACCTGCCAGGTATTGCGCTCCAGCGGGGTTAGGCGCCGATCCAGCAACAAAGCCAGTGGCATCGGGTCAGTGCCGTGGTAAACAAAGCCCGGCTCGCCAGCTTCAGCCGCCGGCATGGACGCCTGCTCGCCGGCCTGCCGCGCCTGCTCATGCTGCAACCGCTCCAGAACCTCATTGGACTGGCGCACGACATCACGCCAGTCGACGCTGTAGAACTTTAGCATGGCGTACCTCCATACAACTCGATCTGCTGCCACACCAACGTCAGGCTGATTTGCTGCTCCTCAGCCAGCATCATCATCGCATCGAGTGGGTCATTGTCCGGGTCGTCTGCCCGCAACTGGCTCCAGCGGTTCCAGAGGGCGTGCTCCTGAGCTTCGCTAAGCTGAATCGGTCGGCCTCGGTGCGTCTCGATCTGCAGCACCCGGCGACGCAATGCGGTTTCCGAATGATCCAGGCCAAAACAGCGGTACATGATGCTGGAACTGGCACCCAGCTTAAGGGCGCGGTTGATCAGGCGTTCGTTCTGCTCATCGCGTTCGGCCTGGATGATCAGCCGACGCAGAACCGTGAGATCGACCTTGATCTCCACCCAGGAGATGCTCGAATGTGCAAGGTGGGAGAGGGTGGTGGGCGGCAAGGACTGCAGTATCTTGATGTCCTCGTCGTCCAGGCCCAATGCCTTGCAGCGTTGCAAGCGGCCATGGTGCAGCTCATGCAGTACCTGGTTGAGCATGGCGTGGTTCAACAGATTGAAGGTCGTACTCATCGGGCACCTCCGGTTATCAGCGAGCGGGCGACAGCATTAGTTCGATCAAGCGTCGTGACGCGCGAACCAGCAAGAGGGCTTGTTCGAACTGGATATCGGGCAGACGCTCAAGCTTCTGTGTCAAAGCCGGGAGCCCCTGAAGGGGCAGGTCATACACGCCCGTCAGTAGTTGGCCAAACAGCGCCGCGGGTAACTGCTGGCGTTGCTCCTGGTTGACGTCATCGTGCAGGCGCAGCAAGGCCGCCAAAATCAGTTGGATACCGATGCCCCGGGTGTTTAGCGACGCTGCTGGTTGAGCACAGAGAATAAAGCCCAGCCCGGTCTCCGAGGCTTCGACCAAATGCCTAGCGTCGGCGTAACCGGCGAGCTCTGCCGCCAGCCCGAAGGAGTTGTTGCGCAATTGATCGACGTCAGTGAGTTCGTTGGGCAACTCTGCCAAGGCGTTCACTGAGCCCAGCCTGTTGGCCGGAAGGTGTTGGGGAGCTGGTAGCGCGGATGCGGTAGTAGAGGGAAGGGCCTCTCCCGAATCGACGTCAGGTTGCCCCCTGGCAGCTGCCGAGGTAAAGGTTGTTTCATTGCCGTCCAGTGTCGTGACAACCTTGCGTTCAGCGTGCTGCGCCGAGTGATCAGGTTCCAGGTCGGGACACCCCGATGATGACAGCGACTGAGGGAGAGGCTCTGGCGATAGCAGCGATGTTGACAACTGTGGAACGCTCACCCCATACGGCGGGTCCTGCAACAGTTCAAGCGCCAACAGCCGAGGTGAGCGCTCCAGCGCGGTCGCCATCTTGTCGAGGAGGGCGTCTTGCACCTCGCTGACGTCCAGTTCCCCAATCGCCTCGTCAAATCCGGTCAGGACGTCAAACCACAGCGGTCCAAAGCCACTCACGTCCGCTGCCAAACGATTCCAGGTGGCCTGTGCACGACTGCGCAAGGAGATGACGCGTTCGATGGCGTGCTTGCCGAGGCCTGCATACAGCCTTTGGGGAATGGCTGGCAGCAGATGAACCAAGGTGTCGAACATGCGACTGATGTGCGGCTGAGTGATCGGGTAGCCGTCCTTACGTAAGCGGCTCGCCAGTTCACGCTGGCTCAATGTTGTTCCTCCCTCCTGCAGCATATCCTTGGCCTTTGCCACTGCCATAGCCCTTTCAATGAAAGTCAGCGGGCCATGCAGGTCGCTTTCCGCCAGGTGGCCCAGCAAGGCATGGGTCTCTGATCGCCACGGCCGGAACAGGCAGGAAATGCGGAAAAAACGCTCGTCCCGCGTTTCCTGCCACAGTTCGCCCAGAATGCTCAAGCGCGTGTTACCGCCATTGCTGATGATGAAGTGGCGTTCGTGCGGCCGGCGGGTAATCGACGGCGGCTGGTCCAAGCCGCGTTCGCTGATGGACGCTTTAAGCTCCTCGTACAGCGGGTTGCGGATGAACCGAGGATTGTGGTCATACGGGCGCAGTTGCTCCAGTGTCACCACCATCGGTGTATCACAGGCAGGATCTGCCGGTTGCTCCAGGCTCGGCGTGCTGGGAAAGTGGGACTGCTGCAGCTTGCGGGTGATTTCCTCGGAGGTCGGTGTCTTCATGAGGGCAGCCCGGGTCAAGCCACGACCGTGGACGGACGCGGCATGGTGGTTGAAGAGTACTCAGGAAGCAGTCTTGCGCCTGTCCGAGCCGGTTGCAGTCCTGATCAGTTGACGGCGCCATTGCGGAAACAATTCCAAGGCCAGTTCGTGCATCACCTGGGCGGCAGGACACCCGCGGCTACCTCGCACGTGATGTGGCTCGACACGGTGTACTGGCATTCCCAAGGTGGCGGCATTCAGGTAGGCCACGCGATCGGGAATAACCGTGTCGCAGAGGCTGACGTGCACATCGTCCGCGAAGGTCGCCTGCAGACTCTGCATGATCAGGCGCGTGTCCCGGCGCTTGAAATCGACCTGGTTGAGCAGCAGTTTCACCGGCGGCAGCGACACCCCCAGGTGCCGATAGGGCTCCAATTCCTCGAACAGCCCCAAGGTGCCGCGGCGCAGCTCTCGCGCCGCGAGCATCTCGGGTGGCAAGGGGCACAACGCGCAGCCCGAGGCGAGGATGGCCATCTCGACGACGACGCTGCGCGCGCCTTGGGTGTCCACGACCAGCACGTCGTACTTATCGGCAAAGGCTGGCAGCAGGTTACGCAGGCGCAGACGCCCATCGGCGGCGTGCAGCAACAAAGTATTGAGGTGAGCAGCACGATCATTGGAAACAATCAGATCAAGGCCGGGGATCACCGTGGCGCTGATGATCTGGTCGGCCACGGTGAGGTTCTGCGCGATCAACTCGTAGCTGCCGGCGGGGCGGGGATGGGGCAGCGCATAGTAACTGGACAGCGTCGGCTGGTTGTCCAGGTCCAACAGCAGAACGCGCAGACCGGCGTCGGCCAGCAAACCACCCAGGTTGGCGGCCACGGTCGTCTTGCCCGCGCCGCCCTTGGTTGAGATCAGCGAGAGAACGTCCATGGCCTCAGTCCCGGATCGACAGGCGATCTTGCACCCACTGCTCGATTTCCAACGAGTCCCAACCCACCGCGCGGGTGCCAATGCGCCGGCACTGCGGAAACATCCCCGCTTTCATCAGGTTGTAGATGTGCGAGCGCTTGAAGCCAGTTTTTTGTTCGACCTCGTCACGGCGCATGATGTGGCGATCGGCGGAGGCGATGATGACGGTAGATTGCATGATGTCACTCCTTAGCGTCGTTTGGCGCGTGGTGGGATGTGACACTCATTCAATAACCAGAACGGATGGATGTCATTGCCAGGCAATGGAGCCTATTGCCTGGCAATAACGTGAAAGCCTCAACCTGCCTGGGCCAAGCGCTGTCGGGCAGCCGCAAATTTCCGATCAAGGGTACGTTTGCTTATGCCTGGAAGGTGCGAGTAATGTTCGACTATGGCGTCTACGAATGCCGTTTGGGTTTTGTACACCGACAGCGATTGGCCAGAAGGCGATTTTCCCACGATCAACTCAAGCATCGAACCAATGATCACTTGCAGCACATAGAGGGTCGATTCGGAGGGCATCTTGAAGGTTTCCATCTGGGTGGACAGCATGTCGCGCTCTATACCTTGGGCCCTCAGTTCGGCGAGCAGCGTTGAGTGTTCAGCATGGAGCTGGTCGAATTCGCGCTTCAAGGTATCGAACGCTGCCTGTTGGGCCAAATAGGTACCAAGACTGATGCATTGGCTGTGGTCATTGCTTGCATCGAACAGAAAGTCGGGTTTGTCCTCGGGTGAGAATCGCAAAGCCCAAAATCGGAGATCGGAGTGCCTTAATTGCACGGTACATGCGCCACTCCGTGCTGGAAATGTAATCGGGTGGCCTAGATACCAGGCGGGAAGTTCGTGACAGTCGATCGCATCGCATAAACGTTCTAGGTAAACATGTAAGGTGGGCCAATGCTCCGAGTAATACAGTAGTTTCTCCGGATGCTCGAAAGCAGTATGGAGAATTTCTTTTTCGTATACGGTGAAGTGGCCCCACCGGATTGCAACGTCTACCGGAGTGTAATAGTTTCTGGCAAAGGGCATGGTTACGTCCCTCAAATTGTTGTTGCTGTCATCCCTGATGCGAACGAAAAAAAGCGCCATTCCTGGCTCGCGCGCATACTGCATATGAGGGTGGTTCTTGAGAGCTCGCCCGAGCTGATCCAAGGGGCCCTGGCATTGAGTTCACTTCACTGGACTAAAAAATTGGATCCTCGTTCTGCGCGCTTTGTAACCGTGTGGATACATGCAGGGGTTTACGGTTGGGGATTTCGTACGCTAACCGCTGACAGACAGCCAAATCTTCGGATTATCAATGGCTTGGTTTGCTTCTGGTGAGCATGCTTGTCATCGTGCTTTGTAACATCCCGTTACAAAATGGCCGTTTGAATTGACTGAGTGAGGTGGCGCCTTCCTACTGTTAACTCGGTACATCGCCAATCAGGCACGCTGATGAAAAATGTCCATTTTGATCAGCGCGATGGCTACAGATCGTGTGTGACTGAGTCAATGAAAGCTTCGATCAGCACCCTCCATCGCCACCTAAGTGACGTAACCGCGGAGGAGGAATGAGAAGTGCCCAGCATGCTTTCACCTGCTGAACGATAGGAAGTGCCTGGGCAGGGGATGGTGGAATGACACCAACATCGCCATAACGGATATTCACGCGTTCTTCTTAGCTCTCTGCGCTGGAGTGCTCTCTTGAAAATTTTCTATGCTGGCGTAGAAAATGCAGCCCACCAGACGAGCGAAAAGCGTCAACGTCTCGACCAGGTCCGGGTCGTCAAACAACGCCGCGCGCGTGTCCAGGGCGCACAGTGCGCCGAATAGCGTGCCGTCTGGAAGCATGATCGGCACTCCCGCGTAGCTCTCGATGGCGTAGCGTTTGACGATGGGCCGTTCGCGGAGCTGTTCGTCATCACTCACCTTCGGCAAGAACAGCGCATGCGGGTTATTTCTGAACTCGCTGCACACAGTGGTCTCGATATCCACCGCATCCCCTGCTTCGATGCCGAACTGGGTGGGGTCATAGACCGAACACACCACCCATTCGCGGTCGGTGAACTTGGCGATGCCGGCGAAACGCAGCGTCGTCAGGCGGGTCACCAGCCGCAGGATGTTGGTGGTCGCCTCAATTTCCGCAATGGCAGCGCGTTCTGCTGCAGTCAGCAGGTTGCTCACAGATAACGGGGTATTGCTCATGGCTGGTTCCTGTCCCTGGAGAGGCCCCCTGTTTAAGAGGCGTTGTCATTGCTGCACGGCTTGTACCGAACCGCCATCGACACGCACGTTGCTGCCATTGATGAAGGAAGCCCGCTGCGATACCAGCAAGGCGATGACGGCCGCCACCTCTTCGGGCTGTCCTCTGCGCTGCTGCACGATGCCGGGGCGCTCTTGACGCAGGAAACTCTCGATGGCCTGTTCGAATGAGACACCCAGCTCCTGCGCACGCTGGCGCATCATGGCATTGGTCATGCCCGTCTCGATGAAAGCCGGGGCTACCGTATTGCACAATACACCGTGTTTAGCTTCCTGGTAGGACAGGTTTTTCACGAAGGCGGCGAGGGCGGCCTTGGCGACGTTGTACACCGCCTCCTCATGGTACGGTTGTGCGGCGTTCTCCGAAGTGATGCACACAAATCTTCCCCATCCGCGCGGGCGCATGCGTGGAATAGTGGCGCGGGCGACGCGCACCGAGGAGAAAAAGTCGGTCTGCCAGGCTTCCTCGTAATCAGCATCGCTGAGCTCCAGTGGATCGCCCTTGGCGCCGGTGACGCCTGCGGTATGCACGACGATATCAATCTTGCCAAAACGCTCTTCCCCCAGGGCCACCACGCGCTCGATGGCTCGCTGGTCGGTGATATCGGCAGGTACCACGAGGTTTTCTGCTCGTAAGTCGGCAGAGAGCAACTGCACTGCCTGCTTATCGCGATCGGTGAGCACCAGCAGCGCACCTTCCTCGCTCAGCAGTCGGGCAGTGGCTCGGCCAATGCCACCGCCGGCGCCGGTGACCAGCGCGACGCGCCCCTTGATTCCAAGATCCATAGTCACCTCTCTGTTGTCTCGAAAGACGGCAGCGCGTCGCGGCGCAACGCCTGCCGCGTCAGGTTAGGGCAGTGGATTGCCGCCTGTGACGCCGAACACCTCGCCGGTGATGTAGCTTGACTCTTGGCTCGCCAGCAGCACATAGAGGGGCGCGCACTCAGCAGGTTGGCCAGGTCGCCCCATCGGTGTTTCCGTGCCGAACTCGCGGATTTTTTCCTGAGGTTGGCCGCCGGAGGGTTGCAATGGGGTCCAGAACGGCCCGGGGGCTACGGCGTTTACACGAATGCCTTTGCTGATGACCTGCTTGGCCAAGGCTTTGGTGAAGGCCACGATGGACGATTTGGTGGGCGCGTAATCTAGCAACGTTTCCGAAGGCTGGTGGGCTTGGATCGACGCGGTGTTGATGATGGTTGCGCCGGCTGGCAAGTGAGGCAATGCCGCCTTGCATAGCCAGAACAATGCGTAGACGTTGGTCTTGAAGGTGGCGTCGAACTGCTCGGTGGTGAGCTGGGCAATGTCTTTTTGGGCGGTTTGCTTGCCAGCGACATTCACCAGGATATCAAGCCCGCCCAAGGCTTGGACTGCCTGGCTGATCAGCGTGGTGCAAAAAGCCTCATCCTTGAGGTCGCCGGGCAGCGTTACCGCCTTGCGCCCCTCCGCCTGGATCAGCTCCACCACCTCCTGCGCATCTGACTCCTCTTCCGGCAGGTAGCTGAGCACGATGTCGGCGCCCTCACGCGCAAAGGCAATGGCTGTGGCGCGTCCGATGCCCGAATCGGCGCCGGTAATCAACGCCTTGCGACCGGCCAGCCGGCCAAACCCCTTGTAGCTGGTTTCACCATGATCGGCCTTGGGCTGCAGAGCGTGCACACTGCCCGGTGCCGGTTGGGGTTGTTGTGGAAACGGCGGGGCCGGGTACTGGGTCAGCGGATCCTGCATGCGGTACTGGTTTTCAGTGGTCACGGAGTTTCCCTCAAGTGGATGGTCAAGGCTGCTAGCCTGTGACAGTGGGCGTGTCATGAGGGTGGAGAGCGCTGGAGAGGGGATCGTTCATTTTTTCTGGCCGGCAATGCTGTGGGCACAGGAGGTCTGCGGGCGAAAGGTGCGCTGAACGACCACCCCATGCTTTTGTCGGATAAACGTCGAACTGCGGTAGGAAAACAGACCATGCTTGGACGCAAACTGATGGAGTCTTCGCAAAGTCTGCTCGGCGACGGCGCATTGCCACGCGGACCTAGCAACTCGAAAGTCTTTCGTTTGACCATGGCGTTCATGGCGCTGGTGGTCGTGACCTTCATCGGTGTCGAGGGCTGGCGCGCGGAACGTGACTATCACCGTGCGTATGCTGTGGCGCAGGACTCGGTCAGCAACCTTGCGCGCGCTACCGCCCAGCATGCCGAGGACGCCGTCCGCGAAGTCGATGTGGTGACGGCGGGACTGCGTGAGCGTTTGGAAGGCGATGGACTGGGCAGCATCGATACGCCACGTATCCAAGGCCTGCTAAGGGAGCAAACGCTGCTGATGCCCCAACTGCAAGGGTTGTTCATCTACGGCCCGTCCGGCAATTGGATTGCCACCAGCCAGTACATTACCCCCGAAACCGCTAACAACGCGGATCGTGATTACTTCAATTACCATCGCACCCACGCCAGCCGCGATATTTTGATTGGCAAGCTGGTGAAAAGCCGGACCTCTCGCGAGCTGGTCATACCGGTATCTCGTCGCCTGGACAACCCCGATGGCTCGTTCGGGGGCGTGCTGCTGGGTACGCTCAAGCTCAGCTATTTTCTGGATTACTACGGTGATTTCCAATTGGACGACAAAGGCGCTTTGGTGCTGGCACTGCGCAGTGGCGAGGTGTTGGTGCGCCGTCCGTTCATGTCCCCGGCGGCAGACCTGAGTCTGGCGGAAAGTGAGATTTTCAAGCGTTACCTGCCCATATCTAACAAAGGCGTTGCCGAGGTGATGGCCGTAATCGACAACACGCCGCGGCTATACGCCTACAGAGCGCTCGCCTCCTACCCGTTGGTGGTGGAAGCAGGTTTGTCGTTGGAGTCCATCGTGGGGCCTTGGCGCCACGATTTGTTCAAATCAGCGGCAGTGCTGTTGATCCTGCTGGCCGGGTTAAGTGGTTTCGGCGTCATCGTTCTGAATCAGCTACGCGGCCGCATGGCCTTGGAGAAAGAAATCAGGCTGGCCCATCAGGCGATTCGCGACATGGCGTTGACCGATAGCCTGACCGGCCTGGGCAATCGAGGCAAGCTGGACTTGACGCTGACCCGCGAAGTCGAGCGTGCCAGGCGTGAGCAGACCCCTATCGCCCTGGTGATGTTGGATGTCGATTACTTCAAGCGATTCAATGACCGCTATGGTCATCCTGCCGGAGACGCGTGCTTGCGGCAGGTGGCTGCAACCATCCAGGCGACACTGAAACGACCGGTCGATATGGCTGCTCGTTTTGGCGGTGAAGAGTTCACGGTGTTACTGCCTGACACCGACCTGGCAGGCGCCTGCGCGATCGCCGAGCAGATCCTTCAGGCCATCCGCACGCTGGGGATAGAACACTTGGATCACCCGCAACAACAGGTCACTGCCAGCGCCGGTGTTTGCTGCCGCAGGCCGGCGCTTGAGTTCGCGAGCCCCGCCAGTATGATCGCTGCCGCTGATGCCTGCCTGTACATGGCCAAGCGTCAAGGCAGGGATCAATGGTGCTGCGAAGTCGGCCATGAGGCACTGACGCCTTCAAAGGTGTAGGTGATCACCTCAGGGAGTCCGGGGATGTGCGGGGTTGGCACCACTCGTCTGCGCTGGTGCTGATTACTTGAACGATGGTGAGGTGTGCCGGGACTGATACTGCATGGTCAGCGAACTCGCCAGCCAAGCACCGGAGATCACCATGAAAGCAATCGTCTATAACGGACCGCGCGATGTGAGCATTCAAACCGTGCCCGACGCCAGGATTGAGAAGGCCACCGACGTGCTGGTTCGCGTGACCACTACCAATATTTGTGGTTCCGACTTGCATATGTACGAAGGGCGTACCTCGTTCGAATCCGGGCGAGTATTTGGGCATGAGAACCTGGGGGAGGTCATCGAAGTCGGTGCTGCGGTAGAGCGAATCAAGGTGGGTGACAGGGTCTGTCTGCCCTTCAACATCGGCTGTGGATTCTGTGAAAATTGCGAGAAGGGCCTGACCGGCTTCTGTTTGACCGCCAACCCGGGCAGCGCAGGCGCCGCTTATGGCTTCGCCGAGATGGGACCCTACCAGGGCGGGCAGGCGGAATTGCTCCGTGTGCCCTTCGCAGACTTCAATTGCCTGGTACTGCCGGAGGACGCCCAGGAGCGTGAAGACGATTACGTGATGCTGTCGGACATCTTCCCCACCGGTTGGCATGCTACCGAACTGGCCGGCTTGCAACCTGGTGAAAGCATCGCCATTTACGGCGCCGGGCCGGTGGGCTTGATGGCGGCTCATTCGGCAATGATCAAAGGCGCGTCCCAAGTGTTTGTGGTCGACAATCACCCGGACCGTTTGCGGCTTGCGGCACAATTGGGTGCCACGCCCATTCATTCCCTCGAACAAGAGGCCGTGGACCAGATTCTCCACCTGACCGATGGCAGAGGCACGGATCGCGGGTGCGAGTGTGTGGGTTACCAGTGTTGCGATCGGCACGGCCACGAGGCCAACCACCTGACCATGAACAACCTGGTGGCATCGACCAAGGCCACGGGCGGTATCGGTGTGGTCGGGGTATTCGTGCCACAGGACCCGGGGGCGAAAAACGAGTTGGCTAAAGAAGGCAAGATGGCCTTTGACTTTGGCGCCTTCTGGTTCAAAGGGCAGCAGATTCGTACCGGGCAGGCCAACGTCAAAGCCTACAACCGCCGACTCGCGGCCCTTATCCACCACGGACGGGCCACCCCTTCGCAGATCATCTCTCATCGGCTAAAGCTTACCGATGGCCCTGATGCTTACCAGCATTTTGATGCGCGTGACGAAGGCTGGACTAAGGTGGTGCTCAAACCTGGGGCGTAACGATCCCGGGCTGACCGGTTGCAGTCAGGTGAATGAGGTCCTGGAGAGTCGAACTTGCCCACTGGCCTGCGTTCCTATGCCAAGGTGCCACCATCGTGGTGCCTTTCAGCATTGCAGTCCGGGGCGCTTCATGAGTACCAGCGAGATCCACCGTCTTCAAGCCGAGATTGCCAGGCTCACGCAGCAATTGGCTGAAGCTGAGCATCGGCTTGCTACCGATCAGCAACCCGGCGCGCAGGCGCTAAAGGCCAGCCAGCGTCGCTATCAGCGCCTGCTGGACTCCATTGATGAAGGGTTCTGTATCATCCGTATGCGCTTCGACGAAAACGGAACGCCTGCAGATTACCAATTCATCGAGACCAATCGCGCTTTCCAATCGCATACGGGCCTGCAAGACGCCTGCGGCAAGTGGATGCGTGAACTGGCGCCTGATCATGAGCAGCACTGGTTCGATATCTACGGCGAGATTGCCAAAAGCGGCAAGGCCGCCCGTTTCGAACAGCGTGCCGAAGCCCTGAATCGCTGGTACGACGTGCGGGCCTCGGCCGTGGGCAACGATGGCGAACTGGTTGCCCTGCTGTTCAGTGACATCAGCGCCCAGCGTCAGGCCCAAGAGGCTTTGCGGAAAAGCGAGGCATACTGGCGAGGCATATTCGAGAACCTCAATGATGGCTTGGTGCTGGGCGAGTTGATCCGCGACGCCGAAGGCCGGGCCGTGGACTGGCGCTACCTCGATGTCAATCGCGCCTGGGGCGACAAGGTGGGCATCGATCCTGCGAGCACCAAGGGAAAAACAGTCCGGCAGGTATTTCCATCCGTGGAGACCTTCTGGATCAGTGGGCCGGCAGAGGCCGTCGCGCTCGGTGAGTCTATCGCGTTCAACCACCAGGTGGGCAATGTCCGTCGCTGGTACGAGGGTCGGATCCACCCGCTGAGTGGTGACAGGTTCACGATCATTCTGCAGGACGTCACCGAGTTCTACATCTCGACGGCGCGCCGCAGTGCGCTGCTGGAGTTAGGGGATCATCTGCGCGAGCTCAGTACCGACGCGGCCATGGCGAACGCCGCCACCACCGCAGTGGTCAGGGCGCTGAATGTCGAGGGGGCGTATTACCTGGCGTTGGATGACCGCGGTAGCGCTTCGCGGGTCGCGGCGTCGGGCACCGAACTGCTCGAGCCCGCGCTCATCGCGATGCTGCCTTGCACGCAATGGTTCGCCGTTGACGACCTTGGACGAGACCCCAGGACCCGAGCCTGGAAGGGCGATGCGCCCTTGGCGGTGATGAATATCCCGATTCTGGAGAAAGGCCGCGCGATTGCCTCGCTGCTGATTTTCACGCGCGCAGAGCATACGTGGAGCGAGTCGGAATCGCGGTTTGCCCGCGATATTTTGGAACGCACCAACAGCGCGGTCGCGCGTAAACGGGCCGAGGAGGAGTTGCGCAATCTCAATGCTTCGCTTGAGCAGACTGTCTTGCATCGAACAGAGGCGCTGCTGCATTCAGAAGCGCAGTTGCGCCAGGCGCAAAAAATGGAGGCGGTCGGCCAGTTGACGGGCGGCATCGCTCACGACTTCAACAACCTGCTCACAGGCATATCCGGCAGCCTGGAGATGATGCAGAACCGTATCGCCCAGGGTCGCATCACCGAGCTGGACAAGTATCTGTCGGCCGCCCAGGGCGCTGCGCGTAGGGCTGCGTCCCTGACCCATCGGCTCCTGGCTTTTTCGCGCCGCCAGACGCTTGACCCCAAGGCGACCCATGTGGGGCGTTTGGTGGACGGCATGAAGGAACTCATCGCCAGAACGGTCGGGCCGTCCATCGAAACCCGGATGCGGACGGCCAATGATGTCTGGCCGGTATACGTGGACGCCAACCAGCTTGAAAACGCTCTGTTGAACCTGTGCATCAACGCCCGGGATGCCATGCCCGATGGCGGCAGGCTGACCGTTGATGCGGGTACGTGCACGCTAGACGCCCGCTGCGCAGCGGCCTTGGACCTGCCTCAGGGCGATTACGTGTCGTTGTCGGTGTGCGACACGGGCACCGGCATGCCGCCAGACGTGGTCGCCAAGGCATTCGAGCCGTTCTACACCACAAAGCCTATCGGCATGGGCACCGGCCTTGGCCTGTCGATGATTTATGGCTTTATTCGTCAATCGGGTGGCCAGGCGAAAATCGATTCGCAGGTAGGTCAGGGCTCGACCGTAAGCTTGTACCTGCCGCGGCATAGGGGAGAGGACGCTGCCGTCGAACCTTCACGAGTTCCCGCGATGCCCAAGGCCGGGGAGGGCGAGACGGTGCTGGTGGTCGATGATGAACCCAGTGTCCGCGTGTTGGTGATGGAAATACTGGAGGAACTGGGATATCACGCGATTGAGGCTGCCGACGGGCCCTCCGGGCTGCGGGTGCTTGAGTCCAGTGCCCGGATCGATCTGCTGGTGTCTGATGTCGGCTTGCCGGGTAACATGAACGGCCGGCAAATGGCGGACGCTGGCCGAGTGATCCGGCCGCAGCTCAAGGTGCTGTTCATTACTGGATACGCCGAGCAAGCCGTGATTGGTAGCGGCGATCTGGACGCAAATATGCACATCATGACCAAGCCGTTTTCGGTGGAGGCGCTGGCCGTGCGGATCAAAAGCCTGATGGATGCGTGCTGAACTCAGGCAAACAGCAGGCAGAAAAATCAAACTTACAGGGCTGGGGGCTTTCTGCTGTAGACACCTTTGGAGATCCTGTCATGACCAAGCCAGACCAACAGCCAAATACCCCGCAGGGCCCGCACTCTTCAGATCAGGCCAAACCCAAGCCGGATCTGGGGTTCGATCCCGACTCCCCCGATCTGGAAGATCCTGAAGTGGATCCGCAAGGCCCGGCGATAGCGCCCAAGGACTCACCACGGCGCAAATAGAATCTTTGCGCCGTCGAGAGGCTACATAAGCCCGGAGCGGGCTGCTGCCGCTTGGCGTGCCATCAGGGGCGCTTGCGGTGCATCGGCAGCGGTTGTAGAGACCAGGGCCCCTCGGCCCAAAATTGGTCGCCACGTTAACCTGCGTGGCTTTATGATGGTCTGTCACAGGAGCATTTTCCTTACCCGTCAGCCATTGTCCTTAAGGATATTCATGAGCAGCCCCCGCGAGCGCACAACGTTCTCTTCCGATGAAGCAGACCGCCGCAGTGATTTGCCTTTTGCGATCGTGGGTATCGGGGCATCAGCGGGTGGGCTGCAAGCAGTAAAGCGCTTTCTGGAGCACATGCCGGCCGATAGCGGAATGGCGTTCGTGGTGATTTTCCATTTGTCGCCCGATCATCAGAGCTTCGCCGACCAGCTGCTGCAAGGTGTCACTGCCATGCCGGTAATACAGGTCAGCGGCCGCGTGCGCATCGAACCCGATCATGTCTACGTGATATCCCCGTCTCATGACTTGTCCATGGTTGATGGCCATTTGGGTGTGACTCCGCAGATCACGCGGCGGGCCACTCATGTGGCTATCGACTTGTTCTTTCGCGACCTGGCCGAAACCCACCGCGAGCGGGCGTTTTGCCTAGTACTGTCGGGTACCGGGGCGGACGGCGCTGTGGGGCTGTCGCGGATCAAAGAACAAGGTGGTGTGACCTTGGTGCAGACGCCCGAGGACGCGGAATTCGACGGTATGCCGCAGTCGGCAATTGCCACGCAGATGGTGGATTTTGTGCTGCCGGTGGCGCAGATGCCGGCCAAGCTCATCGAACTCTGGCACAACGCCCAGCAGATCGTGTTGCCTGCCGATGCGGGCGTGGCCCACGCCCCCCGTAGCGAGCACGAGGCGGCGCTTGCCGAGCAATCCGTGCAGGAGATTCTGATTCAGCTTCGCCTCGGCACCGGCCATGACTTCAAGCACTACAAGCGCGCCACGGTGCTGCGTCGCATCGAGCGGCGCATGCAGGTGACCGCGCAGTCAGACCTGCGCGGCTACTACCAGTACCTGGTTGAACATCCCTCGGAGACCAAGGCGTTGCTGGGGGACATGCTGATCGGGGTTACAAATTTCTTCCGTGATCCCGAGGCCTTTGAGGCCCTGGAACAAGATGTGCTGCCACAGCTGTTCAGCAGCCTGGATGCGCGCGGCCGGCCGCAGGCAGAGGTGCGTGCCTGGTCGGCGGGTGCATCGACCGGCGAGGAGGCCTACACGCTGGCGATGATGCTCAGTGATCAGCAGATGGCCAGTGGTTCCATGGCCAAGCTGCAAGTATTTGCCACCGATATCGATGAGCGTGCCGTGGCCTCTGGCCGCACCGGTACTTATCCGTTGGCCATTGCTGCCGATGTCCCGCCGGCACGCCTACGCAAATATTTCATCCGCGAAGAATCCTGCTATAAGGTGCGCAAGGAGATTCGTGAGAAGGTGCTCTTCGCCCGGCATAGCTTGCTGGTAGACCCACCTTTTTCTCAGATTGACCTGATTGTTTGTCGCAACCTGCTGATCTACCTGGAACGCGATGTACAACGTGAGATCCTGCAGATGTTCCATTTTGCCCTGAACCCGGGTGGCTACCTGTTCTTGGGTTCCTCGGAGTCGGTGGACCTGTGCCCGGAGTTGTTCATTGCCCTGGACAAGAAAAATCGCATCTTCCGCGCCAAGACCGGTGCGCCGACCGAGCGGCGCCTGCTGAGCATGCCGCGCGGCGGTTACTCGCGTCCATTCGGGGAGCTGACACCCCCTTCGGCCGCCCCCCAACGCAAACTCTCGTTTGCCGACATTCATGCCCGCGCACTGGCCCGCATGACGCCCCCCAGCATGATCGTCGATCACAATGCCGACATCATGCACCTGAGTGACGGCGCAGGCCGATTTTTGCGCCATGGCAGCGGCGAGGTCACGCGTAACCTGCTCAACCTGATCATCCCGCCGTTGCGCCTGGAGCTGCGTACGACCTTGTTCCAGGTGCAGCAAACTGGCGAGGCGGTCCGGGCGCGCCCGGTGGAGCTGCACCGAGACGACGTTCAAGTGCAGGTAGAGATAACCGCTCACCCCTACGCGGACAAGGAAACCGAGAATGAGTGCGTACTACTGATTTTTGACGAGCGCAAGGTCGAGGACACCGATTTGGACGCCGGGCTCACCGCGCTGGCCGAGAATCAGGTGTTGGCCAACCTGGAGCGCGATCTACAGCGCACCAAACTGCAGCTGCAGGACACCATCGAGCAATCGGAAATTTCCAGCGAAGAGCTCAAGGCGTCCAACGAGGAGATGCAGGCGGTCAACGAAGAACTGCGCTCGGCTACCGAAGAGCTGGAAACCAGCAAGGAGGAGCTGCAGTCCATCAACGAAGAACTGCTGACGGTCAACACCGAACTGAAGTCCAAGGTGGAGGAGACCGACAAGGTCAATGATTACCTGACCAACCTGATCGCCTCCACCGACATTGCCACGGTGTTCCTCGACCGTACAATGCGCATCAAATGGTTCACCCCGCGTGCCACGGATCTCTTCAGCATGCTACCGATGGATACCGGGCGCTCCCTGCTGGACATCACGCACCGGCTGTCCTACGAGGAAATGGTCAGTGACGCCAGGACGGTGTTCGACACGCTCAGTACCATCGAGCGCGAAGTGTGCAGCACGGATGGGCGTTGGTACATCGCCAGGCTGCTGCCCTATCGCTCGTCCGAGAACTACATCGACGGCATGGTATTGACCTTCATCGACATCACCATGCGCCGTGAAGCCGAGGAAGAACTGCGCCTGGGCGAGGAACGCATGCGCCTGGTGGCCGAGAACACCCGTGATTACGCGATCATCGTCCAGGACGAGCAGGGACTGGTGACCAGCTGGAACACCGGCGCCGAGCTGATATTCGGTCACACCAAGGCGGAGGCCGAAGGCCGCTATTTCGATTTCATCTACTGCCCTGACGACCGAGCCGCCGGCGTGCCAGAGGCGGAATTGGAGGCTGCGCGGCACCAGGGGCGCACCGAGGCCGAGCGTTGGCACCTGCGACGCGATGGCAGCCGGTTCTATTGCGCCAGCGAGCTGAGCTTCCTGCGGGGCGACAACTTCAAGGGGTTCGTCAAGATCGCCCGCGATCTGACCAGCCATGTCGAACTGCAGCGCGAACAGTCCCTGCGCCTGGCCGAAACCCAGAGCACCAGCCAACTGAAAGATGAATTTTTCGCGGTCATGTCCCATGAGCTCAAGCACCCGTTGAACCTGATTCAGCTCAACGCCGAAATGCTTCGGCGCCTGCCGATGATGAGCCGCAACAGCACTGCGGCCAAGGCAGTGGACACCATTCGCGATGCGGTGACCAGCCAGGTTCGGATCATCGACGACCTACTGGACGTGGCTCGGGTGCGCACCGGCAAGCTGCAATTGCAGCGTGTCACGGTCAGCCTCAGCGCGCTGATCCGGGAAGTGAGTCGCGCTTTGGACGACCGTCGTGGCCCGCAGTTGTTGATCGACTTGCCCGATCCGGCCGAGGAGCCCCTGATGGTGGACGCCGATCCCACGCGCATCGAACAGGTGCTGTGGAACCTGCTCAGCAATGCGCAGAAGTTCACCCCGGCCGAGGGACAGGTTCGCCTCAGCGCCTGCCGCTTCGGTGATGAGGTCAAGGTGGACATTGTCGACACCGGCCCGGGTATCGCGCCAGAGCAACTGGACACCATCTTCGACTTGTTCACCCAGGCCGATACCGCCCATTCCCGACGGCATCGCGAAGGCCTGGGGATCGGCCTGTCACTGGTGCGCCAGCTGGTGGAAGCCCACGGTGGCAGCGTCCGGGTGCATTCGGCTGGGTTGGGCCAGGGCAGCCACTTCACCGTGCTGTTACCGCTGAGTTTCCAAGCGCCGGAGCCTGTCGATCCAGCGGACGACGGCGTCACCGGTGGCCAGCTGGTGGGGCTCAAGATACTGCTGGTGGATGACTCGCCCGAGGTCTTGGACGCGCTGACCCTGCTGTTGGAGATGGAGGCCGCCAATGTTCACGCTTTTGCTGATCCGCACAAAGCCCTGGAGGCCGCCACACAAGATAGCTACGACCTGATCATCTCCGACATCGGCATGCCTGGGATGAATGGCCATGAGTTGATGCAGGCGTTGCGCGGACTGCCGGCAATGGCGCACACCCCAAGTATCGCCCTGACGGGTTACGGGGCCTCCACCGACCTGACGCGCAGCGAGGCATCAGGCTTTACCCGTCACGTGGGCAAACCCGTAAACTTCGATCAGTTCATCGAAGTGATCGTCGAGGTCTGTCCACCGCGCGTTTGAGGTCTCGGCACCTCACTCAGGAGGCTGAGGGAGAACGCCAGCAGGGCGATCGCTCCCACGCCATGACCCATTGAGCAAACGCCTCGGGCGGCATGGGCTCGGCAATCCCGAAGCCTTGCGCCAGTTCGCACCCCAGTTCCAGCAAGCGCGCGCCCTGGGCGGCGCTGTCGACGCCTTCGGCGATGATCTCATGGCCAAAGGCTGCCGCCAGGTCGAGGATAGCGCGCAGGATGGGAATGTCCCGGCTGGAATCGAGCATGTCCTTGATGAACGTCTGGTCGATCTTGACCTGGGCCACCGGCAGGCGCTTGAGATAATTGAGCGACGAGTAACCTGTACCGAAGTCATCCAGCGCAAACCGAATGCCCATGCTCATGCACGCGCGCAGTGTACGCGAGACTTCTTCCAGGTCCTCCAGCGCACTGGTTTCCAATATTTCCATCATCAAGCGATCGCGCTCAAGGTCTGGGAACGCCGCCAAGCGCTGGGCAAGGGTTGTCACAAAATCCGGATGCTGCAGTTGCCGCGCACTGACGTTGATGCTGACCGGCAGGTCCAGCCCCATGCCCTTCCAACTGCGCAGTTGCTGTAGCACATGATCCAGTACCCACAGGCCCACGGTGTGCGCCAGGGCATTGTTTTCCACCAACGGTAGGAAGCTTTCGGGCATCAGCAAGCCACGCTCCGGGTGCAGCCAGCGCACCAGGGCTTCGGCACCGACGACCGAGCCGGTACGCAGATTGACCTTGGGTTGGTAGAACACGCGCAGCTCATGGTTGCGAACGGCGCGCTCGATTCTGTCCAGGAAAGCATGATGGCCGCGCACGTCCAGATCGTTTTGCGCATCGAACACGTGCAGGCGGTTCTTGCCGGCCAACTTGGCTTGATACATCGCCTGGTCGGTCTGACGCAGCAATTGGTCGGCGCTGACTTCGCTCTCCTGTGGGAAATAGCTGACGCCAATGCTGGCCGACAGACGCAGCTGTAACTGCTCGGTGTGGATGACCGTGCTGGCGGCCGCCAGCAGGCGATCGAGCATGGCGCCGCTGTCACTGAAATGGTCGAGGTCGACAATCAGCGCCACAAATTCATCGCCGCCCAAGCGCGCCAGAGTGCAGGCTTCACGGAGGGTCTTGCTCATCCGTCGGGCGACGATGCTCAGTACCTTGTCGCCGATTTCGTGGCCGTGCAGGTCGTTGATCGCCTTGAAACCATCCAGGTCCAGGTAGGCCACGGCCAGCTTGCGCCCGTGCGCCAGCGCATCGGTCATGGCTTGTTGGAGTCGCAGGGCAAGCAGCGTACGGTTGGGCAGACGGGTCAGGGGATCGTAGTGAGCAATGTACTCCAGCTGTCGCTGGTATTCGTGTAACTGGGTGTCGTCGCTGAACAGGGCGACGAAGTTGCGTACCTCACCGCGTGAGTCGATGATTGCGCTGATGGTTTGGCGGGTGACGTAGGTATGGCCATCGCGGTGACGGCTCAGCAGCGTGCCTTTCCAGTGTTGCTCCTGTTCCAGCCGATGCCACAGGTGCTGGTAGGCGCTGTTGGCGCCGGTCTCGGCTGCCAGGGCCTGCAGGTTCATGCCCAGGGCATCATTGTGGGAGTAGCCGGTGATGGCGCTAAAGGCGGCGTTAACTTCGACGATCGTCCCGTCTGGAGCTGTGACCATGATGGCTTCACGGGCGTGGCTAAAAACTCGGTCGGCCATGCTCAGGCGCCGTTCGACAGCATGCCGGGCCGATAGGTCGGTCAATACGATACGCATCGTCGCGGGCGCTGTGCCGTGGGCGGCGCAATTGAGACGTGCCAACCAGGAACTGCAACCTACTCGCAGCAGCGAGAGTTCGTGTTCCTGGGGCTCGGAGGTAGCGCCTCCATTGACCATGGTGATGTGCCATTTGTTCCGATCTTCGACGGCCACAAAATCGCTGAAGCGTCTGTGCAGCAAGTGCTCGCGCGGTGCGCCGAACAAGCGTTCTCCGGTTTGGTTGACGGCCTCAATTGTGCCATTCACGCTCAGGGTCAAAAAACCGACCGGCGCCTGCTCGTAAAGGTCTTGATAAAGGTCGCGTGAGACTTCCAAAGCCAGGTGCGCCGTGCGCAACTCATCGTTCTGCATTTGCAGTTCAAGCTGGTGAAGCTGTAACGCCTGGACCAGCCGCTCACTGTCGGCGCCTGAGAGCGCGGCGGGCATATCGCAAGCACGATTTCTGTGGGGCGGTTCCATGGTGTACGGGCCTCTGCTAGCGCTGTGTGGGGAATAGCGGTGTTGACCACGATCTACGCAAGCTAGAACAAGCTGGCCAATGGCCGCGCCTAAGTGGAGAGCCTAGCGTCATGCGCAAGCCGCTTGCAACGCAATCCCTACGGACGGTTCGGAGAAAGAGCGTATTTGCACGGTAGTTGCCGCCGTCCCCTACTCCGAACCAGGCGTAGTTCACCCCGCCTCAAATGGGGGGGCGATTTCGCCTCCTCGAAGGCGTTGAATCCGTGGACGACGCGTTCGCCCAAGCAGATAACGCTCGCGCTGGCCGCAGAAACGCGCGTTAATGATTTTGGTCGCGAATTAGACAAGGCGAATACTTATGGAACAGCTACCCCGCCTGCAAAGCGGTATCAAGGGCCTGGACGCCCTTCTCAAGGGTGGGCTGGTTGCCGGTTCATCCTACATCGTGCAAGGGCGGCCGGGATCTGGAAAGACCATCCTGGCGAACCAGCTGGCGTTCAATCACACCCAGCAGGGGGGACGAGCGCTGGTCGCCACGCTGCTCGCGGAGTCGCATGAAAGGCTGTTCCAGTACTTGTCCACGCTCAGTTTTTTTGATGCCTCAAAGGTTGGCGAGGAAATTCAGTTCGTCAGTGCATTCGATACCCTGGAAAACGAGGGGTTGCCGGAAGTCGTCAAGCTGTTGCGCCGAGAAATCAGCCGTCAGAAAGCCACGGTATTGGTGGTTGACGGATTGCTCAACGCTCGGTCGAAGGCAGGCTCGCAGATCGACACCAAGAAGTTCATCTCGGAACTGCAGGGCCACGCGGCATTTTTCGGCTGCACGGTGCTGTTCCTGACGAGCTCGCGCTTGGACGACGGAAGTCCAGAACACACGATGGTCGACGGCGTGATCGAGATTGGCGAGGAATTGGTCGGTACGCGCTCAGTGCGTCGAATTCAGATGCGCAAAACCCGAGGTAGCGGCGCATTGTCAGGGCTGCATGAGTGCGAAATCGTCGATGAGGGCCTGGTCGTTTATCCTCGGCTTGAAGCCTTGTACAGCCGGTTTCTACCTGACGAGGCTGCTGAACTAAGGCGTGTCACCAGCGGGGTGCCAGCACTTGATGTGATGATGGGGACAGGGCTTGCTGGGGCCTCCGTTACCATGGCGATGGGGCCTTCGGGCGCGGGCAAGACCTCTCTGGGCATCCACTTTATAGCGGCGTCGAGTCCAGAAGCGCCAGGCCTTCATGTCGGTTTCTATGAAAGCCCGCAGCGTTTGACGTTGAAAGCTCAAGCACTGGGTTTTGATTTTGCTTCGATGCGTTCATCCGGTGCATTGCACCTTGCCTGGTATCCCACCTCCCAGGGGCTGGTCGATGCCCTTGGCGCTGATCTGTTGCGTCAAGTGGACGAGCACCATATTAAACGCGTGGTGATTGATAGTCTGGGCGGGCTCGCGCGTTCGGCCACCAACACGCCGCGGCTCGCTGATTTCTTCAGTGCTTTGATGGGCGAATTGCGCAGCCGCGGCGTGACGGTGTTCACCACTTGGGAAGTGCAAGGTATTTTCGGGCCGGAGCTAGCGTCACCGGCACCTGATCTGTCCAGCGTCGTCGACAACATTGTGGTCATGCGCTTCGTTGAGTATGAAGCTGAACTAAAAAGGATGCTCACGATTCTCAAGGTGAGGGACAGCGACTACGATGCTTCCATGACCGAAATGGTCATTGGCGAGCGTGGTATCGATTTGGTCAAAACATTCAAGCGCGCGGTTGCGGTGTTGTCGGGCTCTCCCACAATGACTTAGCAATTCTGAGCTATCGGGACCCCTAGACATGACGACCATTTTGATCGTCGATGACGAGTATCTGATCGCCGACATCCTTAGGTTTGCTTTGGAGGAGGCGGGCTATTTAACGGCCACGGCGAGCAATGGTAGGAAAGGGCTCGAAGCCCTTTGGCTCCATCAGCCCGATTTAGTCATTACTGATTTCATGATGCCGCAAATGAATGGCCTAGAGCTCGCTCAGGCCATCAAGGCCTCTGCGGAATTTGCAGGCATTCCGGTGCTGCTGATGAGTGGCGGGCATGTGCAGGAGGGGACAGCGCATCCACAGTTCTTCCACGCCATTTTCGAGAAGCCGTTTGCAGTGGATGATGTCGTGGCCATGGTTAGATCGTTAGTGCCAGCTTCCGATCGGCCAATGAGCGCGCCTGAGGGTGAGTAGATCCACAGCCGGCTCAGTCACCTGGCTTTCATCGTGTGCGCTGGTTTTGCGATGGGCGAACTAGAGGATCAGCTCGATAGTCCCAGCTATGCACGATGATGGTGCCCATTAAAAACAGCTACCCGAACAACTCGTCAACATCGTCCGCGTTATTGACGCGGTGTCTATCGCTTTTTTCAACTCTTTGGGCATAGTCGCCACAGTCCCTCAGGGCGCTCAGTTCCTCATCTGAGATGATCTCCAAGGCATGGCGCAGGTCGGGGTCCTCAGCGATAAGCAGGCTTCGGTAGTTGATGAGTGAGTCGTCCATGGCAAAAGCCTTCGTGTTGCAAACCGAGTTGAAGTTCCGAGCTAAGCGCGCAGCCAAAAAGAGCCCGCCACTGCTTGGGGACGTGCGAGGCGGTGATACCGAATTGGCATTGCAGACAGCGTTTGAGTTTAGTTGAGCGACGCTGAGGTGCGAAAACTGGAACGACGAGTGGCGATTGCCCTATGTGTTTGGCTTGTTCAGCTCTACCCCCGGAGGAGGCCTTGCGAGTTAGCCGACGGGGCCTAATAAGCGGCTACCCGCACGACGTTTTATTAGACGCTCACCAATCTCAGGGTAGAGCCTCAAGACTGCGGCTTTCCGGTCGATGGCTTGGTTAGACTTCAACCGGAGCCAGCAATCTTGTTCAACACCCGTCTTAAACAGACAAACCAAAAGCTCGAACGTCAGCTCGCGTCCATTGAGCAGGTTAAACACACCCTGGAATCAAAAATGATAGTCCTGGTGCTGGAGGCCGATGGCACGATTCGATCAACCAACAGCCTGTTCAAGTCCGAACTCGGCTACACCGATTTGCAGGTTCAGGGAGCCAAACTGTGGGATCTCTCGCCAGATGATCTGGCTACCGACGTTCATCAACAAAAAGCCATTACGGCCATCAGAAGCAAAGGCCATTTCAGCGGAGCTCTGCGTTTGCTGTCTGCCAGCGGCGAGCAGGTATGGTTACGGGCCATAGTCATACCTATCGAGGATAAACCTGGCAGTGTCACTGAGATTGAGATCTATGCGGACAATTTGACCCGCACGATTGAGCTCTCCCGAAAGAACGAAGCTTTGGTGAACGCCCTCATGCGTTCGACTGCCGTAATCGAGTTTTCGCTCGATGGGCATGTGTTGACGGCGAATGAGAACTTTCTTTCCGGGATGGGATACGGCCTTAAAGAGATTCAAGGCGCACATCACCGCCTGTTTTGCACGAACGAAGAAGCCGCTTCAGACGCCTATGCCGAGTTTTGGGCGCGCCTGCGTCGGGGCGAGTTTGTTGTGGAGCGATTCAAGCGTGTCAGCAAACACGGGCAGGATCTCTGGCTGGAAGCCTCGTACAACCCGGTGACGGACGCTGCGGGCCAGCTTTTCAAAGTCGTGAAGATGGCCACGGTGATCACTGATCAGGTCAACCAAGAGGTCGCCGTCGCCAAGGCAGCCGACATTGCCTACAACGTGTCTGTGCAGACGGATGACAGTGCCGAAGCAGGGCGCGAGGTCATTCGGCAGACCGTGAAGGTGTTGCAACAGCTGGCGACTTCGATGGAAAACACTACCCAAGGCATCAGCGCCCTGGATCAACAAAGCCAAATGATCGGTGCAATCGTGAAAGCCATCGGGGGAATTGCCGATCAGACGAATTTGCTGGCGTTGAATGCGGCAATCGAGGCAGCCAGGGCGGGTGAGCAGGGGCGAGGGTTTGCAGTGGTGGCCGATGAGGTCAGACAGCTCGCGTCTCGCACGACGGCAGCGACGCGAGAGATCATCGAAGTTGTGGAGCGTAATCAGCATTTGGCGGGGAGCGCGGTAAACACCGTTAGCGCAAGCAAGCAGCGAGCGGAGGAGGCTTTGCAGTTGGCGAGCGAGGCAGATCGTGTAGTGCAGCAGATTCAGAAGGCGGCTAAGGATGTAGTCCAAGCCGTCAGTCAATTCGCCGGGCGCGACACCTGATGGATCGCGCGCAACATTACTAAGCCAGAGTCTGGGTCGACTACGTGCACCGCTGGAATGGGCGTTGGGTCAGGCCGGTTAAAAGGGTGTTATGCAATCGTCACAGCCTTGCGGATCGTGACCTGGTCGAGAACATCTGTCTTTAAAGACTTGGAAACGAACGTCCTGAATGATCCAGGGCCCAACGCTTACTCGAAAGGCGGTAGGTACAGTACGCCCAATAGCCCCTTCCGGTTTTTTCGCGGCAGTGCCAGCCGGCTGCTAGTAGCTCTTTCGAGATCAAGTGGTTCATGTACCGGTGTCCTATCAGCAGTGCATTGCCTTGGCGGGCCAACAGCTGGAGCCGAATACTGGCCAGAGTGGCGCGCGCCCTAGTCTGGGCAATGGGCTCCAAGCCTGCGGTATGGCCCAGCAGCCATAAAGTACGAAGGAGGGATACCCAGGTAGACGGCGGTAGTCGGAGGCCACGCCAATTCGGCATGGGAAGTTGGGCTTCGGCAAACACGCTATCGACAACGGTTGGCCTCACGCCAAGCGCATCGACCGAGGATATGGCCGTAGCCATGTGGCTTGTGGCGACTATCGTCGCCTGCATCGCCATCTTCAGAGCCGATCGCGGTACGGGCTTCTCCACCAGCGCCGAGGTGTGATAGCGGGAGACCCAATCGTGCATGTCGCTCGCCGGCAGTTTGCTTTGCGTCCCCGTCTCGGGCTGTCCGTGGCGCATCAGTATGATTTCCTTGTCCATTCTTGCGTAAACCTTTGCTGTCGGGCCGTTGGCCTCACTCCTGAGTACGTCAAAATGTAGTCCTGGGGGCAGCCGATTGCTACCCCTGCATTTACATCCAGTTTCCGGCTTCAAATTTCGCGTAGCAGTACTATTTTATCAATGGCCCGGCCTTGAGCCTTCCACCGCAAGGCGCACAGCCACTCGCCTGTGGTAAGCAGCGATCAAGCGCCGGCAACGAAAACCTCACCTCTTCCACTGGTAGCGCACAGGCGCTAAGGATTTAAAAGCAATGGATGCAGCGGACGCGCTTCAGAAGTGGCAAGAACTTTGGTTGATGCGAGGCGAAGATGTGCGATGCAATGAGTGCATGGCGGTCCAACCGAGCCGACTTTCCAGCACAGACTTCGTCCATTTACCCAATTGTCCAAGGGGTTCAAGACGGGAGCGTCCCTGGGAGGACCTGATGCAGATGCTCGTCGTTCCGGAGTACGCGCGGTGACATGCCAGCACCACAGGTAATGGCCTGGTTTCATCATCGTTGACGCTTGAGCAGCCGGCTGATGTCTGTTGTGCTGCGCTGACAGCAACCACTTGGGCCCGGCTTGGATACAAAAGCTTTCAAGGCAGGGGAACGCCAGTCACCAGAACGGGTCTGTAAGGTCAACCATTGTGCTCCTAGGTTTTTCTAGACGTGGTGAAACTCAACCCACCGCACCTAAGGAGCCCGCCATGATCGACCTCAGTCACAGTCATTTTCGGCTCGATGGCGATATCGTTGTGGTGGAGGATGACCCTCTGCTTCGCTCGCTCATGGGCGACATCCTTGCCGACCTAGGCGATAGCTGCCACTCGTTTCAGTCGTGTGATGATGCGCTCATTCATTTGCTTCAAGTTGGGGGATGCGCAGCCGTAGTGGCTGACCATGATGTCCCGGGTCAGCTTCAGGGGGCTGAGTTCCTCGCGATGGTCGCCCAGAAGTGGCCGGGAACCATGACGGTTTTAATGAGCGGTTATGCGCTTGAGGACATTCTCGTCCCCGCAGGCTGCGTGTGCTTGGCCAAGCCTTGGTCGGCCGAGCGCCTGGTTCAAGTGTTAGGGGCGTTCGATCAGAACGATAGTGATCAGCCTTGAAAGGATGCGGCGATGGATCAATGGCATCGGAAACACCTCGGCGAGGGAGCCCAGGTCTACGTCTCCCTGCGAGAACTGCGCACGCTGCGCTACGAAATTGATCGCGGCGCGACAGAAGACCGAGGGTATATCGTCGTCCTGGACGTTCGCCGGGATGATCCGTGGGCTTATCTGCCGCCCGGTAATGGCCTGCTCGCCCAAGCTGTCGATGCCGTACCGTGCTCTCCACCCAGCCTGGGAACGCCGAGATTCTACGAGCTTTCCAGAGAGGCCTTTCCAATCGCCCCTACGATCATTGAGGGACTGCTGTAGGGCGAGCAGGCTCGCCATGTGGCATTTCACTGCAGGCATTTTGGGGGCAGGCGGAGGCGTTTGCACGTCGATGGAATTATTACACCTCCCGGGGCGTCCACTGTTCAAGGGCCATGGAAAATAGGGGGGGTGATCAGGCAACCTCACAGTGTTGTTGAGTGCGCGCGCCACGGCGAGCGTAAGTCCTTCGCCAGTCGCCTGGAGCTAGTGGATAGCGCCCTGGCTTGGCACTGGGCCATTCGTCATGCCGTTGTGGCCATGATTCCCAGAGTTGGCCAGCCTCACGCCAAACGAATCGCCCCCTCTGGTCGGACGGTATGGCCGACGTTACGTTTCGCCTTGCTGGACATGAACCTGGGTTTGGTCCCCACCCATCGACGTCGATCGTTTTTCGACGGTCGCTGATCCGCATTAAGCCTTGGCAGAACGTAGAAGCGTTCATTTTGCCTGGCAACCACGAGAGGAGAACGACCATGGATAACTATCACGTCACGTCAACCGCCGATGGCTGGGAACTGAAAATGGCCGGGGCGCAGCGGGCGTCAAAACGAGCGCTGACCAAACAAGAACTGGTCAATAAGTTGGCTGACTTTTTCACTGGCAAAACAGCATCGGTGAAGATTCATCGTACCGACGGCTCGCTTGAGGAAGAACGCACCTACCCGGGCTCTGCGGATCCTCGGCACTCGAAGGGCTAATGGGGGGGGCAGGCGTCGACTCGGGTGTCCAGCAAAACTTGGCAGCAGTGAGACAAACCGAAGGGTTCCATGCTGCACACAATACCAGGGCGCGCTGGGATCTTCTGAGGGCGTTATGAATACCAAGAAAAAATTTCAAGCCACCGCCATCTCTGCCGTAGTAGAAACAGAGCGCGCGCCTAGTGATCCAATACCCCCTAGCCCGCTAGCGCCACAGGGCGGCCAGTGCGATAACCCCGTGCTACCTAGCCCGTTAGCCCCCCGATCGGGGAGCCACGAAAACCCTATCCTGCCAAGCCCGCTGGCGCCAAAAGCCTAGCAGGAGTCGAGGCCGGCTCACTGCCGATGGCTTTTCGCACAGGTCTTCAAGGAGTTCCCCATGGGTACGTATCACATTAATTTGACCCAGGCGGGCTGGGAGTTGAAGAAGGAGGGCGCCACGCGAGCCTCAAAGCGGGCCGCGACCAAGGACGAGATCATCCAGTTGGCGGCAACATTTCTGGCGGAGAAAACGGCGCTACTGATGATCCACCGGGCCGATGGGGCGTTGCAGGAAAAGCGCTCCTACCTGCACGGGTTAGATCGCGGCTAACGTTGGCCCTGGGTAGCCCGAGCGGGGGGGCAAAGCAATGGCGCATCGTCTACGACAGCACCAGCGGCAGCTTCACCTCGAAAACAGTCCCTCGCTCAGCCGAGGACCGAGCGTTAATCTCGCCCTGGTGACCTGCCACGATTTCTGCGGCGATGAACAGCCCTAAGCCTAGCCCGGCGGCAGGGCCGGTCTCTTTCCGCGCGAACCTTGAATACCGTCCCTGCGGGTCGAACAAGTAGGGCAAGGCGTCTGGCGGTATCGGATCGCCGAAGTTTTGGACGGTGAAGATGACCGCTTTATCCTGGGCGCCGAGCGTCACCTGGACCGGGTGTTGCAGATCGCCGTGGCGCACGGCATTGCCGATTAGGTTGGAAAAGACTTGTGCGATCCGGGCTGGATCAAAGCGCCCCACGACCTTGGCGGTGTCGGTGAACAGGATGTTGGCCTGGGGATGGCCGGCATCCAGTTCTTCGACAGCGGCTCTGCAGATTGCATTGAGTTCGACCAACTCCAGCTTGACCGGGAGCCCCGTTCCGAGGTTGCAGCGCGCCAAATCGAGCAAGTCGTTCACCATTTGGTTAGCTCGCCGAACACTGACCGCGATCTGTCCCGCAATTTTCTTCTCACGCTCACCCATTCCGTGATTTTTCCGCAGAAGATCCGCGCCCATCAACACGGCGCTTAACGGGGAACGCAGGTCATGACCCAGCACCCCCAACACGGTTTTTCGCGTTATCTCCACCGCCTGGCTGTAGGAGGCAATCGATTCCACCAAGGCCTGGTCAATGGCCTCGTTGAAGCGAATCATGTCATCGAGTTGCTGATCGTAGCCGGTGAAACCGTGAGTCAGCCAGAGGCGTAGAACGGTTGAGCGCAGGGCTCGGTATTCGGCGACCATCTGCTCCAGGGTAAACCCGTCCATGAGCCGCAATACCGCATGTTTCTGCGCTGCCGTTTCGTGCAGGCTCTGCGGCGCACGTCCTTGCGACTTAACGATCTGTTGCTGCTCGGTCTGGGGCGTTCGCAGGTCCACTGCCACGACCTTCAGGATATGTTCCGCGTGATTGCGCAAGCCGCTTGCATCCAAGGTGGGGACAGGAGTGTGGAGCGTGCGGGCGAAATCTTCCCATTCCTGCAGGATGGTTTCCAGGTGCTCAGTGATGAAATGGGACAACCGCATAGCCAGCCTCCCGCTGGTGATTACTGTCGGGACAGCATCGATATTGCGACCGGAGCAACGCGCAAAGGGGTTGCAGGCTTTCCAACCGGTGGTCGGCAAAGACAAACCTTGCCCGCCCAAGCTGTCCTAAGATTAGGATAACAATAAGGTAATCGCTATGGCTGCTACGGTGCTCGTCGTAGAGGATGACGAAATACTTCGGCACCTGACTGCTGAAGTCGTCAGCGTGCTGGGGCTTGGCTGCGTGACGGCAATGACCGCCGACAGGGCGCTGCTGGTGTTGGAAACACGCAGCGAGATTGGTTTGGTCATCACTGACGTTTGCATGCCGGGCAGTTTGGATGGTATCGAACTAGCCAAAATAATTTGGGCGCGATGGCCCTCGATACCCGTCATCGTCACGTCAGGCAATCGCGTACTGCCAACTGATCAGCTACCAGCTCGGTCGTCATTTCTGCAAAAGCCTTGGACCATAGATGCGCTCGAGCAAACCGTTAGCAAACTTATGCGGCGCTAATGTCATGTGTACCGTCTTTCGGCTAGTTTGGGTTTGGCCAAACTCTTGGTGAGCTAATAGGGATTGGAAGAAGAGACTGTGGTTAGAATATTTTCCAAAAGGTCCCACGGCCGAGAAGAGTTATCTGCACGAGGGCATTCAGCCATGTGGGGAAAGGTTAATTGGCGCTGAGTTTTTGACTGGAAAGCGCCGCAGTCGTGGCAAAAAATGACACCGCTTCCTAAACGCCACTCTGTATTCCACGCCGCGATACGGGTGCTTAGCATGCCGGTTCCCAAAATAGCGGCATCCATACCAACGCGAAAAAATCTATGGTGGCGTTATAGCATGACGATGTTGCGGCAGAAACAACTAATTATTTCCCGAACTGCTTTTGTTTTGCGCATACTATTTGTGCGCAAGATTATTGCGTGAGTTTTAAGGCTTTTTTTCAAGTCAACATACCGCCTTTATTGCAGAGTATTAGCTCGCAGTTCGACGCCGGCCGATAAGATTTACAGGTGGGAGGCTAGGCGTGGCGGCATTTCTGATAGGTATCAGGGTGCAATCGGCGTAGGCATTCAATATGTTGTCGATCTGCAGCCAAGTACAACACTTCAAGCCCATGTGGCTGGGCGGCAAATGGATGAGAAAGAGGGGATGGGCGTGCCGAAGATAGTGACAATGGCCCACGGGGCTAATGCAGAACTTGGGGATGTAAAGCGCGTGCAATCTCGTCCACTCGCCTTCGCGTATTGGCAATTTGAGTTTCTTTGGTGGCGATGATCAACTGATACGCAGTAATCATGGCCTCCAGCAGTTCTAAGTCAGAAACCTTCGCCAGTTCCTCGGCGACCCACGGGCACTGCGTTAGGAGGAGGGCTCGCATTTCGGTTGGATTAGTCGGCATCTTCATGGGCGAAACCTACATTACGATCCAGAAATCTTAGCCTCAAGTGACTAGCGGAGAGTGCCGCTTGTCGAGCTGGATCCTTTTTTAAAAAGCACAGCTTGCCTCACTAGCTGATCATGGGGGGCACACGTCCTCACATAGATGAGTTGAGCTTTGAAATCGGCGCTTTTCGATGTTTGAGCGTGTCAACCGACGCGTCCCCCATAGCGGTGCCCGCAGCACTGAGCAGCCCTTGGGCCAGCAGCATGAACACACACATGCTGTTGCTAAACAGGTATGGTTGGCACATAGAAACTGTGCACCGCCATCTAGTGGCGAGCTGGCCGCGTCCGTCAGGGTAATCCGCTCAATGCCTCGGCGGGCTGCCACTGCTCCTGTCACCAACCCGCTTGGGGTATAGGGGAAGCAGCTGGCAACCACCAGCACGTCGCCGGCTTCCATCTGTGCCAGTACGTCGGCCACCCCTTGCCCGCTTCACTCGAGCAGGCTGACGTAGGGCCGCAGGATGCCCAGGCCGTAGGCCATGAACAACGCTAGCGAACTGAACTGGCGCAAGTCATCGATATGAACGCGCCTGGCGTCACTCAGGCGGGCCACGGTCGGGTCGAGAGGGCTGGGGTCGATCTGCTCGATCACGCTGGCGATGTTGTCGCTTTCCTGGCGGCCCAGGCGGGCCAGCTGGCCCAAGGAGCTCTTGCCGTCGCTGCCCACCACCAACCGGGAGGACGATGCGTTAATGCAAAGCATCCTTGTTGGTATGTTCTACGAATTGGCTGGGGAGTGCGCGGCGTTCCTCACGGCGGACGATGGACATGATGCAACCAAAGACCAAATGCGAGCTGTTGTTGGCTGATTTCACACTGCCTGGGCAACTGGGCGGCCGAGAGTTGGCCTTTATGGTGAGACAGCGATGGCCAGTTGTACCTGTGATCGTGACCACCGGCTTCGGCGCCGAAATCGGGAATGACCTGCCGGAGGGCGTGGCCTTCTTTCAGAAGCCTTGGAGCTTGGATCGAAGGTTCAAACAGCCAGACAACTCATCTCAAATCTAGAGGTGGGGCTTCGGGATAGTGAGAAGCATAGATAATGGGCCTCCCTCAGGTATTTGGCTCCCGCTCGCTGCTACACTGGGTTCCAGTCGGCTAGGTGGATATCTGTCCCATTTTCGACCGGTTGTGTAGAGTGAACGAACATTTTTCCTCCAAACAGATTTCACGTGCACACCTCTGACAAAGGATGTACGGGGACGACATCGCTCCTCTGGAACGCCTATGCAAGAAATGTCAGCTGACGAAACAGTACGTGCGGCGTTACAGATTTGCCAGACAAGGCTTAGAAAACAGCATGAGCTGGTTGTCGAGTTTGGCGTCAAGTCGCTGAACAGCTCAGCGCTTGATGACCTGCTAACGCGTGCATGCGCCACCGTTGCTCGGGGAATGAACACGCGCTTTGCCAAGATCTTGAGGGTGAGCCCCGAGGATGGCGACTTCGTTCTGTCCCACGGGGTGGGTTGGAATGAGGAGGATATAGGCAATGCCCGGGTGGGCGCTGATGAAGCCAGCCCTGCAGGGTATGCGTTCGCAACCAATCGTCCTGTCATTTCCAATCATCTGGGCCAAGAGCACAGATTCAGAACCCCATCATTGCTGAAAAAGTACGGGATTGAGCGTGCTATCAATGTCCCGATCCGGGGCAGCTCTGTTCCCTACGGCGTATTGGAAGCCGACATTAGCGATGGCGACGATTTCATCGAAAGCGACTTGGTCTTCATGGAGGGCATTGCCAGTGTGATATCCATGGCAGTGGACCGCAAAATTGCTGACCAAGAGGCCAAGGGAAATCAGCTCTATTCCGAGAGCATCCTAAACGCCAGCCCAGACTGCGTGAAGATCCTATCGCTAAAAGGGGACGTTGAATTCTTCAACGAAACGGGCCTCTGTCAGATGGAAATCGACAGCTTGGATCGCATTTACGGGAAACCATGGGTACAGTTATGGCCGGACGAATCTAAACAGACCGTCCTTGACGCAGTACAGCGTGTTTCGAACGGCGAGTCCGTGCGTTTTGGAGTCGTTTTGCCCCACGGCCAAAGGACAGCCGAAGTGGTGGGACGTCACAACTGCCCCCATTTTTGGCGCAGATGGCGGAATTGAGAAAATCATCGCGGTCTCTCGTGACGTCACCGAGCGGCGCAATCACCAGGCAGAACTCGCTTCTCTCATCGAGCTTCAGCACAACAAGTTGGCGAGAAGTGATCTTCATCTGGAAGAGATTCATCACCGGGTTAGGAGTAGCCTGCACCTCGTCAATACCATGCTCTTGTTGCAAGCCAACCTTGCTGGGGACGAAGCCGTAAAGCAACAGCTTCAAACCGCTGCGGGTCGTGTGCTGACCATCGCCTCTGTACATGAGAGGCTTTACCAGGGCGCTTGTGATCAGGGCGTCAGTGCGCAAGGGTATCTGGAGGCACTGTTGGAGGACATCCGCAAAGCCTTCGGGGATCGCGAAATCATTCTTCACGTTGATCCATTCTTGCTTGCGCCGGAAAGAATGGCACCTCTAGGGCTGGTCATCTCTGAGCTAGTAACGAATGCGCTCAAATATGGCAAAGGCACCATAATCGTGGATGTCCAGGAAACCGAGCATCATGCGCTGATCACCGTTGCAGACGAAGGCGCCGGCTTTCCGGAGTCCTATCCGAAACCTACCGGTACCGGACTGGGAATGCGACTGGTAAAGAGCTATTCGGGTTTCGGGAATGACTCGGTCACGGTAGATCGTCAAGTCGCCACGAGTACCATTCGGGTGCGGTTCAAACTTTGATTATCAGTCATCACTCTGTGTCGCCTACCATCAGCGCCAGCTAAACCCTCCACGCCGAGCAAGTCCTGGATGAACTCCGAGAGTGGGGGGAGGTAGATTGCGATTAAGAACTCAATCGGCACACCTTCATGCTCGAACCCCAAGCTCAAACGCTTTTGTCCTCGCTCGCTGAGGATTATCCGCGCCCCGTTAACCCGCTGGATTTCACGCTGCTCCTTCAGTTGAATGATCAGGGGTACGTGAACGTGACCATCGTTGACGGAAAGGTTGTTGCGGTAAAAACCTCAAAAGCAGAGCAAATCCTAAAAAGTCGTTGGGCCTCATCAATTGTCTCAGCTTGGTTTTAGCAGAGCAGCAGGAGGGTGGCGCTTTCGTAAAGCTGACGGTGTCATGCCGTTCTAATTTGTGAGGCGGCCGCTTCCGAATTTCACCGTCTTGACTAAGGGCAGGCGACGACGCAAGGTCTCGACCTCCCGATGCTGGGCTGTAATCCCTGAGGCGGTGCGGGTCTCGCCGGCCAAGGCCAGCCGAGCATTTTCCCGGATGACGTCTCGAAGCTCTGCGGTTGCCAGCTGAAGTGTCTGCCCAAACGCCTCTGGCGTTCTCATTGTGTGTCGCCTGGCCAAGCGTCAACGGCACGCCTGAGTCATAAGACCACACTAGCTTGTGCTCATGACTGTTTTCTTCGCGCCTTGCCGACGGGAAGGCAATCAACGGAGCCAGTGGCATGCCTGCTAGCGCCCGGGAATTGGAGGAGCTTAGCTGGAGATGGGGGCGGGACGGGTGAGGCATGATCTGGGTGATGATGCGCAACACGTTCAACTCGCGGTGATTGAGCCAGCGCAGGTTGCTGGACGCTGGCCCTGGACGCCATCCGCATGCACTCACCCTCACCTGTGTAGTCGCAGCAGGTACATCGACGGACAACGACACCGGCAGGCGCTAGCGAGACCGCGCAGCCTGGTGACAGCGCAATGAGGGAGGATCGTGTCGGTTCCGGACAGCAAACATTCCATCATTCACCGATCACCCCACGCCGCCTGTCCATCGTGAAGGGCGGTAGCGACATGCCCGTCTCGACTAATCGGTCTAAAAGCAGCTTTAAGACGTCAATCCGACACATCCGCCCCGGCGTTTTTGCGCAACCGGTCCAGATAGTCAGCCCACTGCTGGGCGGCTTCCCGGCGCTGCACCAGCAGTTGCGCACGCGCATACACCGCGCCCAGCGCGCCCGGCATGCGGTGTGACAGCGACAGCTCCAGCACGATAGGATCGATGCCCAGGTGTTCATGGGCGATGGTGCGGTAGGTGGCCCTGAATCCATGGGCGGTGATGTCGTACTCCGGCCAGATCTTCTGAAACGATTTGAGCATGGAGGTCGGGTTGATCGGCCGGCCGGGATAGACTGGCGAGTCGAAGACCCAGCCGTTGCCCTGATCATCCACCACACGCGTCTTGCGCAGCTCGCGCAGCAGCACCAGGGCCTGCTCGGGCAAGGGGACGATGTGCTTGCTACGGTCCAGGTGCTTGGTTTTGCTGACCACATAGCGCCAGTCGGCGCCGACTAGGTCGATGTCCTCCCAGCGCATCCTGACCAGCTCACCGGGACGCACCGGCAGCATCACCAGCAGGCGCATGGCCGCTGCCACGGCGCCGGTGCTACGGTCGTCGAGGCGCAGCAAAAAGCGGCCAAGGTCCGCCGGCCGCTCGATCGCCGGGTTGCTGCTCACCACATGGCGAATCTTCAGTTCCTCGATGTTGCTCAGCGCCACGTTGCGCTCGACCCAGCCGCGCCCTTCGGCAAATCCCAGCACCGCGCGGATGATGGTGCGAACTCGGCGTGCCATGGCCATGATGCGCTGGCGGCGCAGCTCGGTGAGGATGGCGGTGATGTGCTCCAGCTTGATCTCGCTGACCGGCTTGTCGCCGATGCGCGGCAGGACGTGATTATTGAGCGCACCGGTGAACCCGGAGACGGACTTGGTCACCAGTTCCGCGGACTTGAAGTTCAGCCACTGCTCGGCGACGTAGCGGAAGGTGCGCGCCTCGTTGAGCAACTGGGCCTCGAGCTTGGCCGTCTTAGCCTTGAGCGGGGCAATATGGTTGGCCACGTCGCGTCGCGCCGCGCGGGCGATGTCGCGTGCTTCCTTGAGGCCAATGTCCGGATAGCGGCCGACGGCAAACAGGTTTTCCTTGCCGTGCAGGCGGTACTTGAGCCGCCAGTACTTGGACGCCGGCTTGCCAGCTTTCAGCGAGGTCCTCACCTGGAGGAACAGGCCGGGGACTTCGCCATCGGCGTATTTGCCCGATTGGTCCACCGAGCGGACGAAGGCGTCGCTGAGTTTGCGCCGAAAAGCGGGGGGGCTGTCAGGGGGCATTTGCTGGGGGTACCGTTTTCGTAAAATGAACAGTTACCCTAAATATACCCCCAGAGGTCTTGGAAATCAGTGGATTTGGACGGACGGCAGCGGACAAGATTTAGCGCTAAATTGTTGTTTTGTAAGTAATTAATGGAAGTTAGTGGAACTCGGTCACAAACTATCGGGGTCCCCAAAAAACATCTGAATCCGCGACCTCAACCACCGCTCCCCCGGATCATTATCCTGCGCCCCCCGCCACGCCATGTGCAGCTCGAACCCCGGCATCTCCAGCGGCATATCTTCAGCCCGCACCCCACCGGCCGCGGTCAGCGCCTCGGCGGTGTAGTCCGGTACCGTGGCGACAATGTCCGTCCCGGCCAGCAGGGTGCTCAAGCCGTTGAACTGGGGCACCGCCAGTACTACGTGGCGCTTGCGGTCGAGTTTTTCCAGTTCGGTGTCGATGAAGCCGCTGAGGTCGCCGGCGAACGACACCAGTGCGTGGGGGCGGGCGCAGAAGTCGTCGAGGCTGATGGGGCCGGGCATGGTGTCGGCGCGCAGCAGCCGGGGGCGGCTGCGGCGCAGTACCTTGCGCTTGGCGTTGGCCGGCAGGTCGCTGGTGTAGCTGACGGCGATGGAGATTTCGCCCGAGGCCAGCAGCGGCGGGGCGAGGATGTAGTTGACGCGGCGAATCACCAGGACGATCCCCGGGGCTTCGGCGCGCAGGCGCTTGAGCAGCGGCGGCAACAGGGCGAATTCGACGTCGTCGGACAGGCCGATGCGGAACACCGCGGTGCTGGTGGCCGGGTCGAATTCCGAGGCGCGGCTGACGGCGGTGGAGATGGAGTCCAGGGCCGGCGACAGCAGGGCGAAGATTTCCACGGCGCGCGCCGAGGGTTCCATGCTGCGCCCGGTGCGCACGAACAGCGGGTCGTCGAACAGCCCGCGCAGGCGCGACAGCGCGGCGCTGATGGCGGGTTGGCCGAGGAACAGTTTTTCGGCGGCGCGGGTCACGCTGCGCTCGTGCATCAGCGTTTCGAACACGATCAGCAGGTTGAGGTCGACGCGGCGCAGGTCGTTTCGATTCATCGGGCTCGCTTCAATGCAAGGGTGACAAATGGTTCATGCATGAATCTTACGGGCAAAGGCTGTTAATCTGCACGGGTAAATTCAGTTTTGCCTGGCGCGCAAGTCATCGCGCAATCAATGTCAGGCATGTCGACTATTAATGGCCACGGGTGGTCTAACCGGTAAAGCCCGGATAGAGTTCATGGCATTAGAGGTTAAAAAGGCGAGGTTTGCGATGTCCCGCACGATCCGTTTTCACAAGTTTGGCCCGGCCGAAGTGCTCAAGTGCGAAGAGCATGCGGCCGCCTTGCCCGGCCCGGGCGAAGTGCAGGTGCGCGTCGAAGCCATCGGCATCAGCTGGTATGACGTGCTCTGGCGCCAGAACCTGGCCCCGTCCCAGGCACGTCTGCCCGCAGGCCTTGGCCACGAGATGGCCGGTGTGGTGACAGCGGTCGGCAGCGGCGTCGAAGGCTTCGCGGTGGGCGACAAGGTCGCCAGCTTCCCGGCCGAGAGCCCCAACCAGTACCCGGTGTACGGCGAGGTCATCGTGCTGCCGGCGCTGGCCCTGACGCGTTACCCCGATGTGCTCACGCCCGTCGAAGCGGCGGTGCACTACACGCCGTACCTGATCGCGTCGTTTGCCTACACCGAGCTGGCCCGCGCCAAGCCGGGGCAGACTGCGCTGGTCACTGATGCCAGCCACTGCGCCGGCCCGTCCTTCGTGCAGCTGGGCAACGCCCTGGGCCTGAAGGTGATTGCCGCCACCAAGTCTGCCGATGAGCGTGACTACCTGCTGTCGCTGGGCGCCAGCAAGGTCATCGTCACCGAAGAGCAGGACCTGTTGATGGCCATCAACAAGTACACCGACAACCGCGGCGTGGACATGGTGCTGGACGGCCTGGGCGGCCCGCAGATGTCGATCCTGGGTGATGTGCTGGCGCCGCGCGGCAGCCTGATTCTGTACGGCCTGCAGGGCGGCAACCAGACCCCGTTCCCGGCGTGTGCGGCGTTCCAGAAGAACATCCAGTTCTACGTGCACTGCCTGGGCAACTTCACCGGCAAGCCCGAACTGGGCATCAGCCAGGACCAGGCGGCGTTGCAGCGTGCGCTGCGCGAGATCAACCAGCTGACCGCAGACCGCGTGCTGGTGCCGCAGATCACCCGGGTGTTCGCCTTCGAGCAGTTCGTGGAGGCGCACAAGTTGATGGACGAGTGCCCATGCGGCGGGCGGATTGCGTTGAGCCTCGCCTGAGTAACTACTCCACCCGTAGCAGCGGCCGAAGGCCGCGTCATGAGCGCCCCGGGCTCGGCTTGGGTTTATGGGGCGCGCCCAAGATCGAGCGCCGTCCGCACGGCGCGACGCAGCCTGGCGGCAGCATCTACATTTGTTGCACCGTGCCATGGCCTGGGCCATAGGCGTTGCCAGCCTTGTTTGTTTGTCTGGGGATGGGGGTTGGGTTGAAAATCCTTCCCAAATAACCGCCAGATCCTTCCGTAACTTCCTCCGAAATTTCCTACAAATTTGCCTCTGGCGGTTGCGCGAGCCCTCTAGGCTGGCGCTTTTGCCGTTGGTGCCTTGCCATACCTGGCATCTGCACTGGTTTTTGCGCTTTTACTGTCACTGTTTTTCCCCCAGCCACCCCACCTACCATCTCGAGGGTCAATCACCACTCCACTTATCGGTGTCATGCGTGTCAATCCATCACGTCAGCGTTATCCATCGCGAAGCCATGAACGGCATCTACCAGCAGGTGCTGGAGCGCTTGCTGGCGCACTTTACCCACGCCCAGCGGGCCGCGTTGCAGTTGCTGGTGCAACGCATTGGCGTGGCCGCCGGCGGGCTGGACCGGCTGTCGCAGTTCAAGGTGCTGGTGGCCCACGGCGGCGGCAGCACCAGCGGCCAGTGCCTGGCCATGGTGCGCGCGGCGCAACTGAGCCTGGCGGTGCGCTACCCGGCGACCTTCCTGCTGCGGGTGGCCACCTACCGGCACTCGGGCATGGGCGACGAGGTGATGGCCAACATCGAGCGCGGCTATGCGGCGTTGTCGTTGCACGACGACCCGCGGGTGGAGTTGCTGGTGGTGGATGACCAGCAGGTACAGCCCTACGACCCGCTGGCACCGCTGTCCGCCGCTACGCGCCTGCGCAACCGCACGGATTTCCTGGTGGCCGGGCACCTGGGCGGTGGGCAGGGCCGGGTCGGCCTGTGCCACGGCTGTTACCTGGGCCGTGCCGACTTCTATCAGCGCGTCATGGCCTGGAGCGGCGGCGTGCACGCGTTGGTCTGTGGCCAGCCGCCCGGGCGCCGGCGCCGCTACCTGGCCTGGGGGCTGCACGCCGCGCGCCAGGCCGGTCTCGGCGCGGCGGAGGCTCCACGGGACAAGGGCGAGGCAGCCCTGGAGGTCATTGCCTTGGTGGGCGAAGCGTTCCACCGGCAGTTGTATGGGGAAAAACTGGTGACCCGGCGCCTGCCACGGTCGCGGCGCAAGGCACTGGTGTGCCGGGTGGACATGCACGAACTGCTCGCCGCCGCGCCCCACGAGCACTGGCGCCTGCTGGTGGAGTTCCTGGGCTTCCGCTTTTCCGCCCTGGCCATGGGCTTCAGCGAGACGGCGTGCGCCAACCCGCTGCTGATGGCGCACCTGCGCGGCCTGGGCGCGGAAAAATTGCAGCAGCGCAGCTATGGCGAAGGGGTCGCGGAATACCTCGCGGCGGCGCGCCAGCTGATGCTGCGCAAAGGCTCGCCGGGGCACCTGGTGGACCTGATGCTGTCGGCCTACGACGACCCGCACAAGCTGCAGGAGCGCCGGGCGCTGGCCGAGGAGCATGGGCGGGCCGCCTACCAGGTGGAGGACGTGCAACTGGTGTGCATGCTGCATGCGCCCTTCGTCGACAGCGGCCGGCACCTGGCGACCTACCTGCAGCGGTGCCACCCGCGGCGGGTCGACAGCCTGGCCACGCTGCATCAGGTGCTGCAGGGCACCCGCAACGACGAGCGTCTTGCGCGCTGGCTGGCTGACACCAGTGGCCTGCCGATCGTGGCGCTGCGCCGCTTGTATGGCCAGCGCAGCGCCTGTGGCCCCGGGCCGCAGACCTTGATTGCGCGCCTGCGGGCGAGTGATCCGGACGGCGCCCGGGTGCCGACGCTGGACCCGGTTACCGGGACAACTTCACTGGAACGGGTGTGTGGCCGCTGATGACCATCAAATCTCTGCAGGGTTTTGCCTACCAGGCGGTGTATCGCTACCTGTCGGCGCTGGTGGATGCCGGCGAGCCGGGGGTGCCGTTCAAGCTGCCGTCGCTGCGCTCGCTGGCCGGACGCCTGGGCGTGTCGGTGTCCACCATCCAGTACGCCTACACGTTGCTGGAAAACGAGGGCCGGGTCTACGCCCTGGCCAAGTCCGGCTATTACGCACGGCCACCGGCCCGGGCCATCCCGGCCAAGGACGGCAGTGACCTGCTGCAGCGCATCCAGGCCGAGCACCGCCGCCAGGTGGGCAGCCAGGCAGCCCTGCTGGCCCTGGACGTGCCGCTGCTGCGCCTGGAGCGCCAGGTGCAGCGCCAATACGGCAACCTGCCGGCACCGGCCTGGCACCCCTGCGGCGACCCGGAGCTGCGCCGCGCCCTGGCCGCGCGCTACACCCAGGGCCCGCGCCACGCCTGGCACGGTGACCATGTGTACCTGGGCAACGACCTGCGCGGGTTGCTGGACATCCTGTTCGAGGCGCTGGTGCTGGCCGATGAGCCGGTGCTGGTGGCGTCGCCCTGTTGCCCGCTGATCCTGCAGGCGCTGCGCCTGGCCAAGGCGCGGATCATCGAGCTGCCGCTGGCCGACGATGGCCGCCTGGACCTGAACTGCGTGCGCGAGCACCTGGATGCCGTGCCGGTGCGCCTGCTGGTGATGGATGCCGGCTTCAGCAGCGTGCAGGGCTCGCGAATGCCGGCCGCTGACCTCGACAGCCTGGCGCTGCTGCTCACCCGCTACGACGTGTGGCTGCTGGAGAACGACGTGCAGGGCGCCCTGGGCTTCGAACCGGGGCGCAGCCTGCGCGAATCCATGGCGGCCCAGCGGGTGCTGGTGATCGGTTCCCTGGAGCCCTGGCTGGGCGCCGAAGCGCCGTTTGCCTACCTGTTGGCCGCTGGGGCGGCGCGGGCCCTGGTCACCGCGTTCCAGCGGCGCGCCATGCGCCTGCCGCCGCTGCGCCAGAAAGCCGTGGCACGCCTGCTGGACCAAGGCGTGCTCGACGACCACCTGCCGGCGTTGCGCATGCACCTGCAGCAACAGCTGTGGCGCCTGGACCGCCAGGTGCGAAACCGCCTGGGGCGCTACCTGATCGCCGTGCAAGCGGCGGGCGGCACTGGCCTGTGGTTGCGCAGCCGCTTTCCGCTGGACATGCGCCGGGTGTTCGAACGCCTGCTGGCCCAAGGGCACGTGGTGGAGCCGGGGCCGCTGTTCAGCGCCCATGGGCTGCATGATCGCTACCTGCGCATCAACGCCCTGGGCCTGGACAACGAGGGCTTGCAGGCGCTGATGAAGGCCTTGGCCGAGGCGTTTGGCGAGGAGCGCAAGCGGCTGGAGACCGCCAGCCCCTGAACCGGCCACCGGTCCAAAAGGCTTTGCCAAAAGGGTGGGTCTGTATGTATAACCAGTGCCTTTCCCCTCGGCACTTGTACAGATCGTGACCCCCGGCAACCTCGACGACCCGTTCTACTACCTCATCAACTTCCAGCGCGTGCTGGACTGGCTGGGGCGGCGCTACGCCGACCTGTTGGACGACGAGGAGCAGCGTTTCCTCGACGGCTTCGTGCAGTTGCCGCGCGGCGCCCAGGCGCTGCTGGTGCGCATGGTGATGCGCAAGGGCCCGCTGTACCGGGCCAGCAAGCTGGTGTACGGCGAGATCGGTCCGACCCGGGAGGCGGTGCAACCGCTGCTGCAGGCCGGCTGGGTGGACAGTGGCGCGCCATTGTCGCTGGCGCAGTTGTTCGAGGTGCTGCAGAAGACCGAGCTGCTGGCGCTGTTCAAGGGGCAGGTCAGCCGCGCATCCCTGCGCAAGGAGCAGATGCTCGCGGAACTGCTGGACGCAGCGCCAGCGCCCCAGCCGTTCGCCGCCTGGTGCCCGAATTTGGACGACCAGGTCTATTCCCTGCCGGTGCGGCCGCTGTGTGACCGCTTGCGCCTGCTGTTCTTCGGCAACCTGCGCCAGGACTGGTCGGAGTTTGTGCTGGCCGACCTGGGTATCTACCGCTATGAACAGGTGGAGCTGGACCCGGCCTCACGCGGCCTGCAGAGCCGCGCCGACATCGACTTCTGCCTCGAGCTGCAAGGCTGCCGCCAGGCGCTGGAAGAGGGCGGGTTGCTGGAACCGCTGCTGCTGCGCATCGCCGCCCTGAATAGCGCGAACCCCTGGCTGCAGGGCCGTCGTGACCGGCTGCTGTTTGCGGTGGGCCAGCAGTGCGAGCGCCAGGGGCTGATGGAGCACGCCCTGGCCATCTATACCCAGTGCGCCTACCCCGGCGCGCGCGCCCGGCGGGTGCGGGTGCTGGAACTGTGCGAGCAGTACCAACAGGCCCTGGCGTTGGCCGAAAGCGCCCTGGCAGCGCCGGAAAGCGCTGCCGAAGCCCAACAGATTCCCCGCGTGCTGCCGCGCCTGCGGCGCAAGCTGGGGCTGCCGGCGCTGCCCAAGGCGCCGAAGGCGGCGGTCAACGAATGGCAATTGGCGTTGCCGCAGCAGCCCGACCTCAGTGTCGAGCAGCGGGTGGCGCTGCACCTGCATCAGCCAGGGGCGCCAGTGCATTTCGTGGAGAACAGCCTGATCAACTCGCTGTTCGGCCTGCTGTGCTGGCCGGCCATCTTCGCGGCGTTGCCGGGTGCCTTCTTCCACCCGTTCCAAAGCGGCCCCACCGACCTGCACCAGCCCGACTTCCGCCAGCGCCGCGCGGCGCTGTTCGAAGCCTGCCTGGCGCAACTGCACGACGGCCGCTACCAGCACAGCATCCGCGCCTGCTACCGCGACAAGTGGGGGCTGGCGTCGCCGTTCGTGTACTGGCATGCGCTGACCGAAGAGCTGCTGGAACTGGCCCTGCGCTGCCTGCCCGCCACGCACCTGCAGCACTGCTTCGAACGGTTGCTGCAGGACATTGCCGCCAACCGCGCCGGCATGCCCGACCTGATCCAGTTCTGGCCCGAGGAGGGCCGCTACCAGATGATCGAGGTCAAGGGTCCGGGCGACCGCCTGCAGGACAACCAACTGCGCTGGCTGGACTTCTGCGCCCGCCACCAGATGCCGGTGCAGGTCTGCTACGTGCAGTGGGCGCAGCCGTGATCTACCGCATCGCCGTGCGCGCCCTGTGCGAATTCACCGCCAAGCTGGGCGATCTGGACCTGCGCTTCACGCCGTCGCCCACCGCCCAGGAAGGCATGGCCGGCCACCGCCGGGTCACGGCCGGGCGCGGTGCCGGCTACCAGAGCGAAGTGGCGCTGGAGGGCGAGTACCAGGCGCTGCGTGTGCGCGGCCGCGCCGACGGCTACGACCCGGCACGCAACCGCCTGGAAGAGATCAAGACCCACCGCGGCGACCTGGAGCGCCAGCCCGCCAACCACCGCCACCTGCACTGGGCCCAGGCCCGGGTGTACGGCTGGCTGCTGTGCCAGCGCGACGGGCTGGCGCAGCTCAACCTGGCGCTGGTGTACCTGGACGTCGACAGCGACCGTCAGACCCTGATCGAGGAATGCTGGCAGGCGGCAGAGCTGGAGGCGTTCTTCCACCAGCAGTGCGCGCTGTTCCTCAATTGGGCGCGCGCGGAGATGCTGCGCGCCGCCGAGCGTGACCAGGCGCTGCGCGAGCTGAAGTTCCCCCATGGCGACTTCCGCCTGGGCCAGCGCGACCTTGCCGAAACCGTCTACAAGGCCGTGAGCACCGGCCGCTGCCTGATGGCCCAGGCCACCACCGGCATCGGCAAGACCCTGGGCACGCTGTTCCCGCTGCTCAAGGCGCTGGTGCCGCAGCAGCTGGACAAGATCTTCTTCCTCACCGCGAAAACCCCAGGCCGCCAGCTGGCCCTGGAGGCGCTGCGGCAGGTGGGCGACAGCGCCCCGAACCTGCCCCTGCGTAGCCTGGAGCTGGTGGCGCGGGACAAGGCCTGCGAGCACCTGGACAAGGCCTGTCATGGCGACTCCTGCCCGTTGGCGAAAGGCTTCTACGACCGCTTGCCCGCCGCCCGCGCCGCCGCGGTCAACGTGCGCCTGCAAGACCAGCAGGCGGTGCGCGAGGTGGCCCTGGCCCATCAGGTGTGCCCGTATTACCTGAGCCAGGAACTGGCGCGCTGGGCCGACGTGGTGATCGGCGACTACAACTATTACTTCGACCTCAATGCCTTGCTGTTCGGCCTGGCCCAGGCCAACCAGTGGCGCCTGGCGCTGCTGGCCGACGAAGCTCACAACCTGGTGGACCGCACTCGCGGCATGTACAGCGCCAGCCTCGACCAGTACCACCTGGGCGCGCTGCGCCGCGACCCACCGGCGGCGTTGAAAAACCCGCTGCAGCGCCTCAACCGCGAGTGGAACGCACTGTACAAGGACCAGCAGGGGCCGTATCAGGCCTATGCGCACCTGCCGGACAAGTTCGTCATGGCGCTGCTGCACTGCGTCAGCGCCATCGGCGACCTGTTCAACGAGCAGCCCGAAGGGCTGGACCGCGCCTGGCTGGACTTCTACTTCGACGCGCTGCAGTTCACCCGCGTGGCCGAGCTGTACGGCGAGCACTACGTGTTCGACATCCAGCAGCGCGAAGGGGCAGGGCGGCGGCGCCAGGCGCAGCTGAACCTGCGCAACGTGGTGCCGGCCCCGCTCAGCGGCCCGCGGCTGGCGGCGGCGCGCAGTGCCGTGCTGTTTTCCGCCACCTTGAGCCCGCGGCGCTACTTCGCCGACCTGCTGGGGCTGCCGGCGGACTGTGCGTGGATCGACGTGCAGTCGCCGTTCAGCGCCGAGCAGTTGCAGGTGCGCATCGTCGACAGCATCTCCACGCGCTTCAACCACCGCAAGGCGTCCCTGGCGCCCATCGCCGACCTGATCACCGAGCAGTTTGCCCGCCAGCCGGGCAACTACCTGGCGTTCTTCAGCAGCTTCGACTACCTGCAGCAGGTGGCCGAGGTGCTGGCCGAGCGGCACCCGCAAGTGCCGCTGTGGTTGCAGGGGCGCAAGATGGACGAGGCGCAGCGCCGCGATTTTCTCGGCCAGTTCAGCGACCACAGCCAGGGCGTTGGCTTCGCCGTGCTGGGCGGCGCCTTTGGCGAAGGCATCGACCTGCCGGGCAAGCGCCTGATCGGCGCCTTTATCGCCACCCTGGGGCTGGCCCAGCTCAACCCGGTGAACGAGCAGTTGAAGGCGCGCATGGGCGAGATCTTCGGCGCCGGCTACGACTACACCTACCTGTACCCTGGGTTGCACAAAGTGGTGCAGGCGGCAGGGCGGGTGATCCGTGGGCAGGAGGATCGCGGGGTGGTGATGTTGATTGACGACCGCTTCAGCGAGGGGCGGGTGAAGGCGTTGTTGCCACGGTGGTGGCAGGTCAACTGAACCTGTGGGGGCTGCCAATGTGTCAATTTTCATGCGGGGAGGGGATCGAACCCGTCGCGTCGAGGTCGAACTGCCAGTAAACTGACCCCACGTGTCCCCGATTTCCCTTTTCCGAGGTTATGCATGAAGCTCAGTCCATTGGCGGGTAAGCCAGCTCCAGCCAGCGTGCTGGTCGATATTCCGCGACTGGTGACCGCCTACTACACGGTCCAGCCCGACGCCGCCGAGTCTACCCAGCGCGTAGCGTTCGGCACCTCCGGCCACCGTGGCAGTTCCTTTGATGCAAGCTTCAACGAATGGCACGTGCTGGCTATCAGCCAGGCCATCTGCCTGTACCGCCAGGCCCAGGGTATCGACGGTCCGCTGTACCTGGGCGCCGACACCCACGCGCTGTCCACCCCGGCCGCCGCCAGCGCCCTGGAAGTACTGGCCGCCAACGGCGTGCAGGTGATGATCTCGCACAACGACGAGTACACCCCCACGCCGGCCGTGTCCCACGCCATCCTGTGCTACAACAAGGGCCGCACCCAGGGCCTGGCCGACGGCATCGTCATCACCCCGTCGCACAACCCGCCGCAAAGCGGTGGCTTCAAGTACAACCCGCCCAACGGCGGCCCGGCTGACAGCCACGTGACCAAGTGGATCGAGGCCAAGGCCAACGAACTGCTGGCCGACGGCCTCAAGGGCGTCAAGCGCATCAGCCACGAGCAGGCCCTGAAGGCCGGCACCACCCACCGCCACGACTACCTCAACACCTACGTGGCGGACCTGGGCAACGTCATCGACCTGGACGCCATCCGTGGCGCCGGCCTGCGCCTGGGCGTCGACCCGCTGGGCGGCGCCGGGGTCAACTACTGGTCGGCCATCGCCGAGCAGTACAAGCTCAACCTCGACGTGGTCAACACCCACGTCGACCCTACGTTCCGCTTCATGTGCGTGGACTGGGACGGCCAGATCCGCATGGACCCGTCCTCGCCCTACGCAATGCAGGGCCTGATCGGCCTCAAGGACCGTTTCGACGTGGCCTTCGCCTGCGACCCGGACCACGACCGCCACGGCATCGTCACCCCGAACGGTGGCCTGCTGGCGCCGAACAACTACCTGGCGGTGGCCATCGACTACCTGTTCCAAAACCGTCCGCAGTGGCGCGCCGACGCTGCCGTGGGCAAGACCGTGGTCAGCAGCGGCCTGATCGACCGCGTCACCGCGCGCCTGGGCCGTCGCCTGTACGAAGTGCCGGTAGGCTTCAAATACTTCGCCGACGGCCTGTTCGACGGTTCGCTGGGCTTCGGCGGTGAAGAAAGCGCCGGTGCTTCGTTCCTGCGTCGCGACGGCAGCGTCTGGGCCACCGACAAGGACGGCCTGATCCCGGCCTTGCTGGCGGCGGAAATCACCGCGCGCACCGGTCGCAACCCGGGCTTGGCCTACCAGGAACTGACCCGCGACCTGGGCGAGCCGTTCGCCACCCGCGTCGAAGCCAAGGCCAGCCCTGCGCAGAAAGCCGCGCTGGGCAAGCTGTCGCCTGCGCAGGTCAAGTCCACCGAACTGGCGGGCGAGAAGATCGAGCAGATCCTCAGCCACGCGCCGGGCAACGACCAGGCCATTGGCGGCCTGAAGGTGATGACCGCCAACGGCTGGTTCGCCGCGCGGCCGTCGGGCACCGAGGACATCTACAAGATCTACGCCGAAAGCTTTGTCGACGAGGCGCACCTGCAGCGCCTGGTCGGCGAGGCGCAGGTGCTGGTAGACGCCGCCATCAGCTGATACGCCGCGCTTGCCGCATAAAAAAAGGGCCTGCAATGCAGGCCCTTTTTCGTTTACGCCACGTCCACCAGCACGATTTCGGCGTCTTCTACCGCGGTTACCCGCAGCACACGCTCGTCTTCCACCGCCACGCCATCGCGGGCCACGGCGCGCACGCCGTTGACTTCGATCACGCCCGTGGCGGGCACCAGGTAGGCCTTGCGGCCTTCGTCCACCACGTACTCGGCGGTTTCGCCGGCTTTCAGCGTCGCGGCCACCAGGCGGCCATCGGCGCGGATGCGCAGGCTGACATCATCCTCGGCACGGCCGCTGGCCAGGGTCACGAAGCCTTCGCCACGCTCGCCTTTGGGGAACGGCCGGGCGCCCCACGACGGTGCTTCGCCGCGTTTGTCCGGGATAATCCAGATCTGGAAGATGCGGGTCGCGCCTTTTTCCAGGTTGTACTCGCTGTGGACGATGCCGGTGCCGGCGCTCATCACTTGCACGTCACCGGCTTCGGTGCGGCCTTTGTTGCCCAGGCTGTCCTGGTGGGTAATGGCCCCTTCACGCACGTAAGTGATGATTTCCATGTCGCGGTGCGGGTGCTGCGGGAAACCGGTGCCGGGGGCGATCACGTCGTCGTTCCACACCCGCAGGTTGCCCCAGTTCATGCGTTTGGGGTCATGGTATTCGGCGAACGAGAAATGGTGATGGGCGTCGAGCCATCCGTGGTTGGCGCCACCCAAGGACGCGAAAGGTCTGAGCTGGATCATGGTGCACTCCTTAAGTGGAAGATTTGAATCACGGAGCTAGTGTCCCTCTTTCATAGATCGAAAAAAAGCGTAAAAAATTCGCCAAACCAATCAACTAAATAGATGCATCCCCGTAGCAGCTGCCAAAGGCTGCGTCCAGCTGTTATATGTCTCCGGCGTCCGGAACGCGTCCTGCGGCCGTTTGTAGGTTTATGTGGTAAACGCTTGATTCATCTAGGTTTGGCTGGCAGTGTCTGAGGCTACAGAATCCATGCTGGTGCCCGCGTGTCCGAACTCCCCGCAGAACTTGTCCCTCCCGCCCAACTGCCCCTGCTCAAACGCCTGGTGGCGCGCCTGCTGGGCCGCGGCCTCAGCCGCCTCAGCGCGCAGCACCGCGACTCCTGGTTCCATGGCCACGTCGCCGGCCAGCGCAGCGGCCACGGCGAAGGCCTGCGCGAAGGCTACGAGCGCGGGCGGGTAGAGGGCTTTGAGGAGGGCCAGCAGGTGCTGGTGATCCGCGACACGCGCCCTGACGAGCACGGCGTGCCGGGGGTGGACGACTATTTGTTCGACGCCTGGAAGCTGGGCCTGACCGCCGAGCTGAAAAAACGCATCAAGGCCGACGTCGCCGAACGCCTGCCGGCAGCGGCGCAACCCAGCGCCGCACAGTGGAAGCTGATCTTCAGCGACACCCCGTCCACCTGCGTGATCGCCGGTGCCGGGGCCGGCAAGTCGACCTCGCTGGTGCTGCGCATGCTGGTGCTGCACCACTACCTGGGCATGGAGCTGGATGCCCTGACCGTGGTGACCTTCACCCGCGAGTCGCGCAAGGACTTCATCAATAAAGTGCTGCAGGTGTTTGGCCTGTGGGGCTATCAGCTCACGGGCAAGCAGGTGCGCGAGGTGGTGCGCACCTTCCACTCGCGCATCCTGCCGCTGGTGCGCAGCCTGCCGGGCTTCGGCCAGCTGCGTGCGTTCGAGAACCTCAGCAACCAGGCGCCGCTGCCGGGTGCCGAGGAAGACGCCGACAGCAACCCCTTCGACCTGCGCCTCAACGACGCCCAGCGCCAGCAGATGAACCTGGCCTACCGCGACCTGATGCAGGGCAACGAGCGCTTCGCCGAGCTGATCGGCCAGCTGCGCCGCCAGGCCCTGCAGCTCAAGGAACTGGACCGCGACCACCCCGACGTGCAGAAACGCGTGGCGGTGACCGAGCTGTCGTCGCGCCGCGACGAAGAACTCTGCGACCTGGTAGAAGACCTGTGGTTCAACGCCGGCGCCTGGCCAATCAAGGGCATCGAGCCCAGCCGCGAGACCGTGGACATCAACGGCAGCCGCTTCCACTTCCACGGCTATATTCCCGAGATGGACGCCTGGGTGGTGCTGGGCTTCGACCCGTCCCAGGACCAGCAGATGAAGCGCCCCGGCGCCAAGCTGCCGGTGTGGGCCGAGTGGGTGATCAAGCGCACGCTGTTCCAGGCCTTCTGCCCCAAGCCGGTGATCTGGCTGGAAAACTACGCCCAGGCCCGCCGCCTGCTGGGCTCACTGGCCGCCGACGCCGTGGCGGGGCCGGGCTTCGACTATAAAGTGAAGGGTGAGCTGGTGGCCGCGCCGCTGCTGGACTGCTTCGTCGGCGCCGCCGGTTTCATCGAGAACCTGGGGCTGGACGTCACGGCAGCGGTCAACCAGATGAGCTTCCCCAGCGACGACACCGACCGGCTGTTCTTCGAGGCCCTGAGCCTGTACTGGAAGGCGTTCGAGGCGCATCTGCTCAAGCAGTCGCCGCCGGTGATGACCTACAACCGCATGTTCGCCCTGTTCGGCGAGAACAACCCGGAGAACCTGCGGCAGCTGGGCGACGAGATGCTGCGGCCGCTGTCGCACCTGATGATCGACGAGTTCCAGGACGTGTCGCCGCAGATCGTCTCGTGGCTGCGCGCCACCTTGCGCGAGATCCGCAGCCGCGGCCCGCAGCTGTCGGTGGGCCGTGTGGCCCAACATTCGTCGCTGCTGTGCGTGGGCGATGACTGGCAGTCGATCTACGGCTGGCGTGGCAGCTCGCCGAAGTATTTCATGGAGTTCGCCAAGCAGTTCCCGTCGCCGGCCACCACCCGGGTGATGCTGGCCGACAACTTCCGCAGCCACCAGCACATCATCGACGCCGCCGAGCACCTGGTGCGCAACGCCCCGGCCATCGCCGGCAAGAAGGCCCGCGCCGCTGGCGAGCAGCCCGAGACGCTGACGCCGGTGCGGGTGCTGGACCGCGACGACGAGACCATGGCCCTGACCGTGGCCGAGCACTACCAGCGCGGCGATTCGATACTGCTGCTGTTCCGCAAGGGCAGCGACCGCGCCGCGGCCGCCGAGCACCTGTTGCCCCTGCTGCAGCGCGACCAGGCCAGGCCCGCCGGCGAGCGGCAGATCAAGCAGCTGACCTACCACAGCGCCAAGGGCCTGCAGGCAGATGCGGTGTTCCTGCTAGGCGACTGCCAGCACGTCACCCGTTCGCCGTACAAGAACCAGGTGTACCGCGCGGCAGGGTTGGGCAAGGCCGGCGAGCTGGAGGCCTACGACAAGGCCCAGCAGGACGAAACCCTGCGCCTGGCCTACGTGGCCGTGACGCGGGCGGTCAGCCATTGCTACTGGTACGTGGAACCGGCCACCAAGGATAGCGCCGCGCTGCCTCGCGCTTCCGACAACGTGGCCGGCGACAAACCCTTCTTCGAAGACTTGCGCACTCTTGCGTAGCAGCAACTGTCTTGAAATGGCGTCGCCTGCATCGCGACTAAAGTCGGCTCCTACACTGTTCGTGGTAGGAGCCGGCCTTGGCCGCGATGCAGG